>NZ_CP162006.1:318576-637153 GCF_040822085.1 Rhodoferax sp. WC2427 | reverse complement strand
AAATCGCTGTTCCTCGACTCGGCCACCGACACCCTGGTGCGCCGCTACTCCGAGACGCGGCGTAAGCACCCGCTGTCGCGCTCCGAGCGCACCGACCAGCAGCACGCCCTAGTCGAAGCCATCGAGCTGGAGCGCGAGCTGCTGGCCGACCTGCGCGAAAAAGCCCATGTGCTGGACACCAGCTTCATCCGCGCCTCGCAGTTGCAGGGCTACATCAAGTCGCTGATCGCCGCACCCGAGGCGCAGTTGACGCTGGTGTTCGAGTCCTTCGCCTTCAAGCGCGGCATTCCGGTGGATGCCGACTTTGTGTTTGATGTGCGCATGCTGCCGAATCCGCACTACGAGCCCGACCTGCGCCCCCTGACCGGGCGCGATGACGCGGTGGCGGCGTTTTTGCGCCAAAGCCCCGACGTGGCGCAGATGTTCAACGACATCGAGAAGTTTTTAACCCACTGGCTGGAGCCGCTGGCCCGCGACCACCGCAGCTACGTCACGGTGGGCATAGGCTGCACCGGCGGGCAGCACCGCTCGGTCTACCTGGTGGAGCAGTTGGCCGCCACCTTCAGCAAACGCTGGGTCACGCTGAAGCGGCACCGCGAACTGGATGCACGGGGCGACCTGCCACCCATCTCAGGTGGCGCCACCGTTTTTTAAGACTTTTTGGCCTCTAGCGCTTATTCCATCAGCGTGAGCAGCTACTGATTATATAGCAGACAGCAGCTTGCGTATGGGTGCGGGCAGGCCCATGTCGGGCCAGCGCTGGGCCTCGACCCAGTCGCCGTGCGGGCCGGGGCGGGCGTCTTGCGGCCACTGGGTTTGCACCGGGTGCAGGTACAAGTCCTTGTGCGTCAGCACGTGCAGAAACACCGGCAGGTCGTCCAGCACCGTTGCGCCCACCGATGCCGCCAAGGCCTCGCGGCTGTCAAACACCGGCAGGCAGTACAGCCCCGCCCACACACCCGCGTCGGGGCGCCGCTGCAGCCACACGCGCCCGGCACCGTCTTGCGCCCACAGCAGCCACCAGGATTCGGTGCTGCGCTTGAGCTTGCGGGTTTTGACCGGGTATTTCTCGGGTGCGCCCTCGCGCTGGGCCAGGCACACCGGCTGCACCGGGCACAGCAGGCAGGTGGGCTGGCGCGGCGCGCAGACGGTGGCGCCCAGGTCCATCAGACCTTGGGTGTAGCGCGGCATGGTGTCCAGCCCGGCCTGGGCCGGGAGCAAGGCGGTGGCCTGCTCCCACAGGGCCCGCTCATTGGCGGCCACGGCCAGATCGGCCCCAAATCCCAGCACCCGGGTCAGCACGCGCTTGACGTTGGCATCCAGAATCGCCGCGCGCTCGCCATAGCAAAACGAGGCGATGGCGGCAGCCGTCGAGCGGCCAATGCCGGGCAGGGTTTGCAGCAGCTCGGCGGTCGGCGGAAAGCGCCCGCCATGCACCTCCACCACCTGCTGGGCGCAGCGGTACAGGTTGCGGGCGCGGCTGTAGTAGCCCAGGCCACTCCACAGGGCCAGCACATCGTCCAGGCTGGCGGCGGCCAGGCTTCGCACATCGGGAAAACGGGCCAGAAAGCGTGGAAAGTACTCCAGCACCGAGCTCACCTGGGTCTGCTGCAGCATGATTTCCGACAACCACACGCGGTACGGGTCCTGGGTGTTCTGCCACGGCAGGCTGTTGCGGCCGTGGGTCTTTTGCCAATGGATCACCTGGGAGGCGAAGGCGGTGGCGACCGCCTGGGGGGCCGCATACGCTGCCGCTAAAGTCATACCGGATTCATTCCAAAGAGGGCCGGGGTGCGGCGGTGGTCAAAAAATACGAGGTCAGCAGCTGCAAACGGGATTCGAACTGGCCCAGCACGGCCTCCTGGTCCTCGATCTCGGCCACCTGCGCATCCAGCCCCCCGGCGGCGGTCTGCATGCGGTCGATGCCTTCGAGGCGGCGGGTGAAGCTTTTGCGGCGCTCCTTGAGTTGGTCTTCAAGCTGGGCGGATGCCGATTTGCTCCACAGCTCCAGCTCGTCAAAGGCCGACTGGTTGACCCCGCGCAGCCGCGAGCGCAGTGCCCGCACCAGGCGTTCGGCAAATTCGGGCTGGGCCAGCTTCAGGGCGTTGCGCAGGCTCAGATACTGTACGTGGCTGGCTTCAATCTCGGCCAGCTCGGCCTGGAAGTGCTGCGCATCGGGTGCGTCGGCCAGCAGCAGCGAGAAGCCGAATTCGGTGTTGAGCTGGCCAAAGGTGGCGGCCAGCATGCTGTGGATTTCTTCCCCCGCGGTATAGGCCTTGGCCAGGTTATCGCGCAGCCGGGCAAAGGTGGCGGCGTACACGCCTTTCACGCCGCGCTTCCAGCCGGGTTTTTGCAGTGCCGCGGCCAGCACCGCCATCTCGGCCTTCAGGGTGCGGCTGCCCAGCAAGACGTAGGCCTCGCCCAGCAACTTGAGCTGGATAGCGCGCACGGCGTGGACCTTGGCGTTGCCCATGTCGAACTCGTGCTTTTCCTGTTCGATGCGCTGGCGCATGTTCTTCACCACGGTCAGGTTTTTGCCGCCCAGGCCCTGCAGCTCCATTTTTTGCTCGGCCAGGTCGCGGCGGCGCACGTGTAGCACGCGGCTGGTTTCGGTGCGCAGGTCGGTGATGCCGCGCGCCACGGCGGAGCGCAGGATGTCCTGCCGCTGGCCCAGGATGCCTTGGCCCAGCACCACTTCCAGCGCGGGCAGACCGCTGGCATGCAGCAGGGGCCCATCGTCGGTGATCTTGGCCACCAAGCCCTTTTGCGCCGACACCGCCAGTACCCGCTGCGCGGGCACCCCCAGCAGCGCCGCCGAGGCAACCCGCTGGCGGTCTACCTGCAGCTGCACCTGCTCGGGCGTGCTCAACGCGTCCCACAGGGTATCGACCTTGTTTAAAACCACCAACCGGGTCTCCATGGCGTCGGTCGCGGGGCGCAGGTGGTCGCGCCAGACGGACAGGTCGGACTTGGTGACCCCGGTGTCGGCCCCCAGGATAAAGACCACCGCGTGGGCCTGGGGGATCAGGTTGACGGTCAGCTCGGGCTCGGCGCCGATGGCATTCAGCCCCGGCGTATCCAGAATCACCAGGCCTTGCAGCAGCAGCGGGTGCGCCATGTTGACCAGCGCATGCCGCCAGCGAGGCACTTCGACCCGGCCCTCGGCATCCAGCGGCGGGTTGTCGTCGGGTTCCTGGTCGTGCCAGAAGCCCAGCGCACGGGCTTCCTCCTGGCTCACGCTGCGCACCTCGGTGACCTTTTCCATGGTCTGGGCCAGCTGGGCCGCGTCGTTCACGTCCAGGGCGATATGGGTCCATTGTTCCGGGGCCTGGCGCCAGTCGGCCAGCGACTGGGGGTGCAGGCGCGACTCGATGGGCAGCAACCGCAGGCTGGGCGGCACATCTGCGTCATAGCCCAGCTCGGTGGGGCACATGGTGGTGCGGCCCGCGCTGGCAGGCATGATGCGGCGGCCGTAACCGGCAAAGAACACCGCGTTGATCATCTCCGACTTGCCGCGCGAGAACTCGGCCACAAAGGCGACCATCACTTTGTCGCTGCGCATCTGGTCTTCCAGCCGCCGCAGCCGGGCTTCCACCCCGGCATCCATCAGCGCGTGCTCTTTCATCCAGGCCGACAGCAGCTTCAAGCGCAGCGCCAGCTCACGCCGCCACGCGCCATGCTGGCCTAGTTGGTCATTGAAGGAGGTCGCCACAGAGGGATCGATCGGTAATAAAAGTACAAAAAATCAATATAGCACTAGCGCTTTTGGCACACCGGGCAAAAGTAGGTGGACCGCTGGCCCTGGCGTATTTGCTGGATGGGCGTGCCGCACACCCGGCAGGGTAGGCCCTGGCGGTCGTAGACCATGGCTTCGAGCTGGAAGTAGCCGCTCTCGCCATGGGCGTTGGAGAAGTCCCGCAGGGTGCTGCCGCCCTTCAGTACCGCCCGGGCCAGCACGCTGCGCACGGCGGCATGCAGCTTGGCGGCGCGCGGTTTGCTGATGCTGTGGGCCCGCACGGTGGGGCGGATACCGGCAATGAACAGCGCCTCGGACGCATAAATGTTGCCCACGCCCACCACCACCTCGCCCGCCAGCAGCACCTGCTTGATGGCGGTTTTGCGCGCCTGTAGCCCTGCGTAAAAAGCCGGTAAAGAAAATCCATCGTCCAGCGGCTCCATGCCCAGATGGCCCAGCAGCTTGGCAGCTGCGGGGGCGTCCTGGCTGTCGGCATACACCACCGCGCCAAATCGGCGCGGGTCGTGCAGGCGCAACGTGCCCAGGTGGGTGACCACATCGCAGTGGTCGTGCACGCCCGGCTCGGGCTGCTGGGGCGCGAAATGCAGGCTGCCCGACATGCCCAGGTGCAGCAGCAGCAGACCCGCATCCAGGTCCAACAGCAAATATTTCCCCCGGCGGCGCACTTGCAGCACGGTGCGGCCCGCCAGCAGCGCAGGGTCGTAGCCCAGCGGCCAGCGCAGTGGTTTGCCCAGGCGCACGCTATGGATGCGCGCGCCCTGGATGCGGTCGGCAAAGCTCAGTCGGGTGACTTCAACCTCGGGTAGCTCGGGCATGGTGGGCTTGTAAAGAAGGGGAATCGCGTTACCGAGGGCTTCGCCCCTTACATCGCGTACGTTAATGGGCTTGGATTATTATGAGCCGATGAAGCGATATATCAGACTGGCTACCCACGGATTGGCAACTTTGGCTCTGGCCGCGGGCAGCCTGCACGCATTTGCGCAGGCAGCCCCCGAGGCCGCAGCCCCCAGCGCTTCAGAAGCCACGCCAGAGCAGTCGGCCCTGGACGGGGAGCTGTTCTACATCGTGCTGCTGGGCGAGCTGAATGCCGCAGGCGGCGAACCCGGCATTGCCTACCAGCTGTACCTGGAAGGTGCCCGCAAGGCCAACGACCCCAGCCTCTACCGCCGCGCGGTCGAGATTGCCCTGCAATCGCGCTCCGGCGATGCCGCACTGCAAGCGGCCCGCGTCTGGAGCAAGGCCGAACCCGCCTCGCGCGATGCCAACCGCTACGTGCTGCAAATCTTGCTGGCGCTGAACCGCGTGGCCGACACGGCCGAGCCGCTCAGGACCGAGCTGGCGATGGCCACCGAGTCCGACCGCGCAGCCGCCATCTCCGCCATACCACCCACCTATGCACAGATCTCCGACAAAAGCCAGGCGGCCTCGGTGGTCGAGCAAGTGCTGGGCAGCTACCTGAAGGACGGGGTTGTCGGCCCCGCGGCCTGGACCACCGTGGGCCGCATGCGGCTGGCGGCGGGCGATACCTCGGGCGCACTGGAGGCGGCCCGTAGCGGCCAGGCACTGTCGATTACCGCGCCCGGCCCGGTGCAGCTAGCCCTGGAAATGATGGGCCCAAGAGTCCCGCTGGCCGAGCCCCTGGTACTGCACTACCTGGGTGGCAAGCCCCTGCCCGAACTGCGCATGGCCTACGTGCGCGCGCTGCTGGAGGCCCAGCGCTACGGCGAAGCCACCCAGCAGCTCAAGCTTCTGACCAGCCAGAACCCGGATTTCCCCGATGCCTGGTTGGTGCAGGGCAGCCTGCAGGTCCAGGAAAACCAGCTCAGCGCCGCCGAGCTTTCGCTGCAGCGCTTCATTGCCCTGGCCGAACCCCTGCCACCCGGCGAAGGGCGCACCCGGGGCCTGTCATCGGCGTATATGGCCCTTTCGCAGGTGGCCGAGAACCGCAAGGACTACCCCGCAGCCTCCGCCTGGCTGCAAAAAATTGCCAACGCCGAAGAACTGCTGTCCGTGCAAGGCCGCCGGGCCTCGTTGCTGGCCAAGCAAGGCAAGTTGGCCGAGGGCCGCGCCCTGCTGCAAGCCCTGCCCGAGCGCACAGACGCAGATGCCCGCATGAAACTGTCGGCCGAAGTGCAGTTGTTGCGCGACAACAAACAGTACCAGACGGCCTACGATCTGATGGCCAAGTCGGTGGCCGACCATCCCGACGATGCCGACCTGCTGTACGACCAGGCCATGCTGGCCGAAAAGCTCGACAAGATGGACGAAATGGAGCGGCTGCTGCGCAAACTGATCGCCAGCAAACCCGACTACCACCATGCCTACAACGCCCTGGGCTATTCGCTGGCCGAGCGCAACGTGCGCCTGCCCGAAGCCCGCGCATTGATCCGCAAGGCGCTGGAATTTGTACCGAACGACCCCTTCATCGCCGACAGCCTGGGCTGGGTCGAGTTCCGCATGGGCAATAACGACGAAGCCCTGCGCGTGCTGGATGGCGCCTTCAAGGCCAAGCCGGATGCCGAAATTGCCGCCCATCTGGGCGAGGTGCTGTGGGCCCTGGGCCAACGCGACCGCGCCACGAGCATCTGGAAAGAAGGCATGCAGATCAATGGCGACAACGAAACCCTGCTGGGCACCCTCAAGCGCCTGCAAGTCAAGCTGTGACCGCTCTGGCCCGCCGCGGGGCGCTCATGGCGTGCGCATTGCTGCTGGCCGGGTGTGCGCACCTGAACAGTGGTCGCCAAAACGCCGACCTGTCTGCCTTCTGGAGCGGCCGCCTGGCCTTGCAGGTCGATGGATCGGCGGCGCAGTCTTTTTCCGCCAGCTTTGAGCTCAAGGGCTCGGCAGAATCTGGCGAGCTCATCCTCTTCAACCCGCTGGGCGGCACCGTGGCGCGCATGCAATGGCAACCCGGATCGGCCACCCTGCACGCCAACGGCGAAATACGGCCTTTTGAGTCGCTGGAAGCGCTGGTGGCACAGGCCACTGGCGCGCCGCTGCCGCTGGCGGCGCTGTTCGACTGGTTGCGCGGTAGCAACACGCCGGTGCCGGGCTGGCAGGCCGATCTGGCCCGCCTGAACGATGGCCGACTGATCGCGGTGCGCAGCCAGCCCGAACCCACGGCCACCCTGCGCCTCGTTCTCGACAAATAAGCATGCAAGCCCTGTACGACGTGGCCGCCCCGGCCAAGCTGAATCTTTTTCTGCACATCACCGGCCGCCGCGCGGATGGCTACCACCTGCTGCAATCGGTCTTCATGCTGATCGACTGGTGCGACACCCTGCACTTTGAATTGCGCAGCGATGGCCAGCTCAGCCGCGAAGACCTCAGCACTCCGCTGCCGCCAGACGATCTGGTGCTGCGCGCCGCCCGTGCGTTGCAAGCGGCCACCGGCACCCCCCAGGGCGCGCACATCGGTGTGCTCAAAAGCATCCCGGCACAGGCCGGCATGGGCGGTGGCTCGTCCGATGCAGCCTCCTGCCTGCTGGCGCTGAACCGTTTGTGGAAGCTGAATCTGCCGCTGGCGCAGCTGCACACCATAGCCCTGCAACTGGGTGCCGATGTGCCGTTTTTCCTGGGCGGCAGCAACGCCTGGGTCGAGGGCATTGGCGAAAAAATCACCCCGATTTCGCTGCCACCGGCCCGCTTTGCGGTGGTCAAACCGCCCGAGGGGCTGGACACCAAACTCATTTTTTCATCAAGAGATTTAAAACGCGATTCAGATAGTGCTATACTCGCAGGCTTTGCTGCACAGCCTTATTACTTCGGTACTAATGACTTGCAGCCAGTCGCGCAAAACCTCTGCCCTGCTGTAAATCAAGTCCTTGCGTGGCTTGAAGGCAAAGGTTTAAATGCTAGAATGACTGGCTCAGGTAGCGCGGTGTTTGCGCAAATGCTGAGCGATGTAAGTTTGTCAGATGTACCTGGTACCTGGCAGGTTCGCAAATGCAGCAATATGGACGTTCACCCTCTCAAGGGTTGGGCCTCCAGCGATGGTTAATCGGTTTGCAGCTTCATGCTGTGGACCCGTGTAGGGGAGTCGCCAAGTTGGTTAAGGCACTGGATTTTGATTCCAGCATGCGAAGGTTCGAGTCCTTCTTCCCCTGCCAAATATTCTGGATACGCTGATATCCGGAATATTCACACACAGTTATTTCATCGCAAAAGACGCTCATGCAGCCCCACCACACTGATTTCATGATTTTCACGGGCAATGCCAATCCTGGCATGGCCGCCGAGATTGCCAAGCACTTGGGCATCGCCCTGGGTGCGGCCCGCGTGGGCCGTTTTTCCGACGGTGAAGTCACCGTGGAAATCAACCAGAACGTGCGGGCCCGCGACGTGTTTGTGGTGCAAAGCACCTGCGCCCCCACCAATGAAAACCTGATGGAACTGCTGATCATGGTGGACGCGCTCAAGCGCGCCTCTGCCGAGCGTATCAGCGCCGTGATTCCCTACTTCGGTTACGCCCGCCAAGACCGCCGACCCCGCTCGGCCCGTGTGCCCATCACCGCCAAGGTGGTCGCCAACATGCTGCAAGCCGTGGGCGTGGACCGCGTGCTGACCATGGACCTGCATGCCGACCAGATCCAGGGCTTCTTCGACATCCCGGTGGACAACATTTACGCCTCGCCGGTGTTGCTGGGCGACCTGCGCCAAAAGAACTACGAAGACCTGATCGTGGTGTCGCCCGACGTGGGCGGTGTAGTGCGCGCCCGTGCGCTGGCCAAGCAACTCGGTTGCGACATGGCCATCATCGACAAGCGCCGCCCCAAGGCCAATGTCAGCGAAGTGATGCACGTGATCGGCGAAATCGATGGCCGCAATTGCGTGGTCATGGACGACATGATCGACACCGCAGGCACGCTGGTCAAAGCCGCCGAAGTCTTGAAAGAGCGCGGCGCGAAAAAAGTGTACGCCTATTGCACCCACCCCATCTTCTCCGGCCCGGCCATCGAACGCATTGCGAACGGTTCGGCCCTGGACGAAGTGGTCGTGACCAACACCATTCCTCTCAGCGCCGCTGCGATGGCATGCCCCAAAATTCGCCAACTCACCGTAGCCCCCCTGATCGCCGAAACGATCCAGCGGATTGCCAACGGCGAGTCGGTCATGAGTTTGTTCTCGGACCAGGAAAACCTTTTCTAGGCCAAAGAACAAAAAAGCAGGCCCGTGCGCACACTGCGCGCGGGCCTTTTTAAATCGGAGTGACACTGGTCGCGGTGCACTCTCACAGGAGTTGATTATGAAATTCGTCGCTTTTGAGCGCGCAAAGCAGGGCACGGGTGCGAGCCGCCGTCTCCGCATTACTGGCCGTACCCCCGGCATCGTCTACGGTGGTGAAACACCCGCAACCCAGATCGAAATCGACCACAACGCTCTGTGGCACGCTCTGAAAAAAGAAACCTTCCACTCCACCATCCTGGACATGGAACTGGCTGGCAAGGAAAGCAAAGTGCTGTTGCGCAATGTGCAAATGCACCCCTTCCGCCAACTGATTTTGCACGCTGACTTCCAGCGCGTCGAAGCCAACACCAAGCTGACCATGAAGGTGCCTCTGCACTACAGCGGCCAGGACGTGTCGCCTGCCGTCAAGACGGAAAACTGCATGGTCACCCCCGTGGCGACCGAACTGCAAATTTCCTGCCTGCCTGCAGACCTGCCCGAATTCATCGCGGTGGACCTGAGCGGCCTGACCAAAGGCTCGTCTTTGCACGCCAAGGACCTGGTTTTGCCCAAGGGCGTGTCGGTTGTCACCAAGGGCAAGGAAAACCCCGCCCTGGTGTCCGTGATTGCGCTGGCCGAAGAAGTCGCTGTGGATCCCGCAGCCGCTGCTCCCGCCAAGGGCAAAGCCGGTGCCAAGGCTCCCGCTGCCAAGCCTGCTGCCAAGAAGTAATTCTTTGGTGCATGCAAAAGGCCCACTTCGGTGGGCCTTTTTTGTTTTTGGATAATCCCCACCATGATCAAACTGTTTGTTGGCCTGGGCAACCCCGGCCCCGAGTACGAAGCCACCCGCCACAACGCCGGGTTCTGGTGGATCGACGCCCTGGCGCGCGAACTCAAAACCAGCCTGCAGCCCGACAAAAGCTACTACGGCCTGGTGGCCCGCGTGGTGGTGGACGGCGAGCCGCGCTGGCTGCTCAAGCCGCAGACCTTCATGAACCTGTCGGGCAAATCGGTGGGCGCGCTGGCCCGCTTCTTCAAGATCCAGCCCGGTGAGATCCTGGTGGTGCACGACGAACTGGACATCGTGCCCGGCCAGGCCAAGCTCAAGCTGGGCGGCAGCCACGCGGGGCACAACGGCCTGCGCGACATCCACGCCCAGCTGGGCAGCCCCGATTACTGGCGGCTGCGCATCGGCATCGGCCACCCGGGTGCGCGCGATGAGGTGCTGAACTGGGTGCTGAAAAAGCCGTCTGCCGAGCACCGCACCGCGATTGAGGACAGCATGACCCGCGCCATCCTGGCGGTGCCCGCACTGATGGCGGGCGATATGGACAAGGCCACCATGGCCATCCACACCACCAAGCCGCCCCGGCCCAAGCCGGTACGGCCAGCCGAGCCGGTTTAGGGCTTCACGATCTCCGCCTGCAGGCGCCGGTACTTGGCCCACAGGCTGTCTTTGTCTTCCACATGCTCGGGGTGCACCGGAATGCACGACACCGGGCAGACCTGCACGCACTGCGGCTCGTCAAAGTGGCCGACGCACTCGGTGCACTTGTGCGGGTCGATCTCGTAGATCTGCACGCCCAGGTAGATCGCGTCGTTCGGGCACTCGGGCTCGCAGACATCGCAGTTGATGCACTCGTCGGTGATGGTCAATGCCATGGCGCGCTCCGGGAAGTCATGGGCGAATGGTAGGTCACACCGTGGCCAGGGCGCTGCGCATCGCGTCGATCACCGCCTTGTAATCAGGGTTGCCGAAAATCGCGCTGCCCGCCACAAAGGTGTCTGCCCCGGCCGATGCCACACGGGCGATGTTGTCGGTCTTGATGCCGCCGTCTACTTCCAGGCGGATATCTTTGCCCGACGCCTCGATGCGCTTGCGGGCCTGCTCCACCTTGCGCAACGCCGAGTCGATGAAGCTCTGGCCACCAAAGCCAGGGTTGACGCTCATGATCAGGATCAGGTCGATGTCGTCGATCACCCAGTCCAGCACGTCCAGCGGCGTGGCGGGGTTGAACACCAGCCCGGCCTGGCAGCCCTTGGACTGGATGGCCTGCACGCTGCGGTGCACATGGCCCGTGCCTTCGGGGTGGAAGCTGATCAGCGACGCGCCTGCATCGGCAAACGAGGCCGCCAGCGCGTCCACCGGCTGCACCATCAGGTGCACGTCGATGGGCACCGGCGTGCCGTCGGGCTTTTTGGCATACGGCTTCAAGGCGTTGCAGACCATGGGGCCGAAAGTCAGGTTGGGCACGTAGTGGTTGTCCATCACATCGAAGTGGATCCAGTCGGCACCGGCAGCAATGACGTTTTTCACTTCATCGCCCAGGCGGGCAAAGTCGGCAGCGAGGATCGAGGGGGCAATACGGAAATTTTTCATGGGCCGTATTTTCGCAGACCGTGTATGCAGGCGCTGTACGATCCTGCCCATGCCCAAATACCAGTTCACCGTCGAAGTCTTGCCGCAGTACCTGCCCGAGCAGTCCGACCCCACCCAGGCCGTGTACAGCTTTGCCTACACGGTCACCATCCAGAACACCGGCGACACCACCGCCCAGCTGATTGCCCGCCACTGGACCATCAGCGATGCGCATGGCCACATCGAAGAGGTCAAAGGCCTGGGCGTGGTGGGCCACCAGCCGCTGCTGAAGCCGGGCGACTCGTTCCAGTACAGCAGCGGCTGCCGTTTGCGCACCGGCACCGGCGCCATGCGCGGCAGCTATTTTTGCGTGGCCGAAGACGGCGAGCGCTTTGAAGCCCCCATCCCCACCTTTGTGCTGGATGCCACCGGCAACCACCTGCCACCGGCCAGCCACACGCTCCACTGAGATGGGCGAATTCGACCTGATCCGGCGCTACTTCACCCGCCCTACGCCGCGCGCCGTGCTGGGCGTGGGCGACGACTGCGCTCTGCTGCAGCCCCGGCCCGGCATGCAACTGGCCATCTCCAGCGACATGCTGGTCGAGGGCCGCCACTTTCTCAGCACCGTGCCACCCGCCGCGCTGGGCCACAAGGCGCTGGCGGTGAACCTGAGCGACCTGGCCGCCTGTGGCGCGCAGCCACTGGCCTTCACCCTGGCGCTGGCCCTGCCGCGTGCCGATGCGGCCTGGCTGGAGCCGTTTTCGCAAGGCCTGCTGGCACTGGCCGATGCCCATGGCTGCGAACTGGTGGGCGGCGACACCACCCAGGGCCCCTTGAACATCTGCATCACCGTGTTCGGCGAAGTGCCGCCCGGGCAGGCCCTGCTGCGCTCGGGCGCGCAGGTGGGCGACGACCTGTATGTCAGCGGCACCCTGGGCGATGCGCGGCTGGCGCTGGAGGTGTTTCGCGGCACGCTGTCGTTGCCCGAAGCCGCCTTTGCCCAGGCCCGTACCCGGCTGGAACGGCCCACGCCCCGCGTCGCGCTGGGGCTGGCGCTGCGCGGCGTGGCCACGGCGGCGGCCGACATCAGCGACGGCCTGCTGGGCGACCTGGGGCACATTCTGCGGGCGTCTGGGGTGGGTGCGGTAGTGGACACCTCGATTGCTATTCAATTAGTAGCTGCTCATGCTTATATGAAGAGCACGGGAGCCATTTTTGATGCAGAACATTTGCTGGACTGCGTTTTGGCCGGTGGAGACGACTACGAACTGGTCTTCACCGCCCCGCCCGCGGCCCGCCAGGCGGTGGCCGCTGCCGCCGCCCGGGCCGATACGCCTGTGGCGCGCATTGGCCAGATCGAAAGCCGCCAGGCCGACGCCCCCATCCGCCTCATCGACGGCCAGGGCGCGCCGGTCTTGCGCACCTTTGCCGGGTTCGACCACTTTGCCTGAACCTACTAGGCTGCGGCGCCAAGCTTGCGTAAACTAATGCGTTATGAATGAAGCCGATGCCATACGCCAAATCCTGACGCACGCCCGTACCATCGCGGTGGTCGGCTTGTCGCCCAACCCTGCGCGCCCGAGCCACCAGGTGGCCCGCAGCCTGCAGGCGCGTGGCTACCGCATCATCCCCATCAACCCGAACGCGACCGAAATCCTGGGCGAAAAAGCCTATCCCAGCCTGACCGACGCCGCACAGGAGCAGGTGATCGAGGTGGTGAACTGCTTCCGCCGCAGCCGGGAGATTCCGCACATCGTGGACGAAGCCCTGGCCATCAAGGCCAAAGCCGTGTGGATGCAGCTCGGCGTCTCCCACCCCGCGGCGGCCCTCAAGGCCCAGGCCGCCGGGCTGCGGGTGGTGCAAAACAAGTGCATCAAAACCGAACACGCCGTGTTGTCGGCACGTGGGGTCATATAGCGGCAAATAAGGGCGCTCACGCTTATTCCGCGGGCACAAGCAGCTACCAAATACATAGCATCCGTTCCCAGATGGGCAGAGGGGAAAGTACGGTGCGGTAAGCTCACCAGTTTCCCAGTCTGCGCCGCCATGTCCTTCGCTCCCCTCCAAAACGACAGCTTTCTGCGCGCCTGCCTGCGCCAGTCCACCGACCACACCCCCGTGTGGCTGATGCGCCAGGCGGGCCGGTACCTGCCGGAATACCTGGCGACCCGGGCCAAGGCGGGCAGTTTCATGGGGCTGGCCACCAATACCGACTACGCCACCGAAGTCACCCTGCAGCCGCTGGAGCGCTTCCCGCTGGATGCCGCGATTTTGTTCAGCGACATTCTCACCGTGCCCGATGCCATGGGCCTGGGCCTGAGCTTTGCCACGGGCGAAGGCCCGCGCTTTGCCCACCCGGTGCGAGACGAGGCCGCCGTGGCCAAGCTGGAAGTGCCCGACATGGACAAGCTGCGCTACGTGACGGATGCGGTGACCTCCATCCGCCGCGCACTGAATGGCCGGGTGCCACTGATCGGCTTCTCGGGCAGCCCCTGGACGCTGGCCTGCTACATGGTGGAGGGCAAGGGCTCGGACGACTACCGGCTGGTCAAAAGCATGCTGTACAGCCGCCCCGACCTGATGCACCGCATGCTGCAGGTGAATGCCGACGCGGTCGCCGCCTATCTCAACGCGCAAATCGAAGCCGGGGCCCAGGCTGTGATGATTTTTGACAGCTGGGGCGGCGTGCTGGCCGACGGCGCGTTCCAGCAGTTCAGCCTGGCCTACACCCAGCAGGTACTGCAAAAGCTCAAAACCGAGCACAACGGCCAGCGCATCCCGCGCCTGGTGTTCACCAAGGGCGGCGGCCTGTGGCTGGACGAAATGGCCGGCCTGGACTGCGAAGTACTGGGCCTGGACTGGACCGTCAA
The DNA here is from genome assembly GCF_040822085.1 of Rhodoferax sp. WC2427. NCBI lineage: Bacteria > Pseudomonadati > Pseudomonadota > Betaproteobacteria > Burkholderiales > Comamonadaceae > Rhodoferax > Rhodoferax sp. WC2427. The sequence continues at coordinate 622,998 of NZ_CP162006.1, read as the reverse complement.
CCTGGCCAAGGCCCGCGCGCTGGTGGGCCACAGTAAGGCGCTGCAAGGCAACATCGACCCCAACGTGCTATTTGCCCCGCCCGCGCAAATCGCCACGGAAGTGGAGCGCGTGGTGAACAGCTTTGGCGTGCCGCACCAGGGCGCAGGCACCGGCCCCACGCATATCTTCAACCTGGGCCACGGCATCAGCCAGCACACGCCGCCCGAGCACGTGGCCGCGCTGGTAGAGGCCGTGCACCGGGCTTCCCGGCAGATTCGGGCCTGAAAACAATTTTGGGATGCACCACTTATGCACAAAATCTGGGGTGCACTGTGGTAGGCCCCTTGGGGGGCGACACGACCCGCTATGAAACCCATAGCGATCGTAAGTCCTTGATTTATATAGTCATCTGAAATTGCTTTTTTTAGAGGCAATCCGTCGAAAGCCTTGATTTACCGGGCTTTGCGGCCCGCCCTGCAGAGATATCAACAAAGTTATCCACAGATTCCTGGGATACCTTTTAAATCAGTTGCAAATCAAGCACTTAGCCGCTTTCCCTCTAGTTCACGTGAAATAACACACACAAATGCCGTACCGGCTCTCCGTCGCCGTCCAGACCCCCGCCCACAGCGCCATCGCCGGGCCGCTCACCTACAGCCACAGCGCCGCCCTGCCGCCGGGCAGCCTGGTGCGGGTGCCGCTGGGCACGCGCGAGACGCTGGGCGTGGTGTGGGATGGCACACCGGAAGAATCCCATTTCGAGGTCCGCCCCCTGAGCGCCGCACTCGACGGCCTGCCACCGCTGAACGCCGCCTGGCGTGGCCTGGTGCAATTTGCCGCCCTGTACTACCAGCGAGCGGTGGGCGAAGTGGCCCTGGCCGCCCTGCCCCCGCAACTGCGCGAACTGGGCGCGGCGCAGCTCACCCGGCGGCTCAAGCGGCCGGCCAAAGGCGCGGATGCGCAGCTGGAAGCCGCTATAGTTTCCGAAGCACTCAGCGCCGAACAAATAAGCGCCATTGCCACTTTTGAGTCCCAAAATGGCCCGTTTCTGCTGTTTGGCTCCACCGGCAGCGGCAAGACCGAGGTGTACTTGCAACTGGTGCAGCGCCTGCTGGCCCGCGACCCCACCGCCCAGGCGCTGGTGATGGTGCCCGAGATCAACCTCACGCCGCAGCTCGAAGCCCGCTTCCGCGCACGCTTCGAGCCCCGCTTCGGCGCGGCGGCCGTGGTGTCCATGCACAGCGGCATGACCGCCCCGCAGCGCCTGAAAAGCTGGCTGGCCGCCCACGGGGGCACAGCGCGCATCGTGCTGGGTACGCGCATGGCGGTGTTTGCGTCCATGCCGCGGCTCAAGCTCATCGTGGTCGACGAAGAACACGACCCCAGCTACAAGCAGCAAGAAGGCGCACGCTATTCGGCCCGCGACCTGGCCGTGTACCGCAGCCAGCTGGAAACCCGTTTATCCACAGACCCCGAACCTTGCCGCGTACTGCTCGGCTCGGCCACCCCGTCGCTGGAGAGCTGGCACCACAGCCGCCCGGCTGCCGAGGGTGGGCGCTACGTGCGCCTGGCCATGCCCAGCCGCATCGGCGCGGGCGCGCTGCCCAAGGTGCGGCTGGTCGATATGGGCTTGCAGCAAAAGAAAACCGTGTTCTCGCCCCAGCTGCTGGCCGCCATCCAGCAGCGCATCGCCCGTGGCGAGCAAAGCATGGTGTTTTTGAATCGGCGCGGCTACGCCCCGGTGCTGGCCTGCGGCAGCTGCGAATGGAAGAGCGAATGCCCGCATTGCAGCGCCTACCGCGTGTTCCACAAGATCGACCGCAGCCTGCGCTGCCACCACTGCGGTTACGCCGAACCCGTGCCGCGCGCCTGCCCCAGCTGCGGCAACCCCGACATTGCCCCCGTGGGCCGCGGCACCGAGCGGTTGGAAGAACACCTGGCCGAGCTGCTCGCCACCGTGCGCCGCCCCGACGGCGGCCCGGTGGTGGTGGCCCGCATCGATGCCGACAGCACCAAGGCCAAGGGCGCGCTGGAAGCCCAGCTGGCCGAGGTGCACACCGGCGCGGTGGATGTGCTGGTGGGCACGCAGATGATCGCCAAGGGCCACGACTTCCGCCGCATCACCCTGGTGGCCGCCATCCAGCCCGACGGCGCGCTGTTCTCCAGCGACTTCCGCGCACCCGAGCGCCTGTTTGCCCTGCTGATGCAGGCCGGGGGCCGCGCAGGCCGCGATGCCGCCCACAGCGCGGCCAGCGAGATGTGGGTGCAGACCGAACACCCGCAGCACCCGCTGTTTGCCGCGCTGCGCCAGCACGACTACCCGGCGTTTGCCGCCAGCCAACTCGAAGAGCGCCGCATTGCGGGCATGCCGCCGTTCAGCTTCCAGGCCCTGGTGCGCGCCGAGGCCCGCACCCAAGAAGCCGCCCAGGCCTTTCTGACGCTGGCCAGTGCGGCCGCCTGCGACGTGCCCGACGTGGACCGCGTCACCCTCTACCCCGCCGTACCCATGGGCGTGCAGCGCGTGGCCAACATCGAACGCGCCCAGATGCTGGTGGAAAGCCCGTCCCGCCAGGCCCTGCAGCGCTTCCTGCTGGCCTGGCAAGCCGTGCTGCGCGCCACCCGCAGCCAGCCCGAGGCCAAGGGGTTGATCCGCTGGGCCATCGACGTGGATCCACTGGGTATTTAAGAGAAATCGGGCTCCAGCGCCCATTCCATCGGCGCAAGCAGCTATTGAAAAAGTAGCACCCCTAGCCCGGCAGGTAGCCCGCCTGCTGCCCCACAAACCCGTCAAACGCGGCCAGCAAGGGCGCAAACCGCTCGGCATCCCCCTCCAGCTGCGCCAGCGCCGCGCAGGTGGCCTCCAGCGTAGACAGCTGGTCCGGCAGATGGGCCTTGCGGATGCGGTAGTGCGACGGCGGCAGGCCGCGCAGGGCCAGGCGGGGCAAGGCTTGCAGCGGCGGGCTGCTGTACAGCATCTTGCGGCTTTTGCGCCAGGTGCCGTCCAGCACCACCAGGCGCAGGCGCGATGGGTCTTGCAGCCATTCGGGCGGTAGCGGGGGCGGGGGCAACAGGTCGGGGGCGGTGTCCAGCGGCGTGTCGGGGTACAGCAGCAGCGTGTTTTTGCCATCTACCGGCCAGACCGGCGCGGCAAACGCCTCGCCCACCAGCAACCGGCTGTGCGGCAGGCTGAGGTGCAGCAGGCGGGCACTGCCCTTGGCCTGGTGCACTTCCAGCGGGTGCTGCAGCACCAGCACCTCCACCGCGTGGGCCGTGGGGCGCACCCACTGGCAGATGCAGGTGCGGTGCGGACGCAGGCACAGGCCACACACGGGGCGATGGGTGACGAAAACCATGGGGCATTGTAGGGAGCGACTTCACACGCATCAGGTACGATGGTTTGGATAGCCGCCGACGCCAACAGGATCTGCGCCAGGCCGCTTTTTTTATAAAAGATAGAGACAAAGCGCAATGACCCAGCATCGACTCCGCGCCACGTTGACCTTGGCCTTTGTGCTGTCAGGTTGCGCCACCCCCACCACCAAAATCAACCTGGAAGTGGCCGCGGCAGCGGCCCAGACGGCACAGGCGGCGGCCACCGTGGCCACCACCGCAGCAGTGGCGGCGCAATCGGCCGCCAGCGCGCCCCGGGCCCCCGGTGCGCCGCCCTCGCCCCTGCCGCTGTTTGCCAGCGTGTTGCAGGGCACCCAGCGCAGCATCGGGCTGTTTTCGATGTACCAGCGCGACGAGCGTTTCTGGCTGGAGCTGGGGCCGGACGACTTTGGCAAGCCTTTCTTTTTATCGCCCAAGATGGCCAATGGCATTGGCGAAGGCGGGCTGTATGGTGGCCGCATGCTGGCGCCCCGCCTGGTGGAATTTCGCCGCGTGCACAACGTGGTGCAGCTGGTGGCGCGCAACACCGACTTCGTGGCCCCGCCCGGCACGCCCGAGGCCCGCGCCGTGGCCGCCGCCTACGCCCCCAGCCTGCTGGGCAGCACCCCGGTGGCCAGCCAGCCCCACCCGAACCGCCAGAGCGTGCTGGTGGATGCGGGTGCGCTGTTCATCAACGACATGGGCGGCGTGGCCCAGACGCTGGCCCACACCTACCGGCAAAACTACGGCGTGGACATGCGCAACTCGGCCATCCTGAAGGTGCGCGGCACGCCCGACCTGCTGGTGCTGGAGGTGATGAACCACTACGCCACCGCCGGTATCGCCCTGCCTGCGCCTGGCAGCAACCTGCCCGGCACGCCGCAGAACCTGGTGGACCCGCGCAGCATGTTCATCCAGATCAACTACTCGCTGGCGCGCCTGCCTGCGCAGACCATGGCCCCGCGCCTGGCCGACCCGCGCATCGGCCACTTTGTGGAGTCGGTGGAAAACTTTGGCGACGACCTGGCCCCCACTGCCCGGCAGCGCTTCATCGCCCGCTGGCGGCTGGAAAAGCAGGACCCGCAGGCCGAGCTGTCCGAGCCGGTAAAACCCATCACCTACTGGATCGACCGCAGCGTGCCGGTGAAATACCGCGACGCCATCCGCGCGGGCATCCTGGCGTGGAACCCGGCGTTTGAGCGGATCGGCTTCCACAACGCGATCCGGGTAGAGCAGCAGGCCGACGACGCGGACTTCGACACCCTGGACTTTGGCCGCGCCTCGGTGCGCTGGTCCACCAACAACAGCACCGGCTTTGCCGCCATCGGCCCGCGCCACGTGGACCCGCGCACCGGTGAAATCCTGGACGCCGACATCCGCATCGAGAGCCAAAGCGTGCGCGCCACCCGCGCCTCCGCGGTGCGCCGCCTGGAACCCACCGCCCTGGAAGCCTCGCAGGCCAGCCAGGACTGCGACATTGGCGCAGAAGCGGGCGAGCAGCTGGCCTACGCGATGGACCTGCTCAGCACCCAGGGCGACATGGCCCCGGACAGCCCGCAAGCCGAGCAATTCGTGCGCGACTACATCACCAGCCTGACAGTGCACGAGGTGGGCCACACCCTGGGCCTGCGGCACAACTTCCGCGCCTCGCGGCTGTTCACCCAGGCGCAGCTGGCCGACCCGGCCTTCACCCAGGCGCAGGGCCTGAGTGGCTCGGTGATGGACTACCTGCCGATCAACCTTCCCATCGGCCCGGGCCTGCCCGGCCAGCCGCGCCCGGTGGCCGTCCAGACCACGCTGGGCCCGTACGACTACTGGGCCATCGACTACGCCTACCGTCCCATTGCCCCCGCGGCGGAAGCCACCACGCTGGCGCAGATTGCCAGCCGCAGCGCCGAGCCTGCACTGGCCTTTGGCACCGACGAAGACTTCTACCTTGGGGCCGACCCCGAAACCCTGCAGCGCGACCTGGGCGACAACCCGGTGGCCTACGCCCGCCAGCGCTTCGCCATTGCCCACGGCGTGTTCCAGCGGCTGGAAACCCTGCAGCCCCTGCCCGACCAGGACTGGAGCCGCGTGCGCCGCCTGCTGCGCGAATCGCTGTCGGATGCAGGCGCGGCCACCGGCATTCTGCTGCGCCAGCTGGGCGGGGTGCGCATGCTGCGTGACTTTGCCAACACCGGGCGCGATCCGGCCCAAAACACCCCCGCCGCCGACCAACGCGCCGCGCTCGATCTGCTGCTGCACGAGGTGTTGGCCACCCGCAGTTTTGCCGTCTCGCCCCAGCTCCAACGCCGCCTGGTGCCCGACTACCTGGCCCGCGCCGAAGCCCCCGCCAGCGCGGGCGACCTGCCCCTGGCACGCGAGGTGTTTGGCCTGCGCCTGCTGGTGCTCAACAGCCTGATGGGCGATGCGCTGGCGGGCAAGCTGCTGGACAACGACAGCCGCCTGGCCCCCTCGGAGGCCGCGCTGCGCTTGCCCGAGCTGGTGCGCCGGGTGGAAGCCGAGGTCTGGACCGACACCGCCGCCCCCAACGCCGAACAGCGCGAGCTGCAACACGCCTACACCGAGCGCCTGGCCGCCCTGGTGCTGCGCCCCTCCGGTGCCACGCGCGCCGACGCCCGCAGCATGGTGCGCGGGCAGGCCATGGCCTTGCTGGCACGCATCAGCGCCGCCCAGCAGCGCCGTGGCAACAACGCCGATATCCAGCAGCACTTGGCCGACAACGCCCTGACCTTGCGCAACGCCCTGTCTGCCAAGCTGGTCCGGTCCAGCAGCTAGTTGCTATTAAAAAAAATAGCTGCTTACGCCCTATCCATGGGCGCAAACCCGTTAAATCTTATAAATCCAGCGGCCACGCCAGTCTGTTGGAACGCCGCTGGACTGCCGCCTGGGGCGGTTAGCGCTGTAGCCGGAACACCCGCACGCTCTCCGACACCGCCTCCGACTGCCCGTGCAGCGCGGTGGCCGCGGCGGCAATCTGCTCGACCAACGCGGCGTTTTGCTGGGTGATGTTGTCCATCTGGGTGATGGCGTCATTCACCTGCGCAATGCCCTCCTGCTGCTCGCGCGAGGCGGCGCTGATTTCATTCACCAGCAAAGTCACCCGGCTCACCGAGGCCAGGGCGTCGCCCATGGTGACCTGGGCGGCGTCGGCCAGGCGGCTGCCGCTGTCCACCGTGGCGGCAGACTCGGCAATCAGGGTCTTGACCTCGCGCGCGGCCGAGGCCGTGCGCTGCGACAGCGCCCGCACCTCCGAGGCCACCACCGCAAAACCCCGCCCCTGGTCGCCCGCACGGGCCGCTTCCACGGCGGCGTTCAGGGCCAGAATGTTGGTCTGGAAAGCAATGCTGTCGATCACCTGGATGATCTCGCCGATACGGGCCGACGAGGCACTGATCTCGCGCATGGTGCGGGTGACGTCCTGCACCGCCTCGCCGCCGCGGCGGGTGACGGCATCGGCCTGCGCGGCCAGTTGGGCCGCCTGGATGGCGGAGTCGGTGTTCTGCCGTACGGTGGCGGTGAGTTGCTCCATCGAGGCGGCGGTTTGCTCCAGGTTGCTGGCCTGGCTTTCGGTGCGCTGCGACAGATCGTTGTTGCCCGCCGCAATCTCCTGGGTGGAAATCGACATGTTTTCCACCCCGGTGCGTGCATCGCGCACGATGGACAGCAGGTTGACGTTGAGCTGGTTCAGCGCCGCCGACAGGCTGCCCATGGCATCGGTGCCCTGGCTTTGCAGGCTCTGCGTCAGGTCCCCGGCGGCCATCCGGTTGGAGAAAGCCACCAGGCTCAGCAGCGGATCAATGGCCAAGGTCTTCAGCAGCCAGCCGCCCACCAGCCCGCACACCAGCACCGTGGGTACCGCCACCAGCGCCATGGAGCCCACCGAGGCCCCGCCGATGGCCACCCCTGCGGCCACGCCCAGGGCCGCCAGGGCCCCGGCAGCCAGGGTCAGCTTGCCCGCCAGCCCCAGCCTCAGCGCCGTGGCGATACGCCCGGCCAGGCTGTTGACCCGCACATGGCCGCCGTCCAGGCAGGTGATGCGCTGGCCCTGGGCCTTTTCGGCGCGCATGCGGGCGTACAGCGCGGTGGCGGCGTCGATGTCGGCGCGCAGGGGTTCGGTGCGCACCGACATGTAGCCGGTGGGCTGGGTGCCTTCCATCAGCGGCGTGACGTTGGCCCGCACCCAGTAGTAGCTGCCGTCCTTGCGCCGGTTCTTCACCATCGCCGACCAGGGCCGCCCGCTCTTGATGGTGGCCCACATGTCCCGATAGGCCTCTTCGGGCATGTCCGGGTGGCGAATCAGGTTGTGCGGCTGCCCCAGCAACTCGTCGCGGCTGAAGCCGCTGACCTCGATGAAGTACGGATTGCAGTAGCGGATGTTGCCCTGCAGATCGGTCGTAGACACCAAGGTCTGCCCACTGGGGAAGGGATATTCCTGGTTCAGAATGGGTTGGTTGTTGCGCATCAAGATCCTCATCGGTTGGTCAACGGTAAAGCTGGTTCCGTGGTGGTGTTGAGGCCCCACCGGCCTGGCATCTCCCGCCTATCGCAGCCTTGGCAGATCCACGCCGTGGGGCAGCGTGAACACCGCCACCGAGGCCACCAGATCCTCTGCCTGCGTCTTCATACTGCCGGCCGCGGCAGCCATTTCTTCCACCAGGGCGGCGTTTTGCTGGGTCACGTGGTCGATCTGGACCACCGCCTCGCCAACCTGCGCAACGCCTGCGCTTTGTTCGTTGCTGGCGGCGCTGATCTCACCGACGATGTCGGTGACCCGGCGGATGGCAGATACCACCTCGGCCATGGTGGTGCCCGCCTTGTCCACCAGCACCGTGCCCTGGGCCACCCGGTCCACGCTGGCGCTGATCAGCAGCTTGATTTCCTTGGCCGCATCGGCGCTGCGCCCGGCCAGCGACCGCACCTCGCTGGCCACCACCGCAAAGCCCCGGCCCTGCTCGCCCGCGCGGGCGGCTTCCACCGCGGCGTTCAGGGCCAGGATGTTGGTCTGGAAGGCGATGCCGTCGATCACGCCGATGATGTCGGCAATCTTTTGGGAGCTGGCGTTGATGCCCTGCATGGTGGTCACCACCTCGGCCACGACGGCGCCGCCCTGCACGGCCACGGTGCTGGCGCGCTGGGCCAGCTGGTTGGCCTGGACCGCGCTGTCGGCGTTTTGCCGCACGGTGGCGCTGAGCTGCTCCATCGAAGCGGCGGTTTCCTCCAGTGCGCTGGCCTGTTGCTCGGTGCGGGCGCTGAGGTCGTGGTTACCCTGGGCAATTTCGGCGCTGGCGGTGGCCACACTTTCCGAACCCACGCGCACCTGGGTAACCAACCGCACCAGGCTGGCCTGCATGCTTTGCAATTGCGCCATCAGGCTGGTGGCGTCACCCGCACGCAGTTGGATCTGCACACCCAGATCGCCCGCGGCCACGCTCTGCGCCAGGGCGGTGGCAGTGGCGGGCTCGGCGCCCAATTGGCGCAAGATGGAGCGGTTGATGAGCGTGCCGACCGCCGCGGCCAACAGCACACTGAAGAGCCCAAAGCCGATCAGCAGATTGCGCGCCTGGTGGTAGTCGTCCATCGCCCCGCGGTATTCTGCGTCGTTGTCCTCCTGCTGGAGGCGGATGTTGTCGGCAATCGCCTCCTGCCACTGCGTGGTGGCCGGGCCCGCCTCCTTGAGCAGCAGCGCGGTGGCCTCGGCAGGCTTGTCGGCCATGCCCAGGGCGAGGACCTGGTTGTTCAGCGCACGGGCGGTCTGGGCGACCTGGGCAATCTTGGCGCGCAAGGCCTTGCCGCTTTCGCTGGGCGGAAACTTTTGCAGTGCCTGCCAGGCCTTGTCGTAGCCGTCACGCGCCTCGGCGATCTTGCCCATCTCCCGGTCTTTGGCGGCTTTGTCGTCCAGCAGCGCAATGGTGCGGATGACGCGGGCAACGACATGCACGTCCTGCGACAAACTGGTGTTGAACGCAATCTTGGCGTTGTTGACCGTGACCACGGTCTCCAGGTCGCTCGCCACGGCGGACAGCTTGTACAGGGCCAGCCCCGCCGACAGCAGCGACAGCACCACCACCAGACTGAAACCGAGGTTCAAGCGGGTGCTGACCTTCAATGCGGAGAGTTGCATGGCAGAGAGTCCTTTCAATCGGGGCAGAAGCCGTCCGCAAAGATGTGCGGCACAGGCCCAGCCTGTAACTCCCCATCTGCGACCCGTAACTGATAGTAACTATTTTGTGGGTAGCTTTGGCTACGGAATGGTGTCTTTTTACACCAATTTTTCATCCCATGCCAGCCACCCAAAAGCTATATAAAAAATAGCTGGTTACGCCCTTTGGATAAGCGCTAGATGCCTAAAAGGCACTCCAGACGCAAAGACGGTGCTTCCTGCGGCACCAGGATGCCAGCGCGGCCAAACCGCAGGCATTGCGCCTGCAAGGTGGGCAGATAGACATGCGCAGCGCTGAGCCTGGCGTTGTGCCTTTACTTCAGTACAAACACCGCCACCGCGTCCACCAGGTCTTGCGCCTGGCCCCGCATGCTGCTGGCGGCGGCCGCCATTTCTTCCACCAGCGCGGCGTTTTGCTGGGTGGCCTGGTCCATCTGGGTCACGGCCTCGCCCACCTGGGACACCCCCAGGCTTTGCTCGCGGCTGGCGGCACTGATCTCGCCCATGATGTCGGTGGCACTGCGGATGGCAGACACCACCTCGGCCATGGTGGTGCCCGCCTTGTCCACCAGCACCGTGCCCTGGGCCACCCGGTCCACGCTGGCGCTGATCAGCAGCTTGATTTCCTTGGCCGCATCGGCGCTGCGCCCGGCCAGGGAGCGCACCTCGCTGGCCACCACCGCAAAGCCCCGGCCCTGCTCGCCCGCCCGGGCGGCTTCCACGGCGGCGTTCAGGGCCAGGATGTTGGTCTGGAAGGCGATGCCGTCGATCACGCCGATGATGTCCGAGATCTTTTTCGAGCTGTCGTTGATGCCCCGCATGGTGGTCACCACCTCGGCCACCACCGCGCCGCCCTGTACCGCCACGGTGCTGGCGCGCTGGGCCAGCTGGTTGGCCTGGGCCGCGCTGTCGGCGTTTTGCCGCACGGTAGAGCCCAGCTCTTCCATGCTGGCTGCAGTTTGCTCCAGCGCGCTGGCCTGGTGTTCGGTGCGGGCGCTCAGGTCGTGGTTGCCCTGGGCAATTTCGGCGCTGGCGGTGGACACGCTCTCCGAACCCTGTCGCACCGTGGCCACCACCTGCGACAGGCTGGCCTGCATGGCGGCCAGGGCCTGCATCACCACCGCGACTTCGTCTTTGCCCGAGGTGTCGATGGCCTGGTTCAAATGCCCCTGCGCCACCGCGTTGGCCACTTCGCCCGCCCGCAACAGCGGCCCGGTGATGCCGCGCATCAGGGTGTAGCCAAACAGGGCTGCAAACACGATACCCGCCAGGATGGACGCAATCGAGGTGGCGCGGATGGCGGCATAGCGGGCCACGGCATCTTCGAAGTCGCGCTGGCTATCGGCCTGGGCCAGCCCCAGCAGGCCGCTGATATCGATAAAGATGGGGTCGAACAAATCGCCAAACTTGCGCACCGCCAGCACGCGCGCCGTGGCGACGTCTTCATCGGCCAGGGCCTGCAGCGCGGGGCGCAGACCCTCCTGCATGATTTTTTGCTGTTTGGCGGCAATGGCTTTGACGAGGGTATCGCCGCCCGGGCCCATGGGGGTCGCCTCCAGCGCGGCCCAGACCTTATTCACCCGGAGGATATTGGCCTCGGCCTCGGCCGTGGCCTTGGCAATCTTCTCGGGCACCGGCGACAGCAAGGCGTTGGAGATCAGTTGCCGGTTGCGCATGGTCAAAAACTGGAATTCGGCCACCGCGCTCTGGGTCTGCATGCGGTTGCGGTACATCGACTCCATGGCCGCATTGGATTTGGCAATGCCCAGCAACCCCAGCGCCCCCACCGCCACCAGCAAAGCCGACAACACCCCCACCAGCACCAGCAGCCGGGTCGAAATTTTCAGGTTTTTCATGAGCTGGGTCTCTGCCGCAAAATGTAAGTAATTGTTAAGAATAACCCAATATCCCCGCTACAACCGGGTAAAGCTGCCCGCCTAGGGTTTAACCGGATGCCCGACCGGCCTCTGGAATTTGCTATGCAAAAGATAGCTTTTTGTGCCGATGGAATAAGCGCGAATGGCTGAAAATATCTACTATTTTCAATGGGGCGGGTTTTGCGCACGAAAGGCCCCGGCATAGGCCGCCCGGGCTACGCCGCCCAATGCAGGCCAGCCCCCGGGTGGACGAGCCCGGCTTTGCCCGCGCGGTGGAACAGGCCTACCGGGCGGTGTTTGCCCGGTGGCTGAAAAATACCGAAATGCTATCGAATAAGTAGCTGCTCGTGCTGATGGAATAAGCGCTGGCAGCCTAATTTATTAGTAAGAAGAGATGCCTAGAACTTGGGCATGCCGCCGCCACCCAGGCCCTTCATGCCGCCCATGCGCTTGATCATCTTCATCATGCCGCCGCCCTTCATCTTCTTCATCATGTCCTGCATCTGGCTGAACTCGTTGAGCATGCGGTTGACCTCTTGCACCTGGACGCCGGCACCGGCGGCGATGCGCCGTTTGCGGGTGGCTTTGATGAGGTCGGGCTTGCGGCGCTCCAGCGGGGTCATGCTGTAGATGATGCCTTCCTTGCGGCGGATGTCGCGCTCGGCCTTGTCCATGTCCATGGAGCCGGCCTTGGCGGCCATCTGGGCGGGCAGTTTGTCCATCAGGCTGGACAGGCCGCCCATTTGCTTCATCTGCTGGATCTGGCTGAGGAAGTCGTTCAGGTCGAAGCTTTCGCCGCTTTTGACCTTAGCGGCCAGCTTTTGCGCCGCCGCCATGTCGACACCGGCGGTGACCTGCTCGACCAGGGCCAGGATGTCGCCCATGCCCAGCACCCGCCCGGCGTGGCGTTCGGCATCGAACACCTCCAGGCCGTCGATCTTTTCGCTGGTACCGGCAAACTTGATGGGCACGCCGGTGACGTGGCGCACCGACAGGGCCGCACCGCCGCGCGAGTCGCCGTCGGTCTTGGTGAGGATGATGCCGGTGAGCGGCAGCGCATCGGAGAAGGCCTTGGCGGTGTTGATCGCGTCCTGGCCCTGCATGGCATCGACCACGAACAGGGTTTCGACGGGTTTGAGGAAGGCGTGCAGGTCCTTGATTTCGCGCATCAGCACTTCGTCAATGGCCAGGCGGCCCGCGGTGTCGACCAGCAGCACATCAAAATAGTGTTTGCGGGCGTAGTCGATGGCGGCGGCGGCAATGTCCAGCGGCTTCTGGTCGGGCGTGCTGGGGAACCACTCGGCCCCGGCCTGCTTGGTAACCATCTTCAGCTGCTCGATGGCGGCCGGGCGGTACACGTCGCCCGACACGGTGAGCACCTTCTTCTTGCGCTTCTCGATCAGGTGCTTGGCCAGCTTGGCGGTGGTGGTGGTTTTACCCGCGCCCTGCAGACCGGCCATCAGGATCACGGCGGGCGGCTGGGTGGCCAGGTTGATGTCGCTGACGCCTTCGCCCATGGTGCGGCTGAGTTCGCGGTTGACGATGCCCACCAGCGCCTGGCCGGGCGACAGCGAACCCATCACCTCCTGGCCCAGGGCTTTTTCTTTCACCCGCGCAATGAAGTCGCGCACCACCGGCAGGGCCACGTCGGCCTCCAGCAGGGCCATGCGCACTTCGCGCAGCATGTCGGCCACGTTGGACTCGGTGATGCGGGCCTGGCCCCGGATTTCCTTGACCAGGCGGGAGAGTTTGTCGGTAAGAGCGGAGGCCATAAAAGAAGTGTCCGGGGAGGGTTAACGTGAAACGACTGTCGTGGCTCGGGGTGCCCTGCACCCGAGTCCATGAAAGTTAGGTGGGCGAAAAAAGGGGAAAGGGTGAAACGCTAAACTTCGCCCATGATTTTAACGACCGCGCCCCTGGCCACCGTGCTGCTGTTTGCCGCCACGGCACTGGCCTATGCCGTGCCTGCCGTGGGCGCCGGTGCCCTGAGCATGCGCGCCAGCCGGGGGGCCCTGTGGCTGGCCTGGTTGCTGCACGCCCTGGTGCTGAGCCTGGGCCTGTTTGGCACGCCGCCACGGTTTGGCTTTGCCCCGGCGCTGTCGGTCACGGCCTGGCTCGTACTGACGGTGTACGCAGTGGAAAGCCATGTGTTCCCGCAACTGCGGGCCCGCTGGGCACTGGCCGGGCTGGGTGCGGTGGCGGTGCTGCTGGCGCTGCTGTTTCCGGGCACGCCGCTGCACGAGATGGCCTCGCCCTGGCTGCCGCTGCACTGGGCGCTGGGCATTGCCTCGTATGGACTGTTTGCGGCGGCGGTACTGCATGCCTGGCTGATGACCCGGGCCGAACGCCAGATGCGCCTGGCGGCCGACTCGCCCAGTGGCATCCCGCTGCTGACGCTGGAGCGGCTGACGTTTCGGCTGGTGAGCGCGGGCTTTGTGCTGCTGTCGGCCACGCTGCTGGTGGGCTGGCTGTTTGGCGAACAGCTCTACGGCATCCACGGCTGGAAGTGGAGCCACAAAACCGTGTTTTCGGTGCTGTCCTGGCTGACCTTTGCGGTGCTGCTGCTGGGCCGCAGCCGCTTTGGGTGGCGTGGCCGCAAGGCCGTGCGGGTGCTGTATGCCGGGGCCGGGCTGCTGCTGCTGGGCTATGTGGGCTCGCGTTTTGTGCTGGAAGTGGTGCTGGGGCGGGTCACATGAAGTTGCTGATCGTCTTGCTGGCCGTGTTGCTGGGCGTGTGGCTGTGGCGCTCGCGGCGGCCCCCCGCCAAACCCTCCAAGCCCACCCAGGCATTGCAGGAAATGGTGCCCTGCAAGGTGTGCGGCCTGCTGTTGCCGCAAACCGAGGCCCTGACCACTGCGCATGGCGTCTACTGCAGCCCGGCCCACCGCGCGCAGGCGGAGCAGGCCCCACGGTGACGCCCGCCAGCCCCGCCGCGCACTTGGCAGAGCCCGACCCGCTCGCCCTGGCGCGGATTTGGTACGGCTTCATGACGGCCCGGGTGACGATTGCCCTGGCCATTCTGGTCTGGCATGGCGCGCTGCTGGCATTGGGCCAGGCCGTGTCGCCCTGGCTGCTGCTGTTTTGCAGCGGCTACCTGGCCAGCGCCCTGACACTGCGCCTGACCGGGCGGCCCAGCCACTCCGAGCAACCCGCCAAACGCTTCTGGATCGGCACGGTGGGGGTGGACGCCCTGGTGTTCTCCACCCTGCAGCTCATGCAGTCGGGTGGCAGCGTCAATTACAGCCCGCTGCTGGGCCTGCCGGTGCTGCTGGCCGCCGTGCTGGGCCGGCGCGCCATCGCCCTGGGCACGGCGGCCGGCATGACCCTGCTGCTGCTGCTGCTGGACATCTGGAAGCTGTACACCCGCCAGGCGGGTGACGAAGCCGCCCTTTTCATGCAAAGCGGCCTGACCGGCATGGGCTATTTTGTGGCGGCTTTTCTGGTCAACCAGCTGGCCGCCCGGCTGGAGCGCGAAGAGCAGCTGGCGCAGCGCAGCCAGCAAGACGCGCAGCTGCAAACCCGGGTCAACGAGCTGGTGATCGAAACCCTGACCGATGGCGTGCTGGTGGTCGATGCCAGCGGCAGCACCCGTGCGGCCAACCCGGCGGCCCGTCTGCTGCTGGGCACCGACAGCCGCCAGGGTCTGGCACCGTTGCAGCTGGGTAGCCAGCCCGGTTGGCAGGCGCTGCTGGCGCTGGCGCAAAAGACCTTTGCCGAAGACAACCCGCAGCAGGCCGACATCCGCATCCAGCACACCGGCCGCAGCCCGCGCCGGGTGCGGGTGCGCACCCGCATGACGGAGGCCATCGAGGGGCAGACCGACAGCCTGTGCGTGATGTTTCTGCACGATCTGCGCGAAATGGAGGCCCGGCTGCGCACCGAAAAAATGGCCGCCATGGGCCGCATGTCGGCCGCCGTGGCCCATGAAATCCGCAACCCGCTGGCGGCCATCACCCAGGCCAACGCCCTGCTGGAAGAGGAACTTAGCGACCCGGCGCAGCAGCGGCTGACCACCATGGTGCGGCACAACGCCCAGCGCCTGGCCAAAATTGTCGACGAGGTGCTGGAGATTGCCCGGGTGCCGGTGCGCTCCGGGCTCCACAGCGCGCCCTTGCAAATCAAGCTGGACGAGGCGGTGGACAGCATCTGCCGCGACTGGTTGCAACAGGACCCGGCCCGGCGCAAGGTGCAGGTGGTGCTGGGCACCCTGGGTTTGCCGGTGGACTTTGATCCCGACCACCTGCGCCGCGTGCTGGTCAATCTGCTCGACAACGCCCTGCGCTACGAGAGCGGGCAGGTGGGGGCCGTCCAGGTTGGCACCCGGCTGCTGCCCAGCCGCCAATCCAGCCTGCTGGTATGGAGCGATGGCCCGCCGATGGAGCACACGGTGGAGCAGCACCTGTTCGAGCCTTTTTTCAGCTCAGAGAGCCGATCCAGCGGTTTGGGTCTGTATATTTGCCGGGAACTGTGCGAACGCCACCGCGCCAGCATCGGCTACCAGCGCACCAGCCGCGAGCGCGGCGGCCTGGCGGTGCAGGGCAACGAGTTTTTTGTGCAGTTTCGTCCGCCCAAGCCGAGCACCCTGGTGGCGCGCCCTTTTGACATCCAACCGGTCTGACCCATCTACCTATGGCCCAGCCCCCTTCAATCTTGGCAGCATCCGTCCTGGTGGTGGACGACGAGCCCGACCTGCGCATGCTGTACGAGCTGACCTTGCTGCGCGAGGGCTACCGCATCGACACCGCCGCCGACCTGCAGGAAGCCCGCGCACTGCTGGAGCGCAAGCGGTTTGACGTGGTGATCACCGACATGCGCCTGCCCGACGGCCTGGGCCTGGCCCTGCTGCATGGCCTGAAAGCCCAGCAGCGGCCAGAGCGCGTCATCGTCATGACCGCCTATGGCTCGGCCGAGAACGCGGTCGAGGCGCTGAAGGCCGGGGCCTTCGACTACCTGACCAAGCCGGTGGATTTGAAACAATTCCGTGCCGTGGTGGCCTCGGCCATCCAGGACACCAGCCAGTCCGCACGCGCCGCAACTACTAACGAAAAAGCCTCCTTGCGCTTATCTGGTGGGCAGGGAGCGCTACAAAAATTGGTAGGAAGCTCGGAGGCCATGCAAGGCGTCAAGCAGCGCATCGTGAAAGTGGCGCGCAGCATGGCACCGGTGCTGGTGCGCGGCGAATCGGGCACCGGCAAGGAATTGGTGGCCCAGGCCCTGCACGCCAACAGCCACCGCGCCGCCGGGCCGCTGGTGGCGGTGAACTGCAGCGCCATCCCCGAGAACCTGCTGGAGGCGGAGTTCTTTGGGGCCAAGAAGGGCTCGTACACCGGCGCACTGCAAGACCGGCAGGGCTACTTCCAGGCGGCCCGCGACGGCACGCTGTTTCTGGACGAGATTGGCGACCTGCCGCTGGCCATGCAGTCCAAGCTGCTGCGCGCCATCCAGGAGCGCAGTGTGCGCCCGCTGGGCTCCACCCAGGAGGACGCGGTGGACGTGCGCATCGTCAGCGCCACCCACAAGGACCTGGCCGCCGATGTGAAGGCCGGCCGCTTCCGGCAAGACCTGTACTACCGGCTGAATGTGATTGAAATCGCCGTGCCCCCGCTGCGTGAGCGCCGGGGCGATCTGCCCGCGCTGTGCGAGGCACTGCTGGCCCGCATCGCCCTGGAGTCCGGCATGCCGGTGCCGCTGCTGTCACCCGAACTGCTGGCGCAACTGGCCAGCCATCCGCTGAGCGGCAATGTGCGCGAGCTGGAAAACCTGCTGCACCGCGCCGTGGCCATGGGTGACGGCGATGCCTTACACGTCGATTTCAATGCCGACTTTGATGCCACCGAGCCCACACCGCTGGCGCAGAGCAGCCTGCTGGCGGCTGCCGCGCCCTGCGCCGAGATCCCCAGCGACCTGCAGGCCTTTCTGGACCAGCAGGAGCGCGAGATTCTGGTCAAGGTGCTGCTGGACACCGGCTTCAACCGCACCGCCACGGCCCAACGCCTGGGCCTGAGCCTGCGCCAGATCCGCTACCGCATTGAGCGCCTGAACATCGCCACCCCGCAAGACAATGAACCCCAAGACCTCTGAGACACCGCGCACACCGCAAGCCCCGCTGTGGCGCAATGGCTGGTATCGGTTTGCGCACCCACAGCCGTCGCCCAACTTCGGCCTCCGGCCCACTGGTGCGCGCACCGACCTGGTGGTGGTGCATTCCATCAGCCTGCCGCCGGGCCAATACGGCGGTGACCAGGTGCAGGCCCTGTTTGGCAACACCCTGGACTGGAGCGCCCACCCGTACTTTGAAAGCATCCGCGGCCTGCAAGTATCGGCCCACTTCTATATCCGCCGCCAGGGCGAGCTGTGGCAGTTCGTCAGTGCCGACGACCGGGCCTGGCATGCCGGTGCCTCGCAGTACCGGGGCCGCAGCAACTGCAACGACGACTCCATCGGCATCGAACTCGAAGGCCTGGAGGGCCAGCCCTTTGAACCGGAACAGTACGACACCCTGGTCAGCCTGCTGGCCGCGCTGGTGCCCGCCTACCCCATCCGCCATGTGGCAGGCCACGAGCACATCGCGCCGGGCCGCAAGCACGATCCAGGGGCCGGATTCAGCTGGCAGACCGTGCAGCGCGGCACTGGCTGGGACGCGCGTTGCTTTCCACCGGAAGTCCAAAAATAAAAATGTAACAATGCAGGCCCTTTGGCGCAGCCCCCGCAACGCAAAAGCCAGGCATTACGCCGTTTTGCAGGGCAAATGCCCCGCCAAGCCGCTTGTTTACTGGGTGCGCATACCGCCTGCCTGATGGGACAACGCTTACCGGGCGATTGCCATCGCCTGGTCTGCAAAGCCCCCCGGCCACAGTCGCCATCCAGGCCGAGATACACTAGCGGTAGTGGCTTGAATTGAGTTCAGACCCTATATATAGTGTCTGACTTGCATTGCAAAGTCCCCCCATTCCATGGCATCGAGGGGTTCTTTCTTGCTTTTTGCAGAGATCCCTCGCCAGTTTCAGCCCGCCCATTTCACTCCTACCGTCAGCCCCCCCAAGGAAACCATGCAACCTGCATTGAACACCCCCTCCGCCGTCCCGCCGCTGCAACCGACCCTGCGCCCTGGCGACCGCAGTGACACCAGCGCCCCCGAAATGCTGGCGCACTACCAGATCATTCGCCGCAACGGCGCCGTGGTGCCGTTCGAGCCGGGCAAAATTGCCATCGCCATGATGAAAGCCTTCCTGGCCGTGCATGGCACGCAGGGCGCGGCTTCGGCCAGCGTGCGCGAAGTGGTGGATACGCTGACGCAAGGCGTGGTGCGCGCGCTGGTGCGCTCGCGTCCCGGTGGCGGCACCTTCCACATCGAAGACGTGCAAGACAATGTCGAACTGGGCCTGATGCGTGGTGGCCACCATGAAATCGCCCGCGCCTATGTGCTGTACCGTGAGCGCCACACGCAAGAGCGCGCCAAGCAGGTCGCCGAGCAGACCCCTGCCGCCCCCGTGCTGCACGTGCTGGATGACGGCCAACGTGTAGCCCTGGACACCGCCCGCCTGCAACAGCTGATCGAACAGGCCTGCGCCGGTCTGGGCAGCGAAGTCACCGCTGCGCCCATCGTGGCCGAGACCATGCGCAACCTGTACGACGGCGTGCCCATGGAAGAGGTCTACAAGGCCGCCATCCTGGCCGCCCGCACCCTGATCGAAACCGATCCCGACTACACCTACGCCACCGCCCGCCTGCTGCTGCACACCATCGCCAAAGAGGTGCTGGGTGCCGACCTGACGCAGGCCGAACTGGCCGCGAAGTATGTGGACTACTTCCCCCAGTACATCCAGAAGGGTGTGGACAACGAGCTGCTGGATGCCGCCCTGCTGACCTACGACCTGCCCCAGTTGGCTGCCGCCCTGAAGCCCCAGCGCGACCTGCAGTTTGACTACCTCGGCCTGCAAACCCTGTACGACCGCTACTTCCTGCACGTGCGCAAGACCCGCATCGAGCTGCCCCAGGCCTTCTTCATGCGCGTGGCCATGGGCCTGGCGCTCAATGAGACGAACCGCGAAGCCCGCGCCATCGAGTTCTACGAAGTGATGTCGTCGTTCGACTTCATGTCCAGCACGCCCACGCTGTTCAATAGCGGCACGCTGCGGCCCCAGCTCTCCAGCTGCTACCTGACCACTGTGCCCGACGACCTGGACGGCATCTACGAATCCATCAAGGAAAACGCGCTGCTGTCGAAGTTTGCCGGCGGCCTGGGCAACGACTGGACCCGTGTGCGCGCCCTGGGCAGCCACATCAAGGGCACCAACGGCGAATCCCAAGGCGTGGTGCCGTTCCTGAAGGTCGTCAACGACACCGCCGTGGCCGTGAACCAGGGCGGCAAGCGCAAGGGTGCAGTCTGCACCTACCTGGAAACCTGGCACCTGGACATCGAAGAGTTCCTGGAGCTGCGCAAGAACACCGGCGACGACCGCCGCCGCACCCACGACATGAACACCGCCAACTGGGTGCCCGACCTGTTCATGCGTCGCGTCATGGAAGGCGGTAGCTGGACCCTGTTCTCGCCTAACAACGTGCCCGACCTGCACGACAAGTTCGGTGCCGAATTCGAAGCCGCCTACGTGACCTACGAAGCCCGTGCCCAGCGCGGTGAAATCAAGCCTTCGCGCACCCTGCCCGCCAGCGACCTGTGGCGCAAGATGCTGACCATGCTGTTCGAAACCGGCCACCCCTGGATCACATTCAAGGATGCCTGCAACGTGCGCAGCCCCCAACAGCACGTGGGTGTGGTGCACTCCAGCAACCTGTGCACGGAAATCACGCTGAACACCAGCGACACCGAAACGGCCGTCTGCAACCTGGGCTCGGTCAACTTGCTGCAACACATTGCCAATGGCGCGCTCGACCATGCCAAGCTGCAAAAGACCATCACCACGGCCATGCGCATGCTGGACAACGTGATCGACATCAACTACTACGCCGTCACCAAGGCCCGCACCTCCAATATGCTGCACCGCCCGGTTGGCCTGGGTTTGATGGGCTTCCAGGACAGCCTGTACGCGCTGCGTATCGCCTACGCCAGCGAGGCCGCCGTGGCCTTTGCCGACACCTCGATGGAAGCCATCTGCTACTACGCCTACTGGGCCTCCAGCGAGTTGGCCAAAGAACGCGGCCAGTACTCCAGCTACAAGGGTTCGCTGTGGGACCAGGGCATCCTGCCGCTGGACACCCTGGACCTGCTGTCGCAGGCCCGTGGTGGCTATGTGGATGTGGACCGCTCGTCCACCCTGGACTGGGGCAGCCTGCGCCAGAAAATCCAGGCGGACGGCATGCGCAACTCCAACTGCGTGGCCATTGCCCCCACCGCCACCATTTCCAACATCATTGGCGTGGATGCGTCGATCGAACCCTGCTTCGGCAACCTGTCGGTCAAGTCCAATTTGTCGGGTGAATTCACCGTCATCAACAGCTATCTGGTGCACGACCTGAAACGCCTGGGCCTGTGGGACAACGTGATGCTGATGGACCTGAAGCACTTTGACGGTTCGCTGCAGTCCATCGACCGCGTGCCCAATGAAATCAAGGCGCTGTACCGCACCGCATTCGAAGTGGAAACCACCTGGCTGGTGGAAGCCGCGTCGCGCCGCCAGAAGTGGATCGACCAGGCCCAGTCGCTGAACATCTACATGGCCGGTGCCTCGGGCAAGAAGCTCGACGACACCTACAAACTGGCCTGGACGCGTGGCCTGAAAACCACCTACTACCTGCGCACCCGCAGCGCCACCCACGTCGAGAAATCGACCGTGGCTGCAGGCCGCATGAACGCCGTGTCATCGGGGCAGGCACCCGGCCAAAAAATGAGCACCATTGACACCGCCGCCATGGCCGCCCGCCAGCAAATGAACGCCGATACCCTCAGCGCCAACCCCGCCACGGACATCAAGTTTTGTGCGATCGATGACCCGGGTTGCGAAGCCTGCCAGTAAGCCTGTTGGTCGATCGGCCATCGCATCGTAAAAAGCCTGTTTTTACGATGCGATTGAGCAACAAACCCCCTGAAAATAGCCGCATTGGAAATGAATACTTTTCATTTTTCAGTGCTGCTCTCATAATCCTAGCATTGGAAAATTTATGTTGACCTGGGACGAAGAAGTCAAGCCCTCTCCGCTATCTGCAGCTCCCCTCGGTTTACCCACCAGCCGTGTGGAACCCCACGCAGTTTTTCCGGCAGAAACACCCTCGGCGCCCCCTTCCGCAGCCCCCTCGGCGATGGACACGGCCACCGCCCACGTGGCTGTGCAAGCCACCGCAGCGCGCCGCGTCAACGCTGCCGACAAGCGCATCATCAACGGCCAGACCGACGTCAACCAGTTGGTGCCATTCAAGTACAAATGGGCATGGGAAAAGTACCTGGCCTCCTGCGCCAACCACTGGATGCCGCAAGAGGTCAACATGACCCGCGACATCGCCCTGTGGAAAGACCCGAACGGCCTGACCGAAGACGAGCGCCGCATCGTCAAGCGCAACCTCGGCTTCTTCGTCACCGCCGACTCGCTGGCCGCCAACAACATCGTGCTGGGCACCTACCGCCACATCACCGCTCCCGAATGCCGCCAGTTCCTGCTGCGTCAGGCGTTTGAAGAAGCCATCCACACCCACGCGTACCAGTACATCGTGGAGTCACTGGGTCTGGACGAGAGCGAGATCTTCAACGCCTACAACGAAGTCGCGTCGATCCGCAACAAAGACCAGTTCCTGATCCCTTTTATCGAAGCGATCATGGACCCCAACTTCCACACCGGCACCACGGAGACCGACCAGACACTGCTCAAGTCGCTGATCGTGTTTGCCTGCCTGATGGAAGGCCTGTTCTTCTACGTGGGCTTCACGCAGATCCTGGCCCTGGGCCGCCAAAACAAGATGACCGGTGCGGCAGAGCAGTACCAGTACATCCTGCGCGACGAGTCCATGCACTGCAACTTCGGCATCGACCTGATCAACCAGCTCAAACTGGAAAATCCGCACCTGTGGACAGCCGACTTCAAGGCCGAGATCAAAGACCTGTTCATGCGGGCCGTCGAACTGGAATACCAGTACGCAGAAGACACCATGCCGCGTGGCGTGCTGGGCATGAACGCATCCATGTTCAAGGGCTATCTGCGCTACATCGCCAACCGCCGCGCCACCCAGATCGGCCTGGAAGCCTGCTTCCCGCACGAAGAGAATCCGTTCCCGTGGATGAGCGAAATGATTGACCTGAAGAAAGAGCGCAATTTCTTCGAAACCCGCGTGATTGAATACCAATCGGGCGGTGCGCTTTCTTGGGACTGAACGCCATCACGTCCATGCTTTTAAATACCGCGCAAACCCCGACCTGCACGCAGGTGCGGGCAAGTTTTGCGCCCCCGAGTCCATGGTGCTGGGCAGCCGCCCAACACCATGCATCGCTCTATGCCTAACAATCGGTATAAAGTGCTCTTTGTAAACAGATCAAGGAGAAAATAATGGCAACTGCAAAAAAACCGGCCGCAAAAAAGGCCTCCCCCGCAAAGGCGGCAACCCCCACCAAGGCCGTCGCGGCGAAAAAAGTAGCTCCCGCTAAAACTGCGACCAAAGCTGTCGCCGTAAAGGCTGCGCCCGCCAAGGCGGCACCGGCCAAGAAAGCTGCTGCTCCCGCTAAAAAGGCGGCACCCGCCAAGAAAGTAGCAGCAGTCAAAGCAGCTCCTGCCAAAGCGGCTCCCGTGAAGGCCGCACCGGCCAAAGCCGCGGCAAAGGCCGCGCCCGCGAAAAAAGTTGCGGCTGCCAAGGCTGTTGTGGCCAAAGCAGCGCCCGTAAAAGCGGCTCCCGCCGCCAAGAAGGCAGCAACCAAAGCCGCCGCACCCGCCAAAAAAGCGGCTGTAGCCAAGAAGGCAGTGGTCGTTGCCAAGGCAGAGCCCGCCAAGAAAGCCGCAGCCCCTAAAGCCGCAGCCAAGAAGACCGCCGCCAAGGCACCTGCAGCCAAGCCCGCCTCTGCACCAGCTGCAGCGTCAGCCCAAACGACCCTCAATCCGCAAGCTGCCTGGCCATTCCCAACTGCCAACAAGCCCTGACCGGATACGTTTGATCCGCATCAGGCTCGGTATCGCAAGGTACCGAGCCTTTTTTTATGGGTAAAAAGCCAACAGACGGTAGCCGACGATACGCCCCTTGTTGGGGTTGTCGATGACCCGCAGATCGACCGAGGTAGCCCATTCGCGCCCCGCAAACAGCACCCGGGAAGCCGCTCCCAGCTCGGCCGGGGTCAGCACCCGCCGAAACACCGCCTGCTCGTCGGTATCGGTCAGCACAAATTCGATCGCGGGCATCGCCAGATCCAGCGTTGCCTGGTTTTTGAGCACCAGGTTCAGCCGGTAGGCATCCTCGTTTGGCAGGGCGCTCAAGGTGGAGCTGTCGATGACGATGGCCTCGATGTACCGCAAAGCCTGGACCGTGCACCCCAGCCGGGCACAAGCGGCCTGCAACCAGGGCCGGGTCTCTGGCCAGGTGGCCGCCAGTCGGTCGCGTCCCTGGAAAATCCCTTGCAGGCCCAGGGCCACGACAAGCAGCACCGCCGAAGCCACCCACACTCTTCGCAGTGCAGGGTGCGGTGGCACACCCTGGGAGAGCGGCTCATGGGTAAAAGAATAACCACCGTCCGCCACCGGTTCGGGCGGTTGGGCAGGCAGGCTGTCCGGTACATCGTCGACCGTAAGCACAGGCACGGGCAAGGCAAGCGGCTGCTCCCGTATCTCAGGCTCCGAAAGTGGTACCACCTCGGGTTCGACCTCGGCGAGTGGGGCTGGCTCCGGAGCATCTGGCACCAGTTCAGGCATGCTGACGGGCTCTGGAGCCGGCTCTACCACTGGCGGAGCAGGCTGCGGCGGCGGTATGTCGGGCAAGGCACCCACCAACTGCACCTCCAGATGCACTGCATCGCTTTGCTGCAAATCACCGGATGCGTCGAATATTTCCGCACAATGGCCGCAACGCACCCAGCCTTCAGAGATGCGAAGCTGGTCAGGAACCACCTTGAACAGGGTTCCGCATACCGGGCAACGCGTGATCAATGCCATGGTCTGCGGGTTTCGTACACGGGCCTAACAAGACGGAGCGTAAGAGCAGCGGCCTAAAGCCGGGCGGTCATCAAGACCCAGCCGTCTTGCGTATCCGATACTTCCAGTGCGGCGTAGGGGGCGTAAGCCTCTTTCAATTCGTCGGTCTGGCGCTCCAGAATACCGGCCAATACCAGGGAGCCACCAGGGGCCACATGGGCGCACAGCAGCGGGGCCAGCACCTTCAGCGGCGTGGCCAGAATATTTGCCAGCACGGTGCCGTAGAGGCCTTGCGCCTGGTCCGGCAAACCAGCCTTGAGCTGCACATGGTTGGCATGGGCGTTGAGCACGGTGGACTGCACCGCTGCGTCGTCGATGTCCACCGCATCGATATCGGTCGCACCGAACTTGGCCGCACCAATCGCCAAAATACCCGAACCACAGCCGTAGTCCAGCACCCGCGCCAATGCGCCCGCATCCTGCCGGGCAATCCAGCGCAGGCACATGCGGGTGGTGGGATGGGTACCGGTACCAAAGGCCAGACCCGGGTCCAGGCGGATCACCCGTGTCGCCTGGGCCGGTGGTTCGTGCCAGGTGGGCACAATCCAGAAATCCGAGGTGATGTCCACCGGCGCAAACTGCGACTGGGTCAGACGGACCCAGTCTTGCTCCGGCACTGGAACGATGCCCAGCAGGTCGCAACCCGCAAAAAAATCCTGCACCGCCAAAACACCTGCCGCATCGCGCGCCAAGGCCTCGGTGGCAAACAGGGCCTGGATGCGGGACCGCTGCCAGCCGTCTTTGGGTGGTGGCATGCCGGGTTCGCCAAACAGCGCTTGCTCGGCATCGGTCTGCGCGTCTGCGTCTTCCACGCTCACGCTCAGGGCATCCAGGGCATCCAGCGCGTCGCTGACCATCTCGACCCGGTCTTGCGGGCACATCAAACTGATTTCAAACATTATTCAAATATTTAGCGCTTGTGCTGCGAGAGCCACTCTTCCAGGTAATGGATATTGGTCCCACCGGCCATGAACTTGGCATCCACCATCAACTCGCGGTGCAGCGGGATGTTGGTGTTGATGCCTTCGATCACGGTTTCCAGCAAGGCCGTACGCATGCGCGCCATCGCCTGTTCCCGCGTGTCGCCGTGCACGATGATCTTGCCGACCATGGAGTCGTAGTTCGGCGGCACGTAGTAATTGGTGTAGACGTGCGAATCGACGCGCACACCCGGACCACCGGGCGGGTGCCACATGGTGATGCGACCAGGCGAAGGCGTAAATTTGTACGGATCTTCGGCATTCACCCGGCACTCGATGGCATGGCCATGGATGCTGATCTGGCGCTGGGCAAAGGGCAGCTTTTCGCCCGCTGCCACCATGATCTGGGTGCGCACAATATCCACACCTGTAATCAGCTCGGTCACAGGATGCTCGACCTGCACGCGGGTGTTCATTTCGATGAAATAAAACTCTCCGTTTTCGTACAGGAACTCAAACGTACCGGCGCCTCGGTAGCCAATTTTCTTGCAGGCGGCCGCACAGCGTTCGCCAATGCGCTCGATCAGTTTGCGCGGGATACCGGGCGCGGGCGCTTCTTCCAGCACCTTTTGGTGGCGGCGCTGCATGGAGCAATCGCGCTCGCCCAGGTACACCACATTGCGAAATTTGTCGGCGAGGATCTGGATTTCGATGTGGCGGGGGTTCTGGAGGTATTTCTCCATGTACACCGCGCCGTTGCTGAAGGCCGCCAGGGCCTCTGCCTTGGTCATTTGCACCGCATTGATCAGCGCCGCCTCGGTATGCACCACGCGCATGCCACGGCCACCGCCTCCGCCTGCGGCCTTGATGATGACCGGATAGCCCACTGCTTTGGCCGTGCGCTTGATCACCACTGGGTCGTCCGACAACTCGCCTTCGGAGCCAGGCACGCAGGGCACGCCGGCTTTGATCATGGCCTGCTTGGCCGATACCTTGTCACCCATCATGCGGATGTTCTCAGGCGTGGGCCCGATGAACTGGAAACCGCTTTTTTCCACGCGCTCGGCAAAGTCGGCGTTTTCGCTGAGGAAGCCGTAGCCGGGGTGGATCGCCTCGGCATCGGTCACTTCCGCCGCCGAAATCAGCGCGGGCATGTTCAGGTAGCTCAAGGCCGAAGCCGCAGGCCCGATGCACACGGCTTCGTCG
Source organism: Rhodoferax sp. WC2427 (assembly GCF_040822085.1). NCBI lineage: Bacteria > Pseudomonadati > Pseudomonadota > Betaproteobacteria > Burkholderiales > Comamonadaceae > Rhodoferax > Rhodoferax sp. WC2427. Next base: position 596,363 of record NZ_CP162006.1, on the reverse strand, counting down.
GCCAATTTGACGTATTTGGCGTCCCGGTCGGCCTCGGAATACACCATGACGGCCTTGATGCCCATTTCACGGCAAGCACGCTGGATGCGAAGGGCGATCTCCCCCCGATTTGCAATCAATATTTTTTTAAACATGCGCCACCAAACTCCGTGGGTTTACTCGATCACGTACAAAGGCTGGCCGTATTCGACGGCCTGGCCGTTTTCGCACAGCATTTGCACCACGGTGCCCGCTTTATCGGCTTCGATTTCGTTCAATATCTTCATCGCTTCGATGATGCAGATGGTGTCGCCTTCCTTGACCTGGCTGCCCACTTCCACAAAGGACTTGGCACCAGGGCTGGACGAACGGTAAAAAGTACCCACCATCGGCGACTTGACCACATGGCCTGTTGGGGCCGCAGGGGCAGCCGGTGCCGCCGCAACAATCGGCGCTGGCGTGACATCGACCACCGGAGCGGCCACCATGGCGGGCTGGGCAGCTTGGTACACCATCGCACCGCCACCCTTGACGATGCGGACCTTGCCCTCGGCTTCGGTAATTTCAAGTTCTGACACGTTGGAATCAGACACCAAGTCGATCAACGTTTTGAGTTTGCGCAAATCCATAAAACCTCCAGCCACGATGTACGAAAAGGGGTGGAATCTACCCTAATTTCACACAACGATCGTTTATTTCTTTTAATTACGTGAGACAGACTGCCGTAAAACACAGTCCACATGGGGCAAGTCTGCCACCGAATGCGCTATTTCAACCCCGCCCACTCCTGTAAATCAGCAGGGCTAACCCTACCCATTTTACGGCGAAGCACGGTCCCGGCGGATCCTAGCACCACCGTGAAAGGCAATCCACCGGCCAGATTACCTAGCGAGCGACCCAGCTCCGTGCCGCCCAAACCGGCCATCCCGATGGGGTAGGTCACCGGTGTCTTCTGCAAAAACGTACGAACAGAGCTGGGCTGGTCGACCGCCAAGCCCAGCACTTGCCAGCCGTTAGAGGCATTTTCTTGAAAGAAGCGGTTGATCATGGGCATTTCTTCCACGCAGGGCGGGCACCAGGTAGCCCAGAAGTTCAGCAGCACGGGGTGGCCCCGCAAATTCTGCATGGCCAGAGGGGTTCCTTGCGGCGTGTCAAAACTGAGCCGCCACAGCGCGTCCTCCACCCCCGACAACATAGGCGCGGGCTGGTACTGCCACCAGGCCACACCCGCGCCCGCCAGTCCGGCCGCCGCCGCCACCCCGGCCATGAGCCGACGGCGCGAAGTGGCCGCCCTCATGGCGCATCCTCTGCCAGCAAGCGGCGCACGGCGGCAGCGTCGCCCCGGGGGGTGCGGCCTTTGGAGTCGGGCTTCAGGGCCCCGCGCAGGTCGTCCAAGTCATAAACCATCAGATGCACACCCACCGTCTCGCCCAACTCAGGGCTCAGACAAGCAAAACTCAGCGCCTCGACCGCTTCACCGCGAAACCCGGTCACGGTGGCCGGGGTGTAGGGCACGCGGTGGTCGATGAGCGCAATTTCTGCAGACTTGGAGTCGTCGCAGAACAGCTGGATCGCGATGTCGGACAGACGCGTCGCCGTGCCCTGCCACACTGCGCCACACAAATGCGGCCGGAACCGGTCCATGCGCTCCATCCAGGTCAGGGCCAGTTGGCGCAAGGCGCGCAGCTCACTGGGTTGGGTGTCGCCACAAAACAGGTCAAGATAGACCCGCACGGCGTCTTCCACGGCGTCGTTACCAGGCAAAGCCGCGCGGCCAGCGCCCAGTTGCGCGGCGGCGCGGCGCTTGGCCGGGCCGTATTCCAGGCCTTCTTCGACCACCATGCGGGCGGCGGTCTCGGCGATCTCTAAGGTCAATGCGTCCATGCCTGTGATTCTGCCCTTTTTGCCGATCCAGGTTAGAAACAAGGGCACCCCTAAAATCCCCGCATGCACATTCATATTTTGGGTATTTGCGGCACCTTCATGGGAGGTTTGGCCGCTTTGGCGCGGGAGGCTGGGCACCGGGTGACGGGCTGCGATGCGGGGGTCTACCCCCCCATGAGCGACCAGTTGCGCGCACTGGACATCGGGCTCATCGAAGGCTTCTCGGCCGACCAGTTGGCACTGGAGCCGGACATGTTCGTGGTCGGCAACGTGGTGTCGCGCGCCCGCGCCGCCGATGGCGCGCCGAAATTTCCGCTGATGGAGGCCATTTTGGACGCAGGCCTGCCCTACACCAGCGGGCCGCAGTGGCTGGCCGAGCACGTGTTGCAAGGGCGCCATGTGCTGGCGGTGGCGGGCACGCACGGCAAGACCACCACCACGGCGATGCTGGCGTGGATTTTGGAACACGCCGGGCTGCAGCCGGGCTTTCTGGTCGGTGGCGTGCCGCTGAATTTCGGGGTATCGGCCCGTTTGGGTGCGGGAAAGACCTTTGTGATCGAGGCCGACGAGTACGACACCGCCTTCTTCGACAAGCGCAGCAAGTTTGTCCACTACCGCCCGCGCACGGCGGTGCTGAACAACCTGGAATTCGACCACGCCGATATTTTTGACGACCTGCCCGCCATCGAGCGCCAGTTCCACCACCTGCTGCGCACTGTGCCCAGCACCGGCCGGGTGGTCACCAACGGGCTGGAAGAAAGCCTGGCCCGCGTACTCCACCAGGGCTGCTGGAGCGAAGTGCGCAGCTTTGGCGCAGCGGTGAGCGACTTCACCGCCCAGGGCGAACCGCACCACTTCCAGGTGCTGCAGCACGGCAAGCCGGTGGCCACGGTGGAATGGGCGCTGGGGGGCGTGCACAACCAGCTCAATGCGCTGGCGGCCATCGCTGCCGCCGACCATGTGGGCGTTCCCGCCGACGTGGCAGCGCGGGCGCTGGGCGGGTTCCAGAATGTGAAGCGGCGCATGGAAGTGATTGGCAGCGTGCGCGGCATCACCGTGTACGACGACTTTGCCCACCACCCCACCGCCATCCGTACCACGGTGGACGGCCTGCGCCGCCGTATTGGGCCCGACCAGCGTATCCTGGCGGTGTTCGAGCCGCGCAGCAACACCATGAAGCTGGGCGCCATGAAGGCCCAGTTGCCGTGGAGCCTGGAAGATGCCGACCTGGCGTTTTGCCACAGTGGCGGCTTGGGCTGGGATGCCCATAGCGCGCTGGAGCCCATGGGCGCGCGGGCCCAGGTGGCCGACACGGTGGATGCATTGGTGGCGCAGGTGGTGGCAGCCGCCCAGCCGGGCGACCATATCCTGTGCATGAGCAACGGCGGCTTTGGCGGTATCCACGCCAAACTTTTGAGATCGCTACAAAATTAGTAGCTTCTCACGCTTATTCCATAAGCGTGAGAGCCACTTTTTACCCATAAATCCAAATACGCCCGAGATGCCTATTCCGGAATGGTGGTATCACCCCCGGCAAAAGGCGCTGAGTAACGCGAACCCGCTGCGAGGCGGGCGCTGGCGGTGGCCTCGGTCAGTGATGACGGGTCGAACACCGAGGGCCTCTGGTTGGCCGACGATAGCCAGTTCACTTCGCCCGAAACCGTGGACAGCGCCCCGTCAAAATACAGGCTGACCAGGTCCCGGCCCAGTTGCTCTGGGTTCAGGCCGCTTTGCAGCAAGTGCTCCAGACTGCAGGGGCCGATTTCCAGGGCGCGCAAGACGGTGCGCTGAGAGTCCTTGAGCCAGGCCTCGGGCACCAGGGGCTGGCGCAGCCGCCGCAGGGCCTCGGTTTTGAACACGGCGGGCAGCAGATCGGCCGCAGAGTGCTGGGCAAACTGCCACATCACCTCCCGCAAACCCACTTTCTGGAACCGGGATGGCAGGGGCTCCGCGCTGGGCCCACGCACCTCCCACACCGCCTGCTCCAACTGCACCGGGCTGGCATCTCCCAAATAATCGATACGGCGCTTGGGAATATCCACCACTGCCAACAGAACGCCCTGGTGCGTCAGATCGTAGGCCACGAGCGGCAAACTGCCCAACCGCTGGTGCAGCAAAGCCCCCAGAAAATACTGCGCCCGTAACGGCTGCAGCCAGGTTTCAAATTTTTTCAGCACCATGCGCACCGCGCGCTCCGACTCGGGCTCGAAAGTGGTCAAGGGCTCGATCTCGGGGGCCGACAGAGGCCTGGTGAAGGCCAGTGGCCGGTCTACCTGGTCCAGATGGAGCAGCATTTCCGATTCAGCGCTGCGGCTGTCGGGAACGGTCAGGGTGCCGTCGTCGTGCAACCGGGCGGCACCACCGCTGATGCACCAGGCGTCGGCTTCAGAGAATTTGGCCACCCGCCAGGCAGGCAGACTGGTGGGCTGGTAGGGCAAGACGGCCACCAAAGCGGCCCGCTGCTGCGGCGACAGACCCGCCAAACCCAGCCAGAAAATAGGTCGCTCCAGTGCCATGCTGCTGCTCCATTGACAAAAACAACGTGCCTGCACCGCGGTGGGCGCGGGCACGCTCATGCAGCATCAGCTTACCCGACGGGACTGGACTGCGGCAGACAAAATTTCCAGCGTCTGCAAAGATTGGTCCCAGCCCAGGCAGGCATCGGTGATGCTTTGGCCATAGGCCAGCGACTTCTGGTCGGTCTTGCCGGGGGTGAACTTTTGTGCGCCCTCGACCAGGTGGCTTTCGACCATCAGGCCGAACACTTGGCGCGAGCCACCGGCCACTTGGCCAGCGATATCACGGGCCACTTCGATTTGCTTTTCGTGCTTTTTGCTGCTGTTGGCGTGGCTGCAATCGACCATCAGGGTGGCGGGCATCTGGGCGGCACTGAGTTCGGCACAGGCTGCGGCCACGCTGGCGGCGTCGTAGTTGGGTGCTTTACCGCCACGCAGAATGACGTGGCAGTCTTTGTTGCCGTTCGTCTGCACGATAGCGACCTGGCCGTTTTTATGCACCGACAGGAAATGGTGCCCGCGTGCCGCCGCCTGAATTGCGTCGGTGGCGATGCGGATGTTGCCGTCGGTGCCGTTCTTGAAGCCGATGGGCGCCGACAGGCCGGAGGCCAGTTCGCGGTGGACCTGGCTTTCGGTGGTGCGCGCGCCGATGGCACCCCAGGCGATCAGGTCGCCGATGTACTGGGGCGAGATCACGTCCAGGAACTCGCTCCCGGCGGGCAGGCCCAGGCGGTTGATGTCGATCAGCAACTGGCGGGCGATGCGCAGGCCTTCGTCGATGCGGTAGGTTTCATCGAGGTAGGGGTCGTTGATCAGGCCCTTCCAGCCCACGGTGGTGCGGGGCTTCTCGAAGTACACGCGCATCACGATCTCCAGCGTGTCGGCGTACTTTTCGCGCTGCACCATCAGTTGGCGGGCGTAGTCCATGGCGGCGGCTGGGTCGTGGATGGAGCAGGGGCCGATCACCACCAGCAGGCGGTCGTCGGTGCCCGCCATGATGTTGTGGATGTTTTTACGGGTGGTGGAAATCAGCGTCTCGACCGGGGTGCCGTTGATCGGGAAGAAGCGGATGAGGTGTTCTGGAGGGGGTAGCACGGTGATGTCCTTGATGCGTTCGTCGTCGGTTTTGCTGGTTTTTTCGACGCTCGCATACCAGTTGTCGCTGGCAGGGTGGGGTTTGGCATTCATGGGCTGCTCCTGTGGGTTTTATAAATGAGGGAAAGGCAACGGAAAGGGATCGAAAAAGGACGAAAAAAAACCGCCTGAGAGCTGAGGCTCCGGCGGTTTTCATGAAGGGCTTGCTTGTCTACAACTTAGCCTCTCATCCGCCGGGGACCGAGAACCAAAAGTAAAAGTAGGCAAACACGCTTTGATGCATAGCGGCTCAATGTACCACAGGCACCGAACTAGAAAGTCAGGCCGTACCGCCGACCGTCAGGCCGTCGATGCGCAAGGTGGGCTGCCCCACGCCGACCGGCACGCTCTGGCCCTCTTTGCCGCAGGTGCCGACACCGGGGTCGAGCTTCATGTCGTTGCCGATCATGCTGACCTTCTTCAGGCACTCGGGGCCGCTGCCCACGATGGTCGCGCCCTTGACCGGGTACTGGATCTTGCCGTTTTCCACCCAGTAGGCTTCGCTGGCCGAGAACACAAACTTGCCCGAGGTGATGTCCACCTGGCCACCGCCAAAGTTGCTGGCGTACAGGCCTTTTTTGATGCTGCCGATGATTTCCTGCGGGTCTTTGTCGCCACCCAGCATGTAGGTGTTGGTCATGCGCGGCATGGGGATGTGGGCGTAGCTCTCGCGGCGGCCATTGCCAGTGGGCTTGACACCCATCAGGCGGGCATTCATGGCATCCTGGATGTAGCCTTTCAGGATGCCGTCTTCGATCAGCACATTGCGTTGGCTGGCACAGCCTTCGTCGTCCACATTCAGCGAGCCACGGCGGTCGCTGAGGGTGCCGTCGTCCAGCACGGTCACGCCCTTGGCGGCCACGCGCTGGCCGATGCGGCCACTGAAGGCGCTGGAGCCCTTGCGGTTGAAGTCGCCTTCCAGCCCGTGGCCGATGGCTTCGTGCAGCAGGATGCCGGGCCAGCCGGAACCCAGCACTACGGTCATCACACCGGCCGGGGCGGGGCGGGATTCGAGGTTGGTCAAGGCGGCGTGCACGGCCGCATCCACGTATTCATTGAGCATGGCATCGTCGAAGTAGGCCAGGCCGAAACGCCCGCCACCGCCGCCCGAACCCATTTCGCGGCGCACCACGCCTTTGACGGTGGCCTCGGCGATCACTGTGACGCTCAAACGCACCAGCGGGCGCACGTCGGCGGCCAGGGTGCCGTCGGCACGGGCAACCATCACCACGTCATATTCAGCCGCCAAACCGGCCATGACCTGCGCCACACGCGGGTCTTTGGCACGGGCCAGCTTTTCCACCCGTTCCAGCAGCTTGACTTTGGCGGTGCTGTCCAGCGTGGCGATGGGGTCTACGCCCAGGTACAGGCTGCGGCTTTTTGCTACTTTTTGTGTAGCTACTTTCGCCCGTCTGTTCTGCGCAGCAGCCGAAATGGACCGCACAGTGCGTGCCGCGTCAAGCAGCGCCGCTTCGGAGATGTCGTCAGAGTAGGCAAAGGCGGTTTTCTCGCCACTTACTGCGCGAACGCCCACGCCCTGGTCAATGCTGAAGGAGCCGGTTTTGACGATGCCCTCCTCCAGGCTCCAGCCCTCGCTGCGGGTGTACTGGAAGTACAGGTCGGCATCGTCCACTTTGTGCGCGGTGATTTCGGCTAGCGCCCGGCCCAGGTGAGCGGGGGTGAGGCCAAAAGGCTCCAGCAAGAGCGATTGGGCAATGGCGAGGCGTTCGAGGGTGGGTTCGCGAGAGATCATCGGGCCATTTTAGGCTTGGATCACAGGGCCCGCCGGGCTGTCGCCGATCCCCCTGCCCGCGTCAAGACTGCACCAGCCGGCGGGATTTGGCGATCGACATCAGAATGCCCAGCCCCAACCCCAGCGTGACCATGGCCGTGCCGCCGTAGCTGATAAAAGGCAGCGGCACGCCGACCACTGGCAAGATGCCGCTGACCATGCCCATATTGACAAAGGCGTAGGTAAAGAAAATCAGTGTCACGCTGCCCGCCAGCAGGCGCGAGAACAGGGTCGGCGCGTCCATGGCGATCACCAGGCCGCGCAATATCAGAAACAGAAAGCCGGAAATCAGCAGCAGGTTGCCGATCAGGCCAAACTCTTCGGAAAACGCCGCAAAAATAAAGTCGGTGGTGCGCTCGGGAATGAATTCCAGGTGGGTCTGGGTGCCCTGCATGAAGCCCTTGCCCAACACCCCGCCCGAGCCAATGGCGATCATGCCCTGGATGATGTGAAAGCCTTTGCCTAGCGGGTCGCGGCTGGGGTCCATCAGGGTGCAGATGCGCTGCTGCTGGTAGTCGTGCAGCACCACCCAGCGCACGCCGTCGGCGCATAGCGCAGGTTCGTTCCACACCACCAGGCCAATCGCCACCAGCCCCAGCAGCACCGGTGGCACGATGAGTTTCCAGCTCAGACCGGCAAAAAACAGCACCGACAGGCCGGTGGTCATCACCAAAATGGCGGTGCCCAGGTCCGGTTGCTTGACGATCAGCCCTACCGGCACCGCCAGCAACAGGCCGCCGACCAGAAAGTCGAGTGGCCGCAACTGCCCTTCGCGCCGCTGGAACCACCAAGACAGCATCAGCGGCATGGCAATTTTGAGAATTTCACTGGGCTGGATGGTGATGCCCAGGTTGAGCCAGCGCCGGGCCCCTTTTTTGGTCACGCCAAAAATGGCCACCGCGATCAGCAAGGCCACGCCCACGGTATAGAGCGGCACGGCAAACGCCATCAGCCGCTGCGGCGGGATTTGCGCCACCACAAACAGGATGGTCCCCGCCAAGAGCATGTTGCGGCCATGGTCCACAAAGCGTGTGCCGTGGTCGAAACCCGAGGAATACATGGTCAGCAGGCCCGCGCAGACCAGCATGAAAACAGCAAATGCCAGAGGGCCGTCAAAGCCGCGAAACAGCGGCCCAATGCGCTGCCACAGCGGGGGTTTTTCAAAAACAACAGACATCCCGCGATTATCGCGGCTGCAAGGGGTTGGTCTGGGCTAGCCCGCCAGGACGCGGTTCTTGCCGTTGCGCTTGGCCAGGTACATGGCCTGGTCGGCGCGTTTGATGCAGTCGGTACCCGACTCGCTTTCGGCGAGTTGCGCCACCCCGGCACTGAAGGTGATCAGCACCTTCTGGTTGTCGCGCAAAAAGAACTTCTTGGTCAGCTCGCGCTGCAGCCGGGTGAGGGCCCCCACGCCCAGATCGAGCAGGGTGTCGGGCAGCACAATGACAAATTCTTCGCCGCCGTAGCGGGCCAGGGTGTCCTGGGGCCGCATGGATTCGCGGGTGACGGTGGCCAGGTGGGCCAGAGCCTCGTCCCCGGCCTCGTGGCCCAGGTCGTCGTTGAGCTTTTTGAAGTTGTCGATGTCCAACAGCGCCAGGCACAGCGGCGTGCCCTTGCGCCGGGCGTTGGCGATTTCACGCTGGATAGCTTCGTCCATGCCCCGCCGATTGAGTGCGCCGGTCAGCGGATCGTGCCGAGCCTGGGCACTGACCCGGTCCAGCTCCAGGTGCAGCTTGCTGATTTCGGCCTCGGCCTGCTCGGTTTTTGCACGCATGGCCTGCAGCTGGTCGCGCGAATTCTGCGTGTCCAAGGCCATGCTGCGGGTCGCGCTGAGGGCGGACTGCAGCACCGGGCCGAGCTCTTCGATGGTCTGTACCTGCTCGATCTTGCGCGCGCACTCCTCAATTTTGCTGTGGTACACACCGCTGGATTCGCCCATCAGCGACAGCCGGTCCACAAATGCGGCCAGCAGTTGGCGCATTTGCGTCTGCGCCTCAAAAGCCCGGGCCTTGGCTTCGGACTGCTTGGAAATCACGTCCACCAGCCGCCGCTGCACATCATCCAGGCGGCGCAGGCTCAGCGGCGGGGTGGATGCCAGCACCAGCGCATCAATCTGGCCGCGCAGCCATTGGTCGTCCAGGCACAGCTCGCCAATATTGGTGAACACCAGGTGCAGCAACTGCAGCAAGGCATTTTTGATCTCGAACTGGTCTTCGGCCGTGAACGACAGCCGGTGGGTGAAATTGGCCAGCATGGTTTTGGCGCGCGGCAGGTCCGGCACCGGCTGGCGGATAAACCCCAACAGCTCGCGGGCCTGCTCCAGAAATCGGGGATCATCGTTACCCAGGGCGGGCAAGGAGTTGTCGATCAGGCGGGCGATTTGCTCCATGAACTCGGGGGTCAGCGCCGGGTTGCCTTGACCGCTGGCCGAGCCTGTTGCGCTGGCCGGAGCCCCAAAGCCACTCTCTCCAAAACCCGAGTTACCACTGGAGGACGCGCCGAGCATGCCAAATCCGGCATAGCCCACCAAAGCATTTTGTACGCCGTCCCAGCTGCGCTGGGTGATGGCCGATTCGAGCAGACCGCACTGTTTTTGCTGGCCGGGGTTTTTTGCAGGCAAGGCTGCCGCAATCAGCCGCAAGCGCTCAAACGGGAAGTGCGCAGGCACCATGGTGCCCGCTACCTCGTGGTACAGAATCTGGTAGTTTTCAGGCGTGGGGGCCAGCTTTTTGACGCTGAGCAGCCTAAAGGTTTCACGGGCGATTTCGGCAGGGGATCGTTCAGCCATGGAGCTCTGTAGTTAATCTGTTGGGACGTGTGTCCCCCAAAAACGGCTATCGTAATGGCTCAACCCGCTATTTCCAAGCCGCGAGTGCATACGGATTTGATAGCATCTTCGCATGCTTACGCCCCATTTTGCTACCCATCTGCTGTATCTCCATGGCTTTCGCTCGTCGCCGCAGTCGGCCAAAGCGCAGCAGGTGGCTGCCCGTGTGCACGCACAGCACCCTGGAGTAACCTGGTGGTGCCCGCAGCTGCCGCCCTCGCCGCGGGAAGCCATCGCGCTGCTGCGCCAGGGCATTGCCGACTGGCCCTGGACGACGATGGCCGTGGTGGGCTCGTCGCTGGGCGGTTTTTACGCCACCTGGATTGCCGAGCACACTGGCTGCAAAGCGGTGCTGCTGAACCCCGCGGTAGACCCGGCGCGGGACCTGGCCCAGTACATCGGTGAGCAAACCAGTTGGCAAAACCCGCAGGAGCGCTTTTATTTTGAACCCGCCTTCGTCGGCGAATTGCAGGCCCTGACCTTGCATAACCAGCCCCCGCCCGAGCGCTACCGGGTGCTGATCGCCAAGGGCGACGAGGTGCTGGACTGGCGCGAGATGGCGGCCCGCTACGCCAGCGCCCAGCCCACGCTGCTGGAGGGCGGCGACCACGCCCTGAGCGACTTCGATGCGCACATCGACGGCGTGTTTCGCTTTCTCAACCTATTGCCTGGCCCATCGCCCAAATAAACAGGCCGCCCAGCATGGGAGAATTCAGCCCATGTTTGCATTATTTGAAGAAGCCGGAAAATTCATGGCCGGACGCATCTTGTCCGAAGCGGAGTCCTCCGCGCAGGTCGAGCTCGACAGTGGCAAGCGGGTCAAGGTCAAGGCCGCCAACCTGCTGCTGAAGTTCGACAAGCCCACGCCCGCCATTTTGTTGCAGGGTGCCCAGTTGGTCGCCGCCGACATCGAGCTGGAGATGGCCTGGGAGTTCGCCCCCGAGGAAGACTTTGGCTTTGCCGACCTGGCGCGCGACTATTTCAGCGTTAACGCTACGCTGGAGCAGCAAACCGCCATGCTGCTGCGCCTGTTTGACGCACCGCATTACTTCCGCCGCGCGGGCAAGGGGCGGTTTCGCAAGGCCTCGGCCGAGATCCTGCAACTGGCGCTGGCCGCCATCGAGAAGAAGCAGCAGCTTGCTATCCAAATTGCACGTTGGGCAGAAGGAGCTCAGCCAGGGCTCATGCCCGCCAGCTGTGCGTGAGCAGCTATACAAAATACTGTTCAAACCCGATAAAAACGGCCCCGAATACAAGGCCGTGGTGGAGGCCTCGCGTGCCACCCACAAGGCGCCGCTGGTACTGCTGCAGCACGCCGGTGCCATCGACTCGCCCTACCAGTTCCACTGGCGGCGGTTTTTGCTGGAAAACTTCCCCAAGGGCACGGGCTTCCAGAACCTGGACGCACCGCTCATCAACGACGACCTGCCGCTGTCGACCGCGCAGGCGTTTTCCATCGACGATTCGCAAACCACCGAAATCGACGATGCGCTGTCGGTGCAGGGCCTGGGTACGGGCACGGTGACGCTGGGCATCCACATTGCCGCGCCCGGCCTGGCCATCACGCCGGGCAGCGCCATCGACCAGTTGGGCCGTGCCCGCCTGTCCACCGTTTACATGCCCGGCTACAAGCTGACCATGCTGCCCGACGCGGTGGTGCAAAACTACACCCTGCAAGAGGGCCGCGACTGCCCCGCCGTGTCGCTGTACGCCACGCTGGATGAGGCCACGCTGGAGATCACCGCCACCGAGACGAAGCTGGAGCGGGTGCACATTGCCGCCAATCTGCGCCACGACCAGCTCGATACGCTGGTCACGGCAGAGTGGCTGGAGAACCCTGATTTGAGCATGAAATTGGCATTCCACGCTTATCCATTGAGCGTGAGCAGCTATCATTTTTGTATAAACTGGCGAAACACCTGAAAGCCCAGCGCGAAGTGGTGCGGGGCAAGCCCGAGAACTTCAACCGGCCCGACTACAACTTCAAGCTGCTGGGCAAGACCGCCGACGAGCCGGTGGGCGACGAGCAGGTGCAAATCACCACCCGCCAACGTGGCGCGCCCCTGGACCTGATGGTGGCCGAGGCCATGATCCTGGCCAACAGTACCTGGGGCCAGTGGATGGCCGAGAACGGTGTGCCCGGCATCTACCGCAGCCAGGCCAGCCTGCTGCCCGGCGTGAAGGTGCGCATGGGCACCAAGGCGCTGCCGCACGCGGGCATCGGGGTGAAAAGCTATGCCTGGAGCACCTCGCCCCTGCGCCGCTACACCGACCTGGTCAACCAGTGGCAGATCATCGCCTGCGCGCGGCACGGCAAGACCGCCGCCCTGGCCGCGCCGTTCAAGCCCAAGGATGCCGACCTGTTCTCCATCATCTCGATGTTTGACGCGGCCTACGCCACCTACAACGGCTACCAGGGCGCGATGGAGCGCTTCTGGACGCTCAAGTACCTGCAGCAAAACGGCATCACCGAAATCGTCGGCACCGTCTTCAAGGACGGCATGGTCCGCGCGGACGATTTACCGCTGGTACTGCCGGTGATGGGCGATGCGCCACGCGGCGCCAAGGTGCGGGTCAAGCTGGGCGACATCGACGAAATTACCCTGGATGTGCACGGTACCGTGGTCGAGCGGCTGGACACGCCGGTCGAAGTGGCATCGGACGCAGCCGCCGAAGAAGAAACCGAAGACGACGAGGACGACACCGCCGCCGGGCCGATCGCCATCGCCGTCGATATGGACGAGCCCGAAGCCGCCGCCGCATCCGCCGTCGAACCCGCACCGTGACCTGGCGCTTCCTACGCAACTTCACCGCCCTGCAGATCGCACTCGGGGTGTCCATCACCCTGCACGCGGTGCTGCTGACGCTGCGCTTCATCGACCCCGAGTCCTTCAATCGGGTGTTCCAGGACACGCCGCTGGAGGTGATTTTGGTCAACGCCAAGTCCACCACCCCGCCCGAGCGCGCCACGGCCATCGCCCAGGCATCGCTGGCCGGGGGCGGCGAGGCCAATGCGGGCCGCGCCACCACGCCGCTGCCGCCTTCGGCCATCACCGATCTGGGTGAAACCATGGAGGCCACGCAGCGCAAGATGGACGCGATGCAGCAGCAGCAAACCATGCTGCTGGCGCAGGTCACCCAGCAGCTGGCGAGCCTGCCCATTCCAGACCCCAAGAAGGCCAGTAACTCCCCCGAAGCCGCTGCGCAGGAAGAAAAACGCCGCCAGTTGCTCAACCTGCTGGCCGAGATCGAACGGCGCATCAACCAGGAAAACGCCCGCCCCAAGCGCCGCTACGTCAGCCCCGCCACCCGCGAAGAGGTGTATGCGGTGTACTACGACAACCTGCGCCGCCGGGTGGAAGACCGGGGCACCGAAAACTTCCCCGAACTGGCAGGCAAAAAACTCTATGGCGCGCTGACCATGATCGTCACCGTCAACTTCGACGGCCAGGTGCTGGCCACCCAAATCGCCGAAAGTTCGGGCAACCGCACGCTGGACCGGCGGGCCGAGGCCATCGTGCGCAATGCCGGTCCGTTTGGCCTGTTCAGCGATGCGATGCGGGCTAAAGTCGACCAGCTGGTGGTGGTGTCGCGCTTTCGCTTCACCCGCGACCAGACGCTGGAAACCAAAGGCGGCACTTCCCCCTGACCCCCGCCCCTCCTTTTTTTGACACAGAAAGTACGTGTATGGACCGCTATTGCGTGATGGGCAACCCGATAGAACACAGCCGGTCGCCGTGGATACATGCCCGGTTTGCCCTGTCAGGCCACAACCTGCAGTACGACAAGCGCCTGGTGCCGCTGGATGGCTTTGCGCAGGCGGTGGCCGCCTTTCGCGCCGAGGGCGGGCTGGGCTGCAACATCACCGTGCCCTTCAAGTTTGAGGCCGCCCAACTGGCCAATCACCAGTCCCCGCGCGCCCAACTGGCCGGGGCCAGCAATTTCCTGCATTTTCGCGCCGACGGCATCCATGCCGACAACACCGACGGCGCCGGCCTGGTCAACGACATCCAGAACAACGCCGGGGTGGCCCTGGCCGGGTGCGACGTGCTGCTGATCGGTGCCGGGGGTGCATCCGCCGGGGTACTGGGTCCGCTGATCGCCGCCCAGGCCCGCCGCATCACCGTGGCCAACCGCACGCTGGGCAAAGCCGAAGCGCTGGTGGCGCGCCACGCAGCGCTGGCGCAGTCACACGGCGTGCAGGTAGACAGCGCCGAGCTGGCCGCAGTGCAAATGCCGTATGACATCGTGGTCAACGCCACCGCCAGCAGCCTCAGCGGTGCGGGCGTGCCCGTGTCACCCAGCGTACTCAAACCCGGTGCGCTGGCACTGGACATGATGTACGGACCTGCAGCGGCGGGCTTCATGGACTGGGCCCGCACGCACCAAGCCACGCCGCGCGACGGCCTGGGCATGCTCGTCGAGCAGGCGGCAGAGGCCTTCTTGCTCTGGCGCGGCGTGCGCCCCCCGTCCGCACAGGTGTTGGCCGAGTTGCGCGCCAGCCTGGGTTGACAGCATGCGTTCCATGCTGCGCTGGCTGGTGCTGGTGGCGTTCGCCACGCTGGCGCTGCAACTGTTTTTTGTGGGCCGCATCGCCCTGATGCTGGTGCTGGCGCCGCAATCCACGGCGTTTGAACGCTCGGAAGCCTGGCGGCTGCTGACCGGTGCCGACACCCCGTTGCGCTGGCGGCAGGAATGGGTGCCCTACAGCCAGATTTCGGACAACCTCAAACGCGCCGTCATCGCCTCGGAAGACAGCAGCTTCTCCAACCACGACGGTGTGGACTGGGAAGCCCTGGAAAAAGCCTGGGACAAGAACGAAAAAGCCCAGGAACGCGCCGCCAAACTGGCCGCGCCCGCCAAAGCCAAGGCGACCGCCCCGGCCAAGCCGGTCAAACCACCCAAAGTCATCGGCGGCTCCACCATCACCCAGCAGCTGGCGAAAAACCTGCTGCTGTCGGGCGAACGCACGCTGCTGCGCAAGGGCCAGGAATTCGTGCTGACCATGCTGCTGGAGCACCTGCTGGGCAAGCAGCGCATCCTCGAGATCTACCTGAACAACGTGGAATGGGGCGAAGGCGTGTTCGGTGCCGAGGCGGCCGCCCAGCATTACTTCCGCAAACCCGCGTCCCGCCTCAGCGCGTTCGAGGCCGCCCGGCTAGCCGTGATGCTGCCCCGGCCCAAGTATTTCGAAAAACTGCCCAATTCCGGCTACCTGGGCAGCCGCGCCGCCACCATCGTGGCCCGCATGCCCAGCGCCGAGCTACCTTGATGGGCGAGATGGATAATGCAGGGGCATTCCTGCCGAAACCGCCTGAGCCCCTCCATGTCTGACATCCTCGAACAAATCATCACAGTCAAGCGCACCGAAATCGCCACCGCGATGCGCCGCACCTCCCTCGCAGACATGCGCGCCGACGCGGAATCCCGCGTACTCACCCGCGATTTTGTAGGCGCCATGCGCAAGAAAATCGCCGCCGGACAGGCTGCCGTCATCGCCGAGATCAAAAAAGCCAGCCCCTCCAAAGGTGTGCTGCGCGCCGATTTCATTCCCGCCGACATCGCCCAAAGCTATGCCGAATACGGCGCAGCCTGTTTGTCAGTACTTACCGACAAACAGTTCTTCCAAGGCCAGGTGGACTACCTGAAACAGGCACGCGCCTCCTGCCAGCTGCCAGTGTTGCGCAAAGACTTCATCGTCGACGCCTACCAGGTCTATGAGTCGCGGGCCATGGGTGCCGACTGCATCCTGCTGATCGCCGCGGCCCTGGAGGATAGCCACATGGTCGAGCTGGAGGCCATCGCCCATTCACTGGACATGGCGGTACTGGTGGAAGTGCACGATGCCGCCGAGTTGCAACGCGGCCTGAAACTCAAAACCCCGCTGATCGGCATCAACAACCGCAACCTGCGCACCTTCGAAGTCAGCCTGGACACCACACTGGCGCTGCAAAAAGATGTGCCCGTGGACCGTCTTCTGGTCACCGAAAGCGGCATCCTGACCACGGCCGATGTGCAGCGCATGCGGGACGCCAACATCCACGCGTTCCTGGTCGGCGAAGCCTTCATGCGGGCCGCCGACCCCGGCGTGGCGCTGGCCAGCCTGTTTGCCACTCCGTAAAACACCCGCCATGGCTCTTTTTCAAGCGGACTGCCTGCAAGGCTGGCCACCGCTTGTCGCCAGTGTTGCACCCGACTGGCAGCCATGCGCGGCGGACTTTCTGGCTTCGGCGCATGGCCAACGACTCAGCCAGTTTCTGAACCAGCGCCTGGCGCAAAAAGTTACGATTTACCCCCCTCAGCCATTACGCGCCTTGGCCCTCACGCCGCTGGGCACGGTCAAGGTTGTCATCCTGGGCCAAGACCCCTACCACGGCCCCGGTCAGGCTGAGGGGCTGGCGTTTTCCGTGGCGCCCGGCATCCAGCCGCCCCCCTCGCTACGCAACATCTTCAAAGAACTCCAGCAAGAAGGCATGCCAGCGCGCGCCCAGGGTGGGTCGCTGGTGGGCTGGGCCGAACAAGGCGTGTTGCTGCTCAACACCTGTCTAACCGTCGAGGACGGACTCCCCGCCAGCCACGCCAAACGCGGCTGGGAATCCTTGACGGACGCGGTCGTCATGCAGGTCGCACAAACCGCTCCGGTGTGCGCCTACCTGCTGTGGGGGGCCCATGCCCAGAGCAAAGCGCCGTTGATTCAGCAAGTCGCTGCGGCCCATGGCCGCAGCATTCTGGTGCTGCAGTCCAACCATCCCTCCCCGCTCTCGGCATTGCGCCCACCCAACCCGTTCATAGGAAACAGGCACTTCCAACGTGCCAACGACTTCCTGGCCCGGTCAGGCGCTACCGCCATCGACTGGTCCCGTACGGCCTAACCCGCGACGTAGGAAATTTTCACCACCGCGAAGGCAAGTGCCACCATTACGCGGTATGATCAAAAGCTGTTAACGTACAGCCTAGGCACTGAGCAAAAAACTCTGTGCTATAATTTAAGGCTTCGCCGGAGAGGTGGCCGAGTGGTTAATGGCAGCAGACTGTAAATCTGCCCTCTTACGAGTACGCTGGTTCGAATCCAGCCCTCTCCACCAGCGAAACGTCAGCAATGACAGCCAGTTTTTGAAAGTATTGACAAGCGGGTTTTGGGTTTGGCGTGAATGTTTCGCCTCGGGTGCCTCGGCACCAGAATGCGGGAGTAGTTCAATGGTAGAACCCTAGCCTTCCAAGCTAATGACGCGGGTTCGATTCCCGTCTCCCGCTCCAAAGGCGTTTGTCAGTAGCAAGTTTAGGTTGTGTTGCTTCGGGTCTTCCGCAGCAATGTAACAAGTGCCCATTTGGCTCAGTGGCAGAGCACTCCCTTGGTAAGGGAGAGGTCCCGGGTCCGATTCCCGGAATGGGCACCAGTATTTTGAAAGTGCGCCGAATCCAGTAGGTGCCGATGGTTGGGTAAATTTGGTTTATTTTTTTCGGAGCTCCTTGGAGAGTTGAAAAATGGGAAAAGAAAAGTTCACACGTACCAAGCCCCACGTCAATGTGGGCACGATCGGCCACGTTGACCATGGCAAAACCACGCTGACCGCCGCCATCACCACCGTGCTGGCAGCCAAGTTCGGCGGCCAAGCCAAGGCGTACGACCAGATCGACGCAGCGCCCGAAGAAAAAGCGCGCGGTATTACCATTAATACCGCCCACGTCGAATACGAAACCGCCAACCGCCATTACGCCCACGTCGACTGCCCAGGCCACGCTGACTATGTGAAGAACATGATCACGGGTGCGGCCCAGATGGACGGCGCGATTCTGGTGTGCTCGGCTGCTGACGGCCCCATGCCCCAGACCCGCGAACACATCCTGTTGGCCCGCCAGGTGGGCGTGCCTTACATCATCGTGTTCCTGAACAAGTGCGACATGGTCGACGACGCCGAACTGCTCGAACTCGTTGAAATGGAAGTGCGCGAGCTGCTCGACAAATACGATTTCCCTGGCGACACCACCCCCATCATCCACGGTTCGGCGAAGCTGGCCATGGAAGGCGACAAGGGTCCCCTGGGCGAAGAAGCCATCATCAAGCTGGCCGAAGCACTCGACACCTACATCCCCATGCCTGAGCGTGCAGTTGACGGCGCATTCCTGATGCCCGTGGAAGACGTGTTCTCGATCTCTGGCCGCGGTACCGTGGTGACCGGTCGCGTGGAGCGCGGTATCGTCAAGGTCGGTGAAGAAATCGAAATCGTCGGTATCACCGTGACCCAGAAGACCACCTGCACCGGCGTGGAAATGTTCCGCAAGCTGCTGGACCAAGGCCAGGCTGGCGACAACGTCGGCATCTTGCTGCGCGGCACCAAGCGTGAAGACGTGCAGCGCGGCCAAGTGCTGTGCAAGCCCAACTCGATCAAGCCACACACGCATTTCACCTCCGAAATCTACGTGCTGAGCAAAGACGAAGGCGGCCGCCACACACCTTTCTTCAACAACTACCGTCCCCAGTTCTACTTCCGTACCACGGACGTGACCGGTGCGATCGAGTTGCCAGAAGGCAAGGAAATGGTCATGCCTGGCGATAACGTGTCGATCACCGTCAAGCTGATCAACCCCATCGCCATGGAAGAAGGTCTGCGCTTCGCTATCCGCGAAGGCGGCAAGACCGTCGGCGCCGGTGTGGTTGCCAAGATCATTGCTTAATTTTGTAGGGGCGTAGCTCAATTGGCAGAGCGTCGGTCTCCAAAACCGAAGGTTGATGGTTCGATTCCTTCCGCCCCTGCCACCTGATAAGTTCAAGGTGGCACATAGTTAGTCCAAACAAGCCCGTCATGACCTGACGGGCTTCTGTGTCTCAAGAGACACCATGTATTTGAAGCAGGAAACCGCCAAAAATGGCCACTTCACAAGTTGAGACGATCAACACCAACGCAGACAAAGCCAAATTGGGTTTGTCTGCTGTTTTGGTGGTGGGTGCGTTAGCCGCCTTTTATCTGCTGAGCAAGCAAGGGCAGATTGCCCAATGGGCGGCCTTGATTGTGGGCGTAGCCGCAGCAGTCGTGGTGTTTTTGTCCTCCGAGCCCGGCAAGCAACTGGTCGCTTTTGGTCGAGATGCCTGGCGTGAAGTCAAAAAAGTTGTTTGGCCCACACGCAAGGAAGCCACACAGATGACTTTGTACGTCTTCGGCTTCGTAGTACTTATGGCCTTGTTCCTCTGGCTCACTGACAAGACGCTGGAATGGGTTTTTTATGACTTGATTCTGGGCTGGAAAAAGTAATGACTGATGTTGTAGAAATGAGCGCGGCGGAACCGTCGGCGACTCCTGTGAATCCTGATTTGCGTTGGTACATCGTGCACGCTTATTCCGGAATGGAAAAAGCAGTCGAGCGCAATATTACCGAACGGATTCTTCAGTCCGGCATGCAGCAAAAATTTGCCCGCATCCTGGTGCCTACCGAAGAAGTTGTTGAAATCAAAAATGGCCAACGCAAGACAACCGAGCGTCGTCTTTTCCCTGGCTATGTGTTTGTCGAAATGGTGATGGACGATGAGTCCTGGCATTTGGTGAAGCACACCAATAAGGTCACCGGATTTGTAGGTGGCGCAAAGAATCGCCCTGCTCCGATTTCAGAAGCAGAAGTGCAGAAAATCGTGAGCCAAATGCAAGAAGGCACCGACAAGCCGCGCCATAAGGTTGAATTCTTGGTGGGCGAATTTGTCCGGGTTAAAGAAGGTCCATTTACAGACTTCAATGGCTCTGTAGAAGAAGTGAACTACGAAAAAAGCAAAGTGCGTGTTTCGGTCACTATTTTTGGCCGCGCCACACCTGTCGAGCTGGAATTTAGCCAGATCGAAAAGACATAAGTCTTAAAGACCTAATTTCTATATTGAGTAAATTCCACGTTTTTCGACTCAGCGTGGATGTTGTCAGTGAGTCGCAACCCCGGGGAGCAAACGTCCGCCAATGTCGGCAGACGCAAGCGTTAAGACCCGCAAGGAGCTAATAATGGCGAAAAAAATCGTCGGGTTTATCAAGCTGCAAGTACCAGCCGGTAAAGCCAATCCATCCCCCCCGATCGGCCCTGCATTGGGTCAACGTGGTTTGAACATCATGGAGTTCTGCAAGGCATTCAATGCGCAGACCCAAGGTGTTGAGCCAGGTCTGCCATTGCCAGTGGTGATCACTGCATTTGCAGATAAAAGCTTTACCTTCATTATCAAAACGCCTCCAGCGACCGTTTTGATCAAGAAAGCCATCAAGCTCGACAAGGGTTCTTCGACACCGCACAGCGCGAAAGTCGGCAAGATCACCCGTGCCCAGCTCGAAGAAATTGCAAAGACCAAGATGAAAGACATGACGGCCGCCGATCTGGATGCTGCCGTCCGTACGATTGCTGGTACTGCCCGGTCTATGGGTGTGAATGTGGAGGGCGTGTAAATGTCCAAGCTGACCAAAAAACAGAAAGCCTTTGCTGGCAAGATTGACAGCAACAAGCTGTATCCATTGGCTGATGCCTTGGTAATCATTAAAGAGTGCGCCAACGCCAAGTTCGATGAGTCCATCGACGTGGCTGTGCAGCTCGGTATCGATGCTAAGAAGTCGGACCAAGTGGTCCGTGGCGCTGTCGTATTGCCTAACGGCACCGGCAAGACCAAGCGTGTTGCGGTATTTGCCCAAGGTGCCAAGGCTGAAGAAGCCAAGGCCGCTGGTGCAGACATCGTCGGCATGGACGATCTGGCAGCCATGATCAAAGCAGGCGATATGCCATTTGACATCGTGATCGCCGCTCCCGACGCCATGCGCGTTGTGGGTACTTTGGGTCAGATTCTGGGCCCGCGCGGCCTGATGCCTAACCCAAAAGTTGGCACGGTCACTCCCGATGTTGCTACGGCTGTTAAGAACGCCAAAGCAGGTCAGGTGCAGTTCCGTGTGGACAAGGCCGGTATCGTGCACAGCACGATTGGTCGTCGCTCGTTCGACTCTGACAAGTTGCAAGGCAACTTGGCAGCCTTGATCGATGCCTTGGCCAAAGCCAAGCCCGCTTCGAGCAAAGGTCTGTATTTACGTAAAGTCGCGGTTTCGAGCACGATGGGTGTGGGCGTTCGCGTCGATACGCAAACCATCGCAGCGTAATTGCAAAATTTGAAGCTTCGATCATGAGGCTTTAACGTGGTGGGTCGCTGGAGTCTCAAAACTTTAGCGAGCCATCCAAGACCGTTGGTGTGCAGCTTGTCTGCACTTAATCAGTGAAAACCAACGCAGATGGCGATCCCGCTGCAGATGGAATAAGTTTCCCGAAACAGTTGGTCGCTGCAAAGTGGCGTGTTGAATGGCCGTGAGCCGGACAACACATTTTAAGGAGTAGACCTTGAGTCTTAATCGCAGTGAGAAAGAAGCGGTCATTACCGATGTGACCAGCCTCGCCGCTAAAGCTCAAACGCTCGTGATGGCGGAATACCGTGGTATCACGGTCGCTGACATGACCAAATTGCGCTCAGCAGCGCGTAGCAATGGCGTGACCTTAAGCGTGTTGAAAAACACCTTGGCCCGCCGTGCTGTCGCAGGCAGTGCTTTTGAAATCGTGTCCGACCAGATGACCGGTCCGCTGATCTATGGCTTTTCTGTGGATGCCGTAGCTGCTGCCAAGGTAGTAGCTGAATTCTCGAAAACCAACGACAAGTTGGTGATTCGCGGTGGCGCATTCGGTGGAAAAGTTCTGGACGTGAACGGCGTTAAGCAACTGGCAAGCATCCCTTCCAAGGAAGTTTTGTTGGCGCAGTTGCTGGGCTTGATGCAGTCCCCGATTTCGCGTACGGCACGTGTGCTGGCCGCATTGGCGACACAAAAGGGCGCAGGTTCTACCGAACCAGCAGCCGAAGCGGCCCCGGAAGCGGCTGCCGAAGTTGCTCCGGCGTAACCACAGGTTACGGTCGGTATTGACAAAAACTTTGTTGGACAGTCGCTTGCATATGCTCGGTCTGTCCCCAACTGAAAAAACTGGAAATCAAAATGGCATTCGATAAAGACGCATTTTTGACCGCGCTTGACAGCATGACGGTCCTGGAACTCAACGACCTGGTGAAAGCCATCGAAGAGAAATTTGGCGTAAGCGCAGCTGCAATGGCTGGCCCTGCCGCTGCTGCTGGCCCTGCCGCCGCTGCCGAAGAAAAGACGGAATTCAACGTCGTTCTGGTTGAAGCTGGCGCCCAAAAGGTGTCGGTCATTAAGGCAGTTCGCGAAATCACCGGCCTGGGCTTGAAAGAAGCCAAGGACCTGGTGGACGGTGCTCCTAAGGCAGTCAAGGAAGGCATCTCCAAGGCTGATGCTGATGCAGCCATGAAGAAGCTGGTTGATGCTGGCGCTAAAGTCGAACTGAAGTAATTCAATCGCAAACGAGGGCTGGGAACTCCTAAAGGAGCTCCCAGCCTTTCGTGCTTGTAAGAGCACACTGAAAAGCAGGTCGCATTACCTCCTTTTCAGTGTCTTCTGGCCCCGACTGCAGAAGATGCCTTGGTTCGGATTGCGTGCAATGCGCAATCGTCCGCCATGGTTGGTAGTGGCCAACCGCCAAGTTCGTTGCGCATGATGTGCAACACGACAGTTGACAGGCCCCCCAGGATTCCCAAGTCCTTGCCCCCGGAGATCTCATGGCTTATACGTACACCGAACGCAAACGCATTCGTAAAAATTTTGGCAGCCGCGACAGCGTGCTCGAAGTCCCCTACCTGTTGCAGATGCAAAAAGATGCGTACACCGCATTTTTGCAAGCAGATCTCGCGCCTCAAAAACGCACGGTGGAAGGTTTGCAAGCCGCATTTGATGCCGCCTTCCCGATCGTCTCGCACAATGGTTTTGTCGAGATGAAGTACGTGGAGTACAACCTCGCCAAGCCAGCTTTTGATGTACGCGAATGCCAGACTCGGGGCCTGACATTTGCCTCCGCTGTGCGCGCCAAGGTGCAGCTGATCATTTACGACCGCGAGTCTTCGACATCGCAGTCCAAGGTTGTCAAGGAAGTAAAAGAACAAGAAGTCTATATGGGCGAAGTACCGCTCATGACGGAAAAGGGCTCCTTCATCATCAACGGCACCGAGCGCGTGATCGTTTCGCAATTGCACCGCTCTCCCGGGCGTATTTTTCGAACACGACAAGGGAAAAACCCATAGCTCGGGCAAGTTGCTATTTTCTGCCCGTGTGATTCCCTATCGCGGTTCGTGGCTCGATTTCGAGTTCGATCCCAAAGATGTGCTGTATTTCCGCGTAGACCGCCGGCGCAAAATGCCGGTCACCATTCTGCTCAAGGCCATTGGCCTGACACCAGAATCCATCTTGGCGAATTTTTTCGTCAACGATAACTTTCGCCTGATGGACAGCGGCGCGCAAATGGAGTTTGTGGCAGAGCGTCTGCGCGGCGAAGTCGCGCGCTTTGACATCACGGACAAGAACGGCAAGGTTGCAGTAGCCAAAGACAAGCGTATCACCGCCCGCCACACCCGGGATCTGGAACAATCCGGCACCACCCACATCAGCGTGCCCGAAGACTTCCTGGTTGGCCGCGTCGTAGCGAAGAACATCGTCGACGGTGACACCGGTGAAATCATTGCCAAGGCCAACGAAGAGCTGACCGAACTGCTGCTCAAGAAATTGCGCACTGCAGGCGTGCAAGACTTGCAATGCATCTACACCAACGAACTCGACCAAGGTGCGTACATTTCGCAAACCTTGCGTAGCGATGAGACTGTGGATGAATTCGCTGCGCGCGTCGCCATCTACCGCATGATGCGCCCTGGCGAGCCACCGACAGAAGATGCTGTGCAAGCACTTTTCCAGCGCCTGTTCTACAACCCCGACACGTACGATCTCTCGCGCGTGGGCCGGATGAAGTTCAACGCCAAGATGGGCCGCGACGAGTCCACCGGTCCCATGGTGTTGACCAACGAAGACATCTTGTCCGTGGTCAAAATCCTGGTGGATCTCCGCAATGGCCGTGGTGAGGTCGATGACATCGACCATTTGGGAAATCGCCGTGTACGTTGCGTTGGCGAACTGGCAGAAAACCAATACCGTGCCGGTTTGGCACGGATTGAAAAGGCCGTCAAAGAACGTCTGGGCCAGGCCGAGCAAGAGCCACTCATGCCGCACGACCTGATCAATAGCAAGCCCATTTCTGCAGCGCTCAAAGAGTTCTTCGGTGCATCGCAGCTTTCGCAGTTCATGGACCAGACCAATCCTCTGGCAGAAATCACCCACAAGCGCCGCGTGTCGGCCCTTGGCCCGGGCGGTTTGACCCGCGAACGTGCCGGCTTTGAAGTCCGCGACGTGCACGTGACCCATTACGGTCGGGTATGCCCGATTGAGACGCCAGAAGGTCCAAACATCGGACTGATCAACTCCTTGGCCTTGTATGCCCGCTTGAACGAATACGGTTTCATCGAAACGCCTTACCGTCGAGTGATTGACAGCAAGATCACCAAAGAAATCGACTACCTGTCGGCTATCGAAGAAGGCAAGTACGTCATCGCCCAGGCCAATGCTGCGCTGGACAAGGACGGCAAGCTGTCCGGCGATCTGGTGTCCGCCCGCGAAAAAGGCGAATCCATTCTGGTGGGTGCCGAGCGTGTCCAGTACATGGATGTGTCCCCAGCCCAGATCGTGTCGGTGGCAGCTTCGCTCGTTCCCTTTCTGGAACACGATGATGCAAACCGCGCATTGATGGGTGCGAATATGTCACGCCAAGCCGTGCCTGTGCTGCGCCCCGAAAAGCCATTGGTGGGTACCGGAATCGAGCGCGTAGCCGCCGTGGACTCTGGCACCGTGGTAACCGCCACCCGTGGTGGTTTGGTGGACTACGTCGATGCGACCCGCATCGTGATTCGCGTCAACGATGCTGAAGCGGCCGCCGGTGAAGTGGGTGTGGACATCTACAACCTCATCAAGTACCAGCGTTCCAACCAGAACACCAACATCCACCAGCGCCCCATCGTCAAAAAGGGCGACCGTCTGGCCAAGGGCGATGTGATCGCCGATGGTGCATCCACCGATTTCGGTGAAATTGCGATCGGGCAGAACATGCTGATCGCCTTCATGCCTTGGAACGGCTACAACTTCGAAGATTCGATTTTGATCAGCGAACGCGTCGTGGCAGATGACCGCTACACCTCGATTCACATCGAGGAACTGGTGGTGATGGCCCGCGACACCAAGCTTGGTGCCGAAGAGATTACCCGCGATATTCCCAACCTGAGCGAACAGCAACTCAACCGCCTCGACGAGTCCGGCATCATCTACGTGGGTGCAGAAGTGCAACCCGGCGATACGCTGGTGGGCAAGGTCACACCCAAGGGTGAGACCACGCTGACGCCCGAAGAAAAACTGCTGCGTGCAATCTTTGGTGAAAAGGCTAGCGATGTGAAGGACACATCGCTGCGCGTGGACCAAGGCTCGCAAGGTACGGTGATCGACGTGCAAGTCTTCACCCGTGAAGGCATCGTGCGCGACAAGCGTGCGCAGCAGATCATTGACGATGAGCTCAAACGCTTCCGCCTGGATCTGAATGACCAGCTGCGGATTGTGGAAGCCGATGCATTTGACCGTATCGAGAAGCTGTTGACCGGCAAGGTCGCCAATGGCGGCCCACAAAAGCTGGCCAAGGGCACCAAGCTAGACAAGGCCTATTTGTCTTCTGTGGAGAAATTCCACTGGTTTGACATCCGCCCTGCCGATGACGAAGTCGCCACCCAACTGGAATCCATCAAGAACTCGCTGGAGCAAACCCGCCACAGCTTCGACCTGGCTTTTGAAGAAAAGCGCAAGAAACTGACGCAAGGTGATGAGTTGCCCGCCGGTGTGCTGAAGATGGTCAAGGTGTACCTGGCCGTCAAACGCCGCTTGCAACCTGGTGACAAGATGGCCGGTCGCCACGGCAACAAGGGTGTGGTATCCAAGATCGTTCCGGTCGAAGATATGCCTTACATGGCTGACGGCACTCCCTGCGATATCTGTTTGAACCCATTGGGCGTTCCTTCGCGGATGAACGTAGGCCAGGTGTTGGAAGTCCACTTGGGCTGGGCGGCCAAGGGCATCGGCCAACGCATTGGCGACATGCTGCAAGCTGAGGCTAAAGTGGCCGAAGTCCGCAGCTTCATGGACTCGTTCTATAACGGCTCGGGCCGTAAAGAAGATCTGAGCCAGCTCACCGACGACGAAGTGTTCAACATGGCGGCCAATATGGCCCAAGGGGTCACTTTTGCAACGCCGGTGTTTGATGGCGCTTCGGAAGAAGAGATTCGGGGCATGCTCCAGCTGGCATACCCAGAGAACGTCGCAAAGCACAAGGGATTGAACGCAACGCGTACCCAAGCCCATTTGTTTGACGGCCGTTCAGGTGAGCCGTTTGAGCGTCCAACAACGATTGGCTATATGCACTTCTTGAAGTTGCACCATTTGGTGGACGACAAAATGCATGCCCGCTCTACCGGACCTTATAGCTTGGTGACCCAACAGCCACTGGGCGGTAAAGCCCAGTTTGGTGGGCAGCGCTTCGGTGAGATGGAAGTGTGGGCGCTTGAAGCTTATGGCGCTTCGTACACGCTGCAAGAAATGCTCACGGTCAAATCAGATGACGTGGTGGGACGTACCAAGGTGTACGAAAGCATTGTCAAGGGCGAGCATGCCATCGAAGCGGGCATGCCCGAATCGTTCAACGTGCTGGTCAAGGAAATCCGTTCCTTGGGCCTGGACATCGAGCTCGAGCGTAGCTAATTGCGGACAAGAAAAGGATTTAACACATGAAATCATTACTCGACCTGTTCAAGCAGTTCACGCCCGATTCGCATTTCGATGCGATTCGGATCGGCATGGCCTCCCCCGAAAAAATTCGGTCATGGTCTTTCGGTGAAGTGAAAAAGCCGGAAACCATCAACTACCGCACCTTCAAGCCCGAGCGGGATGGCCTGTTTTGTGCCAAGATTTTTGGCCCTATCAAAGACTACGAATGCCTGTGCGGCAAGTACAAGCGCCTAAAGCACCGCGGTGTGATCTGCGAAAAGTGCGGCGTTGAAGTCACGCAGACCAAAGTGCGCCGCGAACGCATGGGCCATATCGATCTGGCCGCGCCTTGCGCCCACATCTGGTTCCTGAAATCGCTGCCGTCGCGTCTGGGCCTGGTGCTCGACATGACCCTGCGCGATATTGAACGCGTGCTGTACTTTGAAGCCTATGTGGTCACCGACCCTGGCATGACCCCGCTGAAGAAATTCGCGATCATGTCGGAAGACGACTTTGACGCCAAGACCAAAGAGTACGGTGACGAATTCGTGGCCAAGATGGGCGCGGAAGGTATCAAGGACCTGCTGGAAGCCATCGAAATCGATGCATCGATCGAGCGTCTGCGCGGTGACCTGACTGGCTCCGAAGTCAAGATCAAGAAGAATTCCAAGCGACTTAAGCTGCTGGAAGCGTTCAAGAAGTCGGGTATCAAGCCCGAATGGATGGTGCTGAACGTACTGCCCGTGCTGCCACCGGATTTGCGTCCGCTGGTGCCGCTGGATGGCGGCCGTTTCGCCACCTCCGATCTGAACGACCTGTACCGCCGCGTCATCAACCGCAACAGCCGTCTGCGCCGTTTGCTCGAGTTGAAGGCTCCAGAAATCATTGCTCGCAACGAAAAGCGCATGCTGCAGGAAGCGGTCGATTCGCTGCTGGACAACGGCCGCCGCGGCAAAGCGATGACGGGTGCCAACAAGCGTGCACTCAAGTCCTTGGCCGACATGATCAAGGGCAAGAGCGGTCGTTTCCGCCAGAATTTGCTGGGCAAGCGCGTCGATTACTCTGGCCGTTCGGTCATTGTGGTGGGCCCAACGCTCAAGCTGCACCAGTGCGGTTTGCCCAAGCTGATGGCGTTGGAATTGTTCAAACCTTTCATCTTCTCGCGCCTGGAAGCCATGGGCATCGCCACCACCATCAAGGCGGCGAAAAAAGAAGTTGAATCCGGCACGCCGGTAGTCTGGGACATTCTGGAAGAGGTGATTAAAGAGCACCCGGTGATGCTGAACCGTGCACCTACGCTGCACCGTTTGGGCATCCAGGCTTTTGAGCCGATTCTGATCGAAGGCAAGGCCATCCAGCTGCATCCGCTCGTCTGCTCGGCATTCAACGCCGACTTTGACGGTGACCAAATGGCCGTCCACGTACCGCTGTCGGTTGAAGCGCAGATGGAAGCCCGCACCCTGATGCTGGCTTCGAACAACATCTTGTTCCCTGCCAACGGCGAGCCTTCCATCGTGCCGTCGCAAGACGTGGTGCTGGGTCTGTACTACACGACCCGCGACCGTATCAACGGCAAAGGCGAAGGTCTGATTTTTTCGGACACCGGCGAAGTACAGCGCGCATTCGACGCGGGTGAGGTTGAACTCACCGCCCGCATCAACGTGCGATTGACCGAGTACACCAAGAACAAGGAAACGGGCGAGTTCGAGCCATCGACCAAGCTGTGGGAAACCACCGCAGGCCGGGCCCTGCTGTCGGAAATCCTGCCCAAGGGTCTGCCCTTCTCCAACATCAATAAGGCGTTGAAGAAGAAGGAAATCTCCAAGCTGATCAATGTGTCGTTCCGCAAGTGCGGCTTGAAAGAGACCGTGGTGTTCGCCGACAAGCTGCTTCAAAACGGCTTCCGTCTGGCCACCAAGGCCGGTATTTCGATCTGCATCGACGACATGCTGGTGCCGCAGGAAAAGCACGGCATCATTGCCCGGGCTGAAAAGGAAGTCAAAGAAATCGCCAACCAGTATGTGTCGGGTCTGGTGACCTCGGGCGAGCGCTACAACAAGGTGGTGGACATCTGGGGCAAAGCCGGTGACGAAGTCTCCAAGGTAATGATGGCCCAGCTCTCCAAAGAGAAGACCATCGATCGCCATGGCAAGGAAGTCGAGCAGGAGTCGTTCAATTCCATCTACATGATGGCCGACTCCGGTGCCCGCGGCTCCGCAGCCCAGATTCGCCAGGTGGCTGGCATGCGCGGTTTGATGGCCAAGCCAGACGGCTCGATCATTGAAACCCCCATTACCGCCAACTTCCGCGAAGGTCTGAACGTGTTGGAGTACTTCATTTCCACCCACGGTGCCCGTAAGGGTCTCGCGGATACGGCTTTGAAGACGGCCAACTCGGGCTACCTGACCCGCCGTCTGGTGGACGTGACACAAGACTTGGTTGTGACCGAGCAAGACTGCGGCACCGCCAATGGTTACCTGATGCGCGCCATCGTCGAAGGCGGTGAAGTCATCGAATCGCTGCGCGACCGCATCCTGGGTCGTACTGCAGCCGAAGACGTGCTGCACCCCGAAGACCGCTCGGTGCTGGCCATTGCCGGTGCCATGCTGGACGAAGATGCCATCGACATCCTGGAAGTCGCTGGTGTGGACGAAGTCAAGGTGCGTACGGCACTGACCTGCGCCACCCGCTTCGGCATCTGCGCCAAGTGCTATGGCCGCGATCTGGGCCGTGGTGGTTTGATCAACGGTGGCGAGGCTGTGGGTGTGATTGCTGCCCAGTCCATCGGCGAACCCGGTACCCAGCTGACGATGCGGACTTTCCACATTGGTGGTGCGGCATCCCGCGCCGCCATTGCCTCCAGCGTCGAAGCCAAGTCCAACGGCACGATCGGCTTCAACGCCACGATGCGCTATGTGTCCAATAGCAAGAACGAGCTGGTCGTGATTGCCCGTTCGGGTGAAATTATCATCACTGAGCATGGCCGCGAACGTGAACGCCATAAGGTGCCTTACGGTGCCATCCTGTCGGTCACGGCCGACCAGGTGGTCAAGGCCGGCACTATCCTGGCAAACTGGGATCCGTTGACCCGTCCCATCATTACCGAGTTTGCGGGTATGAGCAAATTCGAGAACGTGGAAGAAGGCCTGACGGTTGCTCGCCAGGTGGACGAAGTCACCGGCTTGTCCACCATGGTGGTCATTGATCCGAAGCGCCGTGGCGCAGCAAAGGTGATCCGTCCGCAGGTCAAGCTGATCGACGCGAACGGCAACGAAGTGAAGATCACTGGCACCGACCACTCGGTGACCATTGGCTTCCCTATCGGTGCACTGATCCAGGTGCGCGACGGCCAGGACGTAGGCCGCGGCGAAGTATTGGCCCGTATCCCGATCGAAGGCCAGAAGACGCGCGACATTACCGGCGGTTTGCCACGGGTGGCAGAGCTGTTTGAAGCCCGTACGCCGAAAGACAAGGGCATGCTGGCCGAAATGACCGGTACCGTGTCGTTCGGCAAGGAAACCAAGGGCAAGGTTCGCCTGCAGATCACCGACCCCGAAGGTACGGTCTGGGACGAACTGATTCCCAAGGAAAAGAGCATCCTGGTGCACGAAGGCCAAGTGGTCAACAAGGGCGAAAACATTGTGGACGGCCCGGCCGACCCACAAGACATCTTGCGCTTGCTGGGCATGGAAGAACTGGCCCGCTACATCGTGGACGAAGTGCAGGACGTGTACCGCTTGCAAGGCGTGAAGATCAACGACAAGCATATTGAAGTGATCGTGCGCCAGATGCTTCGCCGTGTGGTGGTAGAGAACGCCGGTGACTCCGGTTACATCAATGGCGAACAGGTCGAACGCAGCGAAATGCTCGACACCAACGACGCTTTACGCGCCGAAGGCAAGATCCCCGCTGTCTTTACCAACCTGTTGCTGGGTATCACCAAGGCATCGCTGTCCACCGACAGCTTCATCTCCGCAGCGTCCTTCCAGGAAACCACGCGTGTGTTGACCGAAGCTGCCATCATGGGCAA
The DNA here is from genome assembly GCF_040822085.1 of Rhodoferax sp. WC2427. Lineage (NCBI taxonomy): Bacteria > Pseudomonadati > Pseudomonadota > Betaproteobacteria > Burkholderiales > Comamonadaceae > Rhodoferax > Rhodoferax sp. WC2427. Next base: position 565,459 of record NZ_CP162006.1, on the reverse strand, counting down.
ACGCGACGAGTTGCGTGGTCTGAAGGAAAACGTGATCGTTGGCCGTCTGATCCCCGCTGGTACCGGCATGGCTTACCACCAAGCCCGCCTGGCCAAGGACCTGATGGACGACGCCGAGCGCCGCGCTATCGCTGAGTCTGAAGCTGCAGAACTGGCGGATGCGCAGGAGGCCACGTCGATGTCGGAAGCCAATGAAGGCTCGGCCCACGAATAACGCAGGCCGCGAGCGCTGCGTCATGTCACATAAACTCCTTAGGTGACACAGGCACCCCAAGTCCATCGCTGGTGGACTTGGGGTGTTTTTTTATGTGTGCCCCATGGGGCAAATCGCTTTCTACAAGATTACCTGTGATCTCCGAATCCTTTCTGTGGTGGAGCTTGGCTGCGGTATTGCTGTTCTGGTCGGTGGGCGCCTATAACCGGCTGGTGCGGCTACGTTCTCTTGCTTTGCGCAGCTTCTCCGCTCTGGCCACGCCCATGCAGCGCTATGCTGAAATCGTGCAGTTCGGTTCTGCCATCCCGGTGAGCCCTGCAGACACCGCGTTCATAGCGCCCACACAAGCATGGGCGGGACTGCAAGGTGCCCAGGCCCAGTTTTCCGCCTCGTTGGCGGTGGCACGCAGCCGACCGTTGGATGGTGCCGCTATCAACGCTTTGGCGGCGGCCGACACGGTGCTGCAAATGGCCTGGTTGCGGGTTGCGACCGAAGGAGCTACCGGCACCGGGCCTGTTTTGCCCGATACTGCGCAAGCCCAATGGAATGAGGCGCGCCAACAGATCCGCCCGGCCGCCCAGAGCTTTGCACAGGCCGTCCACAGCTACAACGCCGCCATCAACCAATTTCCCGCCATGCTGCTGGCCTGGCTGTTCGGCTTTCGCACTGCAACATCACTTCCTACCGACCCCTGAATATGACCCGTCCCCCGCCCAAGCGCGCCCTTCCCCAGCGGTCACATGGCGCAGATCCCCCTTTGGCGTCAGCTACTGGCAACAGCAGAGGTTTTGCATGCCATCCGCAACGGAGCCTCCGCCACACCGGCGTTGGCGGCTGTAGAAGGTCCGTTGCGTCCAGGTGTGCAGTCCCTGGTATTCCATAGTTTGCGCAACCTCGGCCGCGCCGAAGCCTTGCGCGCGCAGTTGGCCAAGCGCCCGCCCCCGCCCGCTGCCGACGCGTTGCTGTGCACGGCTCTGGCTCTGGCATGGCAAGAGTCCGATGCACCCTACGAAGCATTCACCCTGGTGGACCAAACCGTGGAAGCCGCCAACCGGGGCCCAGCCAAAGCCCAAGCGAGTTTTATCAATGCCTGCCTGCGCCGATTTTTGCGGGAACGCGAAGCGCTGGTGGCGGCCACCGACCGCGACCCGGTCGCTGTGTGGAACCACCCCCGGTGGTGGATACAGCGGCTGAAAAATGAACAGCCGCAACGCTGGCAGGAGATCCTGCAGGCAAACAACCAGCATGCGCCTATGACGTTACGGGTTAATGTAAGAAAAACGACTCCTGCGCTTATTCAATCAGCGCTAGCAGCTATCAATATTGAAGCAAGCTTGGTGGGAGACTCGGGTTTGGCCTTGGCCCGCGCCAGATCGGTACAAGACATTCCAGGATTTTCCGACGGTGCTATATCGGTCCAGGATGCAGCCGCCCAAATGGCGGCGCCGCTGCTTCTCGACGGTATGGACACGCGCCAGCCCTTGCGTATTCTGGATGCCTGCGCCGCTCCTGGCGGTAAAACGGTCCATCTGCTTGAAATAGTCCCGGCCGAGGTGACGGCGCTCGACATCGACCCCATCCGTTGCGAGCGCGTCCAGCGCAATCTGGAGCGACAGGGCCTACAGGCCACGGTACTGGTGGCCGATGCCAACCAGCCTGCAACCTGGTGGGATGGACGCCCCTTTGATGCCATTTTGCTCGACGCACCGTGCACGGCATCGGGCATCGTGCGCCGCCATCCCGATGTACGCTGGCTGCGCCGCGAAACCGATATTGCCCAATTGGCCCGCCTGCAGGCGAGCCTCTTGCGACAACTCTGGCCGCTGGTACGTTCCGGTGGTCGTTTGCTGTATTGCACCTGCTCGGTATTCCGTGCCGAGGGGCAAGACCAGATCGAAACGTTTCTTGCACACCACACCGATGCCCGTTTGCTACCGTCTCCCGGCCATTTACTGCCCCGTACATGGGATTTGGACGAAGCAGTCCCGGACAATCGTATCCGTGACAACGATGGATTCTTTTACGCCCTACTGGAAAAAAATGCGACCTAAATGGGCCGTGGTGCGCTGGTGCGTCTACCTTTTATTGTGCTATTTGCCCTTTGCTCGGGCGCAGAGCACACTGGTGGAAATCAACCAGATGCAAATCGAGCGCAATGATTCAGGGGTGTTTTTTTCTGCCAATTTGAAGTTCGAACTCCCCAGCCTGGTGGAAGATGCGCTGCACAAAGGCATTCCGATGTTTTTCGTGGCCGAGATCGAGGTGCTACGAGACCGCTGGTACTGGTCGGACAAAGCCGTGGCCAGCCAGGCCCGCTACATGCGACTGGCCTACCAACCGCTAACCCGGCGCTGGCGCCTGAATGTCGGCCCCTCCGCCATGGGCAATAGCGGCTTGGGTGTGGTGCTGAACCAGAACTTCGAGTCGCTCGCCGACGCCCTGGCCAACATACAGCGGTTTTCACGCTGGCGCATCGCCGATGCCACCGATGTCGACTTTGACGGCAAGACCCACGCCGAATTCAGCTTTCGACTCGACGTATCGCAGCTCCCACGCCCTTTCCAGATTGGCGCCATGGGCCAATCCGACTGGAGCCTGTCCGGCAGCCGCAACCTGCGCCTCTCACCGGATGCAGCCAAGTGAGCCAACAACCTGCTGAGGCGCCGGCATCCAGGTACCGAACCTTTGCCAACCCGCGGGCATTGCGCTGGGCCTGGATTGTCGGAGCAGTGGTGGTCATGGCGATTGGCCTGATTCTGCTGCTACTGCTGACCCAGTCCACCAACAACCGAGAGATGTACGAACGCAACTATGCACGCCTGTTTGCGGTGAACGTGGTGGTGGCCGGCGTGTTGCTGGCAGTGATCTCCTGGATGGCAGTGCGGCTATGGATGCGCTTGCGGCGCGGCAAGTTCGGCAGCCGTTTGCTGGTGAAATTGGCCACTATTTTCGCGTTGGTCGGCTTGATGCCGGGCTTGCTAATCTATGTGGTGTCGTACCAATTCGTATCCCGGTCCATCGAGAGTTGGTTCGATGTCAAAGTGGAAACCGCCCTGGACGCGGGGGTCAACCTGGGTCGCGCGACGCTCGATATCCTGGCCAATGACCTGGCGGACAAAGCCCGCAACGCCAGCGGGCAGTTGTCCGGAGTGCCTGATGCGGCTTCCGGCCTCACCCTGGAACACATTCGGGACCAGTTGGATGTGAGCGATGTGATGTTGTGGAGCGCAGGTGGACAGCTGATTGCCAGCGTCGGCCAATCACGCTTCCTGCTCAACCCTGAGCGGCCCAGTCCCCAGCAGTTGCGCAATGTGCGCACACAGCGTGCGGTAGCGGTCATCGAAGGCCTGGATGATCTGGGTCTTACCCCTGGGGCGGAGCCGCCCATGGCCCACATCAAGGCCCTGGCACTGGTGTCCAGCAAAGGCGTAGGCTTGCTGGCCGAGCCGCGTTTTTTGCAAGTCGTGCAAAGCCTGCCCGCACCCCTTGTGGCCAATGCCATGGCGGTACAAACCGCCAACCGGGAATACCAGGAACGGGCGCTGGCCCGCACGGGACTGAAGCGCATGTATATCGGCACGCTGACTTTAAGCCTGTTTCTTGCTGTCTTCGGGGCCGTGCTGCTGGCCGTGCTACTGGGCAACCAGCTCGCTCGACCGCTGCTGCTGCTGGCCGAAGGCGTGCGCCAGGTCGCTGCCGGTGACTTGACACCAAAAGCCGTATGGCAGGGTCGCGATGAATTGGGTGGCCTCACCCGCTCTTTCGCCGACATGACCCAGCAGCTATCCGATGCCCGCTCGGCCGTAGACCAAAGCATGTCGCAGGTCAGCGCCGCCCGGGCCAACCTTCAGACAATTTTGGACAACCTGACCTCCGGCGTCATCGTTCTGGATGCCAAGGGCACCATCCAATCCAGCAATCCCGGTGCCACCCGTATTTTGCGCGTCCCCCTGGCGGCTCTTGAAGGCAAAGCGCTGGCCGACATTGACGGCATGGGCGAATTCGCCAAAGGTGTGCACGCGCAATTTTCGGCATTTTTGAGTGAGCAGATCCACCATGGACTCGACCATTGGCAGCAATCTTTCGAGCTGAACGCCACCCCATCACCTTTCTCCCAAGATGCTATTACTTTGGTAGCTAGAGGTGCTGAACTGCCCGGCAGCAACCGCCTATTGGTCTTTGATGATATTTCTGAGATCGTATCGGCCCAGCGGGCCCAGGCATGGGGTGAAGTAGCGCGTCGTCTGGCGCATGAGATTAAAAATCCACTGACACCCATCCAGCTTTCTGCGGAACGGCTGGAAATGAAGCTTTTGAATAAAGTCGGCGAGCCCGAGCAGATACTGCTTAAAAAGTCTGTGAAAACCATCGTAGACCAGGTCGATGCCATGAAGCGCCTGGTCAATGAATTCCGTGACTATGCCCGTCTTCCAGCCGCAGACCTCAAGCCTTTGGATCTCAACTCACTCGTCCAGGACGTGCTGCAGCTCTATGAGCACGAAACTGCACCGATCACTGTGGTTGCGCAACTCGAAAGCGGCTGCCCGTGGATTCTGGGGGATGCGGAGCAGTTACGCCAAGTCATTCATAACCTTCTGCAAAACGCACAGGATGCTACTGAAGCAGCCCACCGGCCCGGTACGACTCCGAGTGTCGTCGTACGCACCCAATGGGCCTCAGCGTCACAGCGTGTGCGACTCGTGGTGCTAGACCAAGGTACAGGCTTTCCCGAGCATATCCTCAAGCGTGCATTTGAACCGTACGTCACCACCAAGAGCCGCGGCACGGGATTGGGGCTGGCTGTGGTGAAAAAAATCGCAGATGAGCACGGTGCGCGCATCGACTTATCAAACCGTATCGTCAATGGCGTGGTGGATGGTGCGCAAGTATCGTTATCATTCAGCATCCACCTTAAAGTGGCAACTTAACAACGGCCACACCGCTGTATTTTCATCCGGGGACCCGCGCTTCAATCATGGCAAACATTCTGGTAGTTGACGATGAACTCGGTATTCGCGACCTGCTTTCTGAAATCCTGAATGATGAAGGGCACAACGTCGAACTGGCAGAAAATGCGGCAGAGGCACGTATCGCCCGGTTGCAATCCCGCCCTGACTTGGTGCTGCTAGACATTTGGATGCCCGACACCGATGGTGTCTCCCTGCTCAAGGAATGGGCCGCCGCAGGTGCCTTGACGATGCCCGTCATCATGATGAGTGGCCATGCCACCATCGACACTGCGGTAGAAGCCACACGTATCGGGGCCTTCTCGTTTTTGGAAAAGCCCATTACCCTGCAAAAGCTGTTGAAAGCAGTCGAGCAAGCGCTGACGCGCAACGCCACACGCAAAGCCGCGCCGGTACCTGTCTTGCAAGCCCATTCGGACAACCGGGTCGTCCCCTTGGAAATGCTCAGCAGCATGCCTGGTGCCCTCTCCAGCACCAGCCTCCTTGGCCCCCAGTCACAGCAGACCTTTGACTTGGACAAACCGCTAAGGGAAGCACGCGATGGTTTTGAAAAGGCCTACTTCGAATTTCATCTTGCCCAAGAAGGTGGATCCATGACCCGTGTTGCAGAACAAACCGGCCTGGAGCGCACACATCTATATCGCAAATTAAAACAACTCGGAGTTGATCTCGCCCGTGGAAAACGGGGGTAATTTCGGTATATAATTTAAGTCTTGGCCCGGTAGCTCAGTCGGTAGAGCAGAGGATTGAAAATCCTTGTGTCGGTGGTTCGATTCCGCCCCAGGCCACCAAAAAATCTTCTTACTAATCAACAGGTTAGCAGGGAGTAGTCAAAAAAGCGGCCCGTAAAACAGGCTGCTTTTTTGTTTTCTGGCGTAGTTTCTGGCTCCCGTGTCAGAAGTCCACTGCGCCAGGATGGCCGTTGATTGCGTCATTGCGTCCAAGTCCACCTCAAGGACTTGGACATCGTGGCTAGCCATCAAGGCGATGTTGTTAGAGCCGATCCAATCTTGACCACCAGTGTCAATCGAATTTTGACCAGGTGCTAGAACGGCCTCCGTGAAGGCCGACTGTGGATAACTATAGGCTGTCTGCCTCGGTTGGGCCTCCTTTTCTTGCATTGGTTTGTTCTGTTCCCGAGCCGTCAGGCGAGGCCCCTTCCTCCACGGTATCGCGGGCTTGTGTTCCTCGACTGGCCTCCTCCTTCCTGGCTTGCTCCCGCGTCTTGATGCGTCCCTTGGCTTCATGCGTGCTGTGCCGGAACCGGTAGGACTCGTTGCCGGTCTCGATGATGTGGCAGTGGTGAGTCAGCCGGTCGAGCAAGGCCGTTGTCATCTTGGCGTCGCCGAACACACTGGACCACTCGGCAAACGTCAGGTTGGTGGTAATCATCACGCTGGTGTGTTCGTACAGCTTGGACAACAAGTGGAACAAGAGGACTCCACCAGCCTGGCTGAACGGCAGGTAACCCAATTCATCCAGCACCACCAGGTCCATGCGCACCAGACTCATGGCAATGCGCCCAGCGCGTCCCTGGGACTTCTCCTGCTCCAGGGCATTGACCAGGTCGACCGTCGAGTAGAAGCGCACCCGCTTGCCGTGCCGGGTCAATCCCGAGATGCCCAACGCTGTGGCCAGATGGGTCTTGCCGGTGCCCGGCCCACCGACCAGCACCACGTTCTGCGCATCCTGGGTGAACGCCAGGTCGGCCAGCTTTTGAACCAACCTCTGGTCGACCTGCGAGACGGCGAAGTCGAACCCGGCTAGGTCACGGTGTATGGGGAAGCGGACCGACTTCATCTGGTGGGTAATCGAACGCATGGCCCGGTCAGCATCCTCGGCCTGTAGCAGGTGTTCCACCAGCCAGCGGGAAGCGGCCAGGGTGGTATCGCCCCCTTGCTCGGTCAGGTCGGCCCAGGCCGCGGCCATTCCGTTGAGCCGCAGCGCCTTCAGTTGCGCCTGCACATCGGTGGTGGTGTCACGCATGGCCGACCTCCTGTCCGTCCAGACGATCCAGATGGGTCGGTCGCAGCCGGTCGTAGCGTGCCGTGTCGGCAATCGGCACCTGGCTGAGTCGCAGCGAGGTCTGCGCCTGCTCCGGGGTGATGGGGTTTTTCAACCGAGCTAGCACGTTGCGCACATGCTCGACGCTGATGCTGCCGCTGGGCGCCATACCTTCAAGCACCAGTTCGACGGCCACCAGAACAGCCTCCAATCCTGCCTGTGGCACGGCTGCCAACACCTGGTCCATGGCCCGGTCGCCGCCCGGATGGCGGAGCAGGGATTGGCGCAAGCGCAGCAGTGGCGCCGGCAGGTCCAGAAACGGCGTGCCGTTGCGCAAGGAGCCCGGCTTGCGCTGCACCAGCTCGATGAAATGCTGCCAGTCGTAGCTGGTCTGGCCACTGCCGGGCAGCCGGGCATGGCTGGCCACAACGGCGTCGGCCGTGGCTACGTCGATCCGGCCAGGATAGACCCGGGTGCTGACGATGTGGCCGGCCCATTCACAGGGCACGGAATAACGGTTGCGGGCGGCCGCCACCAGGCAGGTGCTGCTGACCCGGGCCAGCCGCTCGACGTAGCCATCGAACGGGGCCGGCATGGACATCAAGTGGACTTTCTCCAGCTCCAACATCTCGGCCACTGTGAACTGCCGGTGAATCGGGTGCGCGGTATCGGCCCAGACGGAACGGCAACGCTCGCCCAGCCAGGCATTGGGCTCGATGAAGGAGCCGAAGCGCCGGGTGCCAGCTTCGATCCAGATGCGGCGCCGACTGTCCTGCACGTTCTTCTCGACCACCCCTTTCTCCCAGCCCGAGGCGACGTTGCAGAAGTCGGGGTCGAACAGGTAGTGGCTGCACATGGCGGCGAAGCGGGCGTTGACGATGCGCTGCTTGCCGCGCTGCACCTTGTCCACGGCGGTGCGCATGTTGTCGTAGATGCCACGCCGGGTGACGCCACCCAGCGCCTGGAACGACCGCGTGTGTGCATCGAACAGCATCTCGTGGCCTTGGCTGGGATAGGCCACCAGCCAGAAGGCCCGGCTGGCGCACAGCTTCAGGTGGGCCACCTGGACGTTGTAGAACACGCCGCCGACGACCATGGCCTCGTCGCTCCAGTCGAACTGGAAGGCTTCGCCCAACTCGAAACTGAGCGGGACAAAGGCTTTGGTCGGACTGGATGCCGACTCGATCCGCCAGCGGCGGATGTAGTCGGTGACGGCGCTGTAGCCGCCGCGGTAACCCTGGGCCTGGATCTGGGCGAACAGGGCCCGGCCACTGCGCCGGCCCTGCTTGGGGCGATGGCTGTCGGTCGTGAGGGCCTGGTGCAGGGTGGCCTCGAAGGAAGTGAGCTTGCCTTCCTGCTTGCCCCGCTCGTACTTTGGGACGGCCTCGCGGGGCACCTTGAGCCACTTCTTGACCGTGTTACGCGACAAACCTGTGCGCTTCGCGATCTCGCTAAGGGAGAGTTGGTCGCGCAACTTCATGCGCCTGACCTTGCCAATCATGTCCATGGTGATCACCTTGAATCCCTGCTGAAAGTTTCAGCAGGTCAGTGGAACACCCTGGTCAATTTTGGATTGGCACTTTGCGGTTTAGCTGGTCAGTTTTGGATCGGCACTAACACATAGGAGTTACGGGGGGCAACGCCAATGCAATGAAGGCGGGAGCCGGGGATGGGTCCTGCGCGATGGTGGGCATGCGGGGCTTGGCCAGTTGATGACAGCCACTGCGCTGGTGTTCCTTGAGCCAGCGGTGCAGCACATTGCATGTTCCCCCGCCAATGCCGCGATGGAGGTACCAGGCTGTTGGCAAGCCCTCACCAACTCGGCCTTGAACTCCGGCGTGTGTGTGTCCGATGCGTGCGCCGAGTGGAATATCTGGAAGCCTCCGATTCTTTGAGCATGGTGTGCACGATCTGTTGCGTGCACACGATCTTGCGAGAGCGCTGCACTCACATCAAGATGGGTTCGCCGCGCGCTTACAATCAAGATGAGTTGGCCGTACGCATACCGCGGGCCAACTGGCTACGGCGGTGATGATGAGTCTAGTGTAGTCAACACGCATGAGTTGGCATGACCCCTATGCCTACCTGAAGGATGTGCTGACTTGGGCTGCCAATGCACAGGGCCGGCCGAGTGGAAGACTTGGTGCTGCATCGCTGGCAGCCCATCACTCTTTGACATCAACCATGGCCTTCGCCCGTGGTCAACAGGGGATTGCCGCGCGCCTATGCTGCAGCGACAGCAGGTGCCCGATGGATCCGCGACGACTAAAGCACTGGACCACAACGTTCGGAGTTGGGAAGCGCTGACCCTGTTCCCAGGTCACGCGCAAGTTACAGTGGGCAACAATTGGATTGAGAAGCAGATCAGATTGATTAAAAACGTTTTGCGTTTTCTTTAGTGCTGCCAAGTAGCACTAAAGAAAACGCCCAGTCCGCTGGACTGGGCGTTTCTTGCTGTAATAGCCTGACGATGACCTACTTTCACACGGGAACCCGCACTATCATCGGCGCAGAGGCGTTTCACTGTCCTGTTCGGGATGGGAAGGAGTGGTACCACCTCGCTATGGTCATCAGGCATAACTTGTTGCCGCCCTGACATGCGTCAGGACAACGAATTCATAGAGATTTAATCAGCTCCGGCATCTCACCGGATATGTTTTTGAATGCGTCACTTGGCATAACTAGTCCTTCAAACCAATTGCTTGGAATCAAAGTTATAGGGTCAAGCCGCACGAGCAATTAGTATCAGTTAGCTTAACGCATTACTGCGCTTCCACACCTGACCTATCAACGTCCTGGTCTTGAACGACTCTTTAGGGGGCTCAAGGCCCCGGCAGATCTCATCTTGAAACGAGTTTCCCGCTTAGATGCTTTCAGCGGTTATCTCTTCCACACTTAGCTACTCGGCAATGCCACTGGCGTGACAACCGATACACCAGAGGTGTGTCCACTCCGGTCCTCTCGTACTAGGAGCAGGCTTCCTCAAATCTGCAGCGCCCACGGAAGATAGGGACCAAACTGTCTCACGACGTTTTAAACCCAGCTCACGTACCTCTTTAAATGGCGAACAGCCATACCCTTGGGACCGGCTACAGCCCCAGGATGAGATGAGCCGACATCGAGGTGCCAAACACCGCCGTCGATATGAACTCTTGGGCGGTATCAGCCTGTTATCCCCAGAGTACCTTTTATCCGTTGAGCGATGGCCCTTCCATACAGAACCACCGGATCACTATGTCCTGCTTTCGCATCTGCTCGACTTGTCAGTCTCGCAGTTAAGCACGCTTATGCCATTGCACTATCATCACGATGTCCGACCGTAACTAGCGTACCTTCGAACTCCTCCGTTACGCTTTGGGAGGAGACCGCCCCAGTCAAACTGCCTACCATGCACTGTCCCCGATCCAGATAATGGACCTAGGTTAGAACCTCAAACACACCAGGGTGGTATTTCAACGTTGGCTCCACAAGATCTAGCGACCCTGCTTCAAAGCCTCCCACCTATCCTACACAGATCTGTTCAAAGTCCAATACAAAGCTACAGTAAAGGTTCATGGGGTCTTTCCGTCTTTCCGCGGGGAGATTGCATCATCACAAACATTTCAACTTCGCTGAGTCTCAGGAGGAGACAGTGTGGCCATCGTTACGCCATTCGTGCAGGTCGGAACTTACCCGACAAGGAATTTCGCTACCTTAGGACCGTTATAGTTACGGCCGCCGTTTACTGGGACTTCAATCAAGAGCTTGCACCCCATCATTTAATCTTCCAGCACCGGGCAGGCGTCACACCCTATACGTCCACTTTCGTGTTTGCAGAGTGCTGTGTTTTTAATAAACAGTCGCAGCCACCGATTTTTTGCAACCCCGTTGGGCTCCATCCGCAAGGGACTTCACCTACTAGAGGCACACCTTCTTCCGAAGTTACGGTGTCAATTTGCCGAGTTCCTTCTCCTGAGTTCTCTCAAGCGCCTTAGAATACTCATCTCGCGCACCAGTGTCGGTTTGCGGTACGGTCGTGTGTAGCTGAAGCTTAGTGGCTTTTCCTGGAAGCAGGGTATCACTCACTTCGGCTGCAAGCAGCCTCGTTATCACCCCTCATCTAAGCCCGGCGGATTTACCTACCAGGCACGACTACAGGCTTGAACCAACATATCCAACAGTTGGCTGAGCTAACCTTCTCCGTCCCCACATCGCACTACACATCGGTACAGGAATATTGACCTGTTTCCCATCAACTACGCATCTCTGCCTCGCCTTAGGGGCCGACTCACTCTACGCCGATGAACGTTGCGTAGAAAACCTTGCGCTTACGGCGAGGGGGCTTTTCACCCCCTTTAACGCTACTCATGTCAGCATTCGCACTTCTGATACCTCCAGCAGGGTTTACACCGCCACCTTCACAGGCCTACAGAACGCTCTCCTACCACTTGCAATAAATTGCAAATCCGCAGCTTCGGTAACTGGCTTAGCCCCGTTACATCTTCCGCGCAGGACGACTCGATCAGTGAGCTATTACGCTTTCTTTAAATGATGGCTGCTTCTAAGCCAACATCCTGACTGTTTTAGCCTTCCCACTTCGTTTCCCACTTAGCCAATTTTAGGGACCTTAGCTGGCGGTCTGGGTTGTTTCCCTCTTGAGTCCGGACGTTAGCACCCGGTGCTCTGTCTCCCAAGCTGTACTCGTCGGTATTCGGAGTTTGCATTGGTTTGGTAAGTCGCCATGACCCCCTAGCCAAAACAGTGCTCTACCCCCGACGGTAATACTTGAGGCACTACCTAAATAGTTTTCGGAGAGAACCAGCTATTTCCAAGTTTGTTTAGCCTTTCACCCCTATCCACAGCTCATCCGCTAGTTTTGCAACACTAGTCGGTTCGGACCTCCAGTGCGTGTTACCGCACCTTCATCCTGGCCATGGATAGATCACTTGGTTTCGGGTCTACACCCAGCGACTGAATCGCCCTATTCGGACTCGGTTTCCCTACGCCTTCCCTATTCGGTTAAGCTTGCCACTGAATGTAAGTCGCTGACCCATTATACAAAAGGTACGCAGTCACCCCTTTCAAGGCTCCTACTTTTTGTAAGCATGCGGTTTCAGGATCTATTTCACTCCCCTCCCGGGGTTCTTTTCGCCTTTCCCTCACGGTACTAGTTCACTATCGGTCAATGATGAGTATTTAGCCTTGGAGGATGGTCCCCCCATATTCAGACAGGATTTCTCGTGTCCCGCCCTACTTGTCGTTAACTTAGTACCACGCGTCTGTTTTCACGTACGGGGCTATCACCCGCTATGGCTAGCTTTTCCAAGCTATTCCGTTAACAGTCGCGCTATCACTAACAGGCTTTTCCGATTTCGCTCGCCACTACTTTCGGAATCTCGGTTGATGTCTTTTCCTCGAGCTACTGAGATGTTTCAGTTCACCCGGTTCGCCTCGCATGACTATGTATTCATCATGCGATACCCCTAAGGGTGGGTTTCCCCATTCAGAAATCTCCGGATCAAAGCTAATTTGCCAGCTCCCCGAAGCTTATCGCAGGCTATCACGTCTTTCGTCGCCTATCATTGCCAAGGCATCCACCACATGCTCTTATTCACTTGACCCTATAACTTTGACGTCTCCTTACAGAAACATCGCCATTGTCTTCAAGGAATGTCTGATTGGTCTTTCACCAATCGCGTTATGCCGTAAACAACTACAACTCTTTCGAGTCTTCATCGTTAATTTTGAATTTCAAACTAAAGTCTGATATTCGTTTTGACGCAATCAAAAATTTGTCACTAACCACCACCACCGGGCACGGTCTGCACTAAACCTTTACGAATGTGCAGTTTCCCAGAGGTAGCTAAACGGTTAGCAACGCTGATTAAACTCTATGAATTTTTAATGAACAGCCGATTAACCTTACGGTTAATTTATATCGATCAATAGATATTGATCAACAACAAAGTAGCCTCGTTAAAAGCCACTTTGGTGTTGAATATATAAGCACCAAATTATTGGTGGAGGTGACAGGACTCGAACCCGCTACCTACTGCTTGCAAAGCAGCCGCTCTCCCAGCTGAGCTACACCCCCACAAAAACGGCAGTGTTGTTGAATGGATGGTGGGTCTGGTTGGTTTCGAACCAACGACCCCCGCCTTATCAAGACGGTGCTCTAACCAACTGAGCTACAGACCCAAGCCGGTCGCTCTCAGAGCAACTCCGAGAATCTGACCAATGGCCTTTTTCCCACAATTGTCCTCGCGACAACCTTCCAACAACCGATAAGTGTGGGCATTCAAATTTGACTGCAGTTTCCAGAAAGGAGGTGATCCAGCCGCACCTTCCGATACGGCTACCTTGTTACGACTTCACCCCAGTCACGAACCCTGCCGTGGTAATCGCCCTCCTTGCGGTTAGGCTAACTACTTCTGGCAGAACCCGCTCCCATGGTGTGACGGGCGGTGTGTACAAGACCCGGGAACGTATTCACCGTGACATTCTGATCCACGATTACTAGCGATTCCGACTTCACGCAGTCGAGTTGCAGACTGCGATCCGGACTACGACTGGTTTTATGGGATTAGCTCCCCCTCGCGGGTTGGCAACCCTTTGTACCAGCCATTGTATGACGTGTGTAGCCCCACCTATAAGGGCCATGAGGACTTGACGTCATCCCCACCTTCCTCCGGTTTGTCACCGGCAGTCTCATTAGAGTGCCCAACTAAATGTAGCAACTAATGACAAGGGTTGCGCTCGTTGCGGGACTTAACCCAACATCTCACGACACGAGCTGACGACAGCCATGCAGCACCTGTGTTACGGCTCTCTTTCGAGCACGCCTCTATCTCTAAAGGCTTCCGTACATGTCAAAGGTGGGTAAGGTTTTTCGCGTTGCATCGAATTAAACCACATCATCCACCGCTTGTGCGGGTCCCCGTCAATTCCTTTGAGTTTCAACCTTGCGGCCGTACTCCCCAGGCGGTCAACTTCACGCGTTAGCTTCGTTACTGAGTCAGTGAAGACCCAACAACCAGTTGACATCGTTTAGGGCGTGGACTACCAGGGTATCTAATCCTGTTTGCTCCCCACGCTTTCGTGCATGAGCGTCAGTACAGGTCCAGGGGATTGCCTTCGCCATCGGTGTTCCTCCGCATATCTACGCATTTCACTGCTACACGCGGAATTCCATCCCCCTCTACCGTACTCTAGCTATACAGTCACAAATGCAGGTCCCAGGTTGAGCCCGGGGATTTCACATCTGTCTTATATAACCGCCTGCGCACGCTTTACGCCCAGTAATTCCGATTAACGCTCGCACCCTACGTATTACCGCGGCTGCTGGCACGTAGTTAGCCGGTGCTTATTCTTACGGTACCGTCATTAGCCCACCGTATTAGGGCAGACCGTTTCGTTCCGTACAAAAGCAGTTTACAACCCGAAGGCCTTCATCCTGCACGCGGCATTGCTGGATCAGGCTTGCGCCCATTGTCCAAAATTCCCCACTGCTGCCTCCCGTAGGAGTCTGGACCGTGTCTCAGTTCCAGTGTGGCTGGTCGTCCTCTCAGACCAGCTACAGATCGTCGCCTTGGTGGGCTTTTACCCCACCAACTAGCTAATCTGATATCGGCCGCTCCAATCGCGCGAGGCTCTTGCGAGTCCCCCGCTTTCATCCAGAGATCGTATGCGGTATTAGCACAGCTTTCGCTGCGTTATCCCCCACGACTGGGCACGTTCCGATATATTACTCACCCGTTCGCCACTCGCCACCAGGATTGCTCCCGTGCTGCCGTTCGACTTGCATGTGTAAGGCATGCCGCCAGCGTTCAATCTGAGCCAGGATCAAACTCTATAGTTCGATCTTGAATTTTTTGCCCCTGACTTTTACCACCAGGGGCCACTCATAAATTGGAATTGACATGAACTTCATTTCTGATATTCACATCTTCTTTTACTTCATGAGCGTTTGTAGTGCTAAGCACTAGTTCCGAAGAACTTGGCAATCGCATTCAAACGCCCACGCTTATCGGCTGTATATTTTTAAGGATCAACATCGCAGCTTTTACACCACTTTGTCCAACTCGCTGTGATCAGCGAAGCCTTGTATTCTAGCATGCTTTTTAGCACACATAAAAACGTTTTGCGTTTTCTTTAGTGCTGCCAAGTAGCACTAAAGAAAACGCCCAGTCCGCTGGACTGGGCGTTTCTTGCTGTAATAGCCTGACGATGACCTACTTTCACACGGGAACCCGCACTATCATCGGCGCAGAGGCGTTTCACTGTCCTGTTCGGGATGGGAAGGAGTGGTACCACCTCGCTATGGTCATCAGGCATAACTTGTTGCCGCCCTGACATGCGTCAGGACAACGAATTCATAGAGATTTAATCAGCTCCGGCATCTCACCGGATATGTTTTTGAATGCGTCACTTGGCATAACTAGTCCTTCAAACCAATTGCTTGGAATCAAAGTTATAGGGTCAAGCCGCACGAGCAATTAGTATCAGTTAGCTTAACGCATTACTGCGCTTCCACACCTGACCTATCAACGTCCTGGTCTTGAACGACTCTTTAGGGGGCTCAAGGCCCCGGCAGATCTCATCTTGAAACGAGTTTCCCGCTTAGATGCTTTCAGCGGTTATCTCTTCCACACTTAGCTACTCGGCAATGCCACTGGCGTGACAACCGATACACCAGAGGTGTGTCCACTCCGGTCCTCTCGTACTAGGAGCAGGCTTCCTCAAATCTGCAGCGCCCACGGAAGATAGGGACCAAACTGTCTCACGACGTTTTAAACCCAGCTCACGTACCTCTTTAAATGGCGAACAGCCATACCCTTGGGACCGGCTACAGCCCCAGGATGAGATGAGCCGACATCGAGGTGCCAAACACCGCCGTCGATATGAACTCTTGGGCGGTATCAGCCTGTTATCCCCAGAGTACCTTTTATCCGTTGAGCGATGGCCCTTCCATACAGAACCACCGGATCACTATGTCCTGCTTTCGCATCTGCTCGACTTGTCAGTCTCGCAGTTAAGCACGCTTATGCCATTGCACTATCATCACGATGTCCGACCGTAACTAGCGTACCTTCGAACTCCTCCGTTACGCTTTGGGAGGAGACCGCCCCAGTCAAACTGCCTACCATGCACTGTCCCCGATCCAGATAATGGACCTAGGTTAGAACCTCAAACACACCAGGGTGGTATTTCAACGTTGGCTCCACAAGATCTAGCGACCCTGCTTCAAAGCCTCCCACCTATCCTACACAGATCTGTTCAAAGTCCAATACAAAGCTACAGTAAAGGTTCATGGGGTCTTTCCGTCTTTCCGCGGGGAGATTGCATCATCACAAACATTTCAACTTCGCTGAGTCTCAGGAGGAGACAGTGTGGCCATCGTTACGCCATTCGTGCAGGTCGGAACTTACCCGACAAGGAATTTCGCTACCTTAGGACCGTTATAGTTACGGCCGCCGTTTACTGGGACTTCAATCAAGAGCTTGCACCCCATCATTTAATCTTCCAGCACCGGGCAGGCGTCACACCCTATACGTCCACTTTCGTGTTTGCAGAGTGCTGTGTTTTTAATAAACAGTCGCAGCCACCGATTTTTTGCAACCCCGTTGGGCTCCATCCGCAAGGGACTTCACCTACTAGAGGCACACCTTCTTCCGAAGTTACGGTGTCAATTTGCCGAGTTCCTTCTCCTGAGTTCTCTCAAGCGCCTTAGAATACTCATCTCGCGCACCAGTGTCGGTTTGCGGTACGGTCGTGTGTAGCTGAAGCTTAGTGGCTTTTCCTGGAAGCAGGGTATCACTCACTTCGGCTGCAAGCAGCCTCGTTATCACCCCTCATCTAAGCCCGGCGGATTTACCTACCAGGCACGACTACAGGCTTGAACCAACATATCCAACAGTTGGCTGAGCTAACCTTCTCCGTCCCCACATCGCACTACACATCGGTACAGGAATATTGACCTGTTTCCCATCAACTACGCATCTCTGCCTCGCCTTAGGGGCCGACTCACTCTACGCCGATGAACGTTGCGTAGAAAACCTTGCGCTTACGGCGAGGGGGCTTTTCACCCCCTTTAACGCTACTCATGTCAGCATTCGCACTTCTGATACCTCCAGCAGGGTTTACACCGCCACCTTCACAGGCCTACAGAACGCTCTCCTACCACTTGCAATAAATTGCAAATCCGCAGCTTCGGTAACTGGCTTAGCCCCGTTACATCTTCCGCGCAGGACGACTCGATCAGTGAGCTATTACGCTTTCTTTAAATGATGGCTGCTTCTAAGCCAACATCCTGACTGTTTTAGCCTTCCCACTTCGTTTCCCACTTAGCCAATTTTAGGGACCTTAGCTGGCGGTCTGGGTTGTTTCCCTCTTGAGTCCGGACGTTAGCACCCGGTGCTCTGTCTCCCAAGCTGTACTCGTCGGTATTCGGAGTTTGCATTGGTTTGGTAAGTCGCCATGACCCCCTAGCCAAAACAGTGCTCTACCCCCGACGGTAATACTTGAGGCACTACCTAAATAGTTTTCGGAGAGAACCAGCTATTTCCAAGTTTGTTTAGCCTTTCACCCCTATCCACAGCTCATCCGCTAGTTTTGCAACACTAGTCGGTTCGGACCTCCAGTGCGTGTTACCGCACCTTCATCCTGGCCATGGATAGATCACTTGGTTTCGGGTCTACACCCAGCGACTGAATCGCCCTATTCGGACTCGGTTTCCCTACGCCTTCCCTATTCGGTTAAGCTTGCCACTGAATGTAAGTCGCTGACCCATTATACAAAAGGTACGCAGTCACCCCTTTCAAGGCTCCTACTTTTTGTAAGCATGCGGTTTCAGGATCTATTTCACTCCCCTCCCGGGGTTCTTTTCGCCTTTCCCTCACGGTACTAGTTCACTATCGGTCAATGATGAGTATTTAGCCTTGGAGGATGGTCCCCCCATATTCAGACAGGATTTCTCGTGTCCCGCCCTACTTGTCGTTAACTTAGTACCACGCGTCTGTTTTCACGTACGGGGCTATCACCCGCTATGGCTAGCTTTTCCAAGCTATTCCGTTAACAGTCGCGCTATCACTAACAGGCTTTTCCGATTTCGCTCGCCACTACTTTCGGAATCTCGGTTGATGTCTTTTCCTCGAGCTACTGAGATGTTTCAGTTCACCCGGTTCGCCTCGCATGACTATGTATTCATCATGCGATACCCCTAAGGGTGGGTTTCCCCATTCAGAAATCTCCGGATCAAAGCTAATTTGCCAGCTCCCCGAAGCTTATCGCAGGCTATCACGTCTTTCGTCGCCTATCATTGCCAAGGCATCCACCACATGCTCTTATTCACTTGACCCTATAACTTTGACGTCTCCTTACAGAAACATCGCCATTGTCTTCAAGGAATGTCTGATTGGTCTTTCACCAATCGCGTTATGCCGTAAACAACTACAACTCTTTCGAGTCTTCATCGTTAATTTTGAATTTCAAACTAAAGTCTGATATTCGTTTTGACGCAATCAAAAATTTGTCACTAACCACCACCACCGGGCACGGTCTGCACTAAACCTTTACGAATGTGCAGTTTCCCAGAGGTAGCTAAACGGTTAGCAACGCTGATTAAACTCTATGAATTTTTAATGAACAGCCGATTAACCTTACGGTTAATTTATATCGATCAATAGATATTGATCAACAACAAAGTAGCCTCGTTAAAAGCCACTTTGGTGTTGAATATATAAGCACCAAATTATTGGTGGAGGTGACAGGACTCGAACCCGCTACCTACTGCTTGCAAAGCAGCCGCTCTCCCAGCTGAGCTACACCCCCACAAAAACGGCAGTGTTGTTGAATGGATGGTGGGTCTGGTTGGTTTCGAACCAACGACCCCCGCCTTATCAAGACGGTGCTCTAACCAACTGAGCTACAGACCCAAGCCGGTCGCTCTCAGAGCAACTCCGAGAATCTGACCAATGGCCTTTTTCCCACAATTGTCCTCGCGACAACCTTCCAACAACCGATAAGTGTGGGCATTCAAATTTGACTGCAGTTTCCAGAAAGGAGGTGATCCAGCCGCACCTTCCGATACGGCTACCTTGTTACGACTTCACCCCAGTCACGAACCCTGCCGTGGTAATCGCCCTCCTTGCGGTTAGGCTAACTACTTCTGGCAGAACCCGCTCCCATGGTGTGACGGGCGGTGTGTACAAGACCCGGGAACGTATTCACCGTGACATTCTGATCCACGATTACTAGCGATTCCGACTTCACGCAGTCGAGTTGCAGACTGCGATCCGGACTACGACTGGTTTTATGGGATTAGCTCCCCCTCGCGGGTTGGCAACCCTTTGTACCAGCCATTGTATGACGTGTGTAGCCCCACCTATAAGGGCCATGAGGACTTGACGTCATCCCCACCTTCCTCCGGTTTGTCACCGGCAGTCTCATTAGAGTGCCCAACTAAATGTAGCAACTAATGACAAGGGTTGCGCTCGTTGCGGGACTTAACCCAACATCTCACGACACGAGCTGACGACAGCCATGCAGCACCTGTGTTACGGCTCTCTTTCGAGCACGCCTCTATCTCTAAAGGCTTCCGTACATGTCAAAGGTGGGTAAGGTTTTTCGCGTTGCATCGAATTAAACCACATCATCCACCGCTTGTGCGGGTCCCCGTCAATTCCTTTGAGTTTCAACCTTGCGGCCGTACTCCCCAGGCGGTCAACTTCACGCGTTAGCTTCGTTACTGAGTCAGTGAAGACCCAACAACCAGTTGACATCGTTTAGGGCGTGGACTACCAGGGTATCTAATCCTGTTTGCTCCCCACGCTTTCGTGCATGAGCGTCAGTACAGGTCCAGGGGATTGCCTTCGCCATCGGTGTTCCTCCGCATATCTACGCATTTCACTGCTACACGCGGAATTCCATCCCCCTCTACCGTACTCTAGCTATACAGTCACAAATGCAGGTCCCAGGTTGAGCCCGGGGATTTCACATCTGTCTTATATAACCGCCTGCGCACGCTTTACGCCCAGTAATTCCGATTAACGCTCGCACCCTACGTATTACCGCGGCTGCTGGCACGTAGTTAGCCGGTGCTTATTCTTACGGTACCGTCATTAGCCCACCGTATTAGGGCAGACCGTTTCGTTCCGTACAAAAGCAGTTTACAACCCGAAGGCCTTCATCCTGCACGCGGCATTGCTGGATCAGGCTTGCGCCCATTGTCCAAAATTCCCCACTGCTGCCTCCCGTAGGAGTCTGGACCGTGTCTCAGTTCCAGTGTGGCTGGTCGTCCTCTCAGACCAGCTACAGATCGTCGCCTTGGTGGGCTTTTACCCCACCAACTAGCTAATCTGATATCGGCCGCTCCAATCGCGCGAGGCTCTTGCGAGTCCCCCGCTTTCATCCAGAGATCGTATGCGGTATTAGCACAGCTTTCGCTGCGTTATCCCCCACGACTGGGCACGTTCCGATATATTACTCACCCGTTCGCCACTCGCCACCAGGATTGCTCCCGTGCTGCCGTTCGACTTGCATGTGTAAGGCATGCCGCCAGCGTTCAATCTGAGCCAGGATCAAACTCTATAGTTCGATCTTGAATTTTTTGCCCCTGACTTTTACCACCAGGGGCCACTCATAAATTGGAATTGACATGAACTTCATTTCTGATATTCACATCTTCTTTTACTTCATGAGCGTTTGTAGTGCTAAGCACTAGTTCCGAAGAACTTGGCAATCGCATTCAAACGCCCACGCTTATCGGCTGTATATTTTTAAGGATCAACATCGCAGCTTTTACACCACTTTGTCCAACTCGCTGTGATCAGCGAAGCCTTGTATTCTAGCATGCTTTTTAGAGCATCCTGCAAGAAATTTAACTTTCTTGCCTGCCTGCTGCAGTGCGTTTGAGAATAAACCCAAACCTTGCTTTCGCATTCTGCACATTGCTGTGTTTCATCAGCGCAGCCTTAGACTTTAGCATGGTTTGTACCGATCTCTTGCCGACCAGCAATTAAAAGTTGGACAACGCCGCAAACCGTACGAGTTCATTGCCCGCGGTGCACTGGCTCCACGCCGAAACGGCCCACCCTGTCGATGAAAGACGCCACCTCCCCTGGTCGGCCTCCAAGGGATGAAACCCGCAGGCCGGATAATCCCCCCAACATGGCACTTATTACCCTACTCGACGCCCAACTGGCTTTTGGACACGTCGCACTTCTCGATAGAGCCGCTTTTTCCCTTGAAACCACGGAGCGTGTGGGTCTGATTGGCCGCAATGGAGCGGGCAAGTCGTCCATGCTCAAGATCCTGGGTGGCCTGGAAAAGCCCGATGACGGTGCAATGCACGTGCAGCAAGGTCTGCGCATTGCCTACGTGGCCCAGGAACCGGTGTTGAACCCCGAAGACTCGGTGTTCAAGTCTGCCAGCGTGGGCCTGGCCAGCGTCATAGCTGCGCGAGACCTCTATCTGTCGGGTGCCGACGGCGTGGATCTGGATGCCTTGCAGTCGCAGATCGAGGCATTCGATGCCTGGAACTGGGAGCAGCGCGTCGAAGAAACCCTGCACCGCCTGCATCTGAACCCCGAGGCGATTGTCGGCACCCTGTCGGGCGGCACCAAGAAGCGTGTGGCACTGGCCCAGGCCCTGGTGGCCAAGCCCGACGTGCTGCTGCTCGATGAGCCGACCAACCACCTGGACCTGGATTCCATCGAATGGCTGGAAGACCTGTTGATCGACTTCAAGGGCAGCCTGATCACCATCACCCATGACCGCAGCTTCCTGAACCGCGTCGCGACCCGCATTGTGGAACTCGACCGGGGCAAGCTCAACTCGTATCCTGGCAACTTTGAACAGTATGTACTGCAAAAAGATGAACAACTGGCGCAGGAAGCGGTGATCTCCGCCAAGGCCGACAAGCTGCTGGCGCAGGAAGAAGTCTGGGTCCGCCAGGGTGTGGCCGCGCGCCGTACCCGTAGCCAAAGCCGCGTGGTACGCCTGGAAGCGCTGCGCTCCAGCCGGGCCGCCCGCCGCGATGCCCAGGGCAGCGTGAACCTGGATGTGGCCTCGGGCCAGTCCAGTGGCAAGATCGTGGCCGAACTGACCAATGTGAGCAAGGCGTTTGGCGACAAGGTCATCGTGCAGGGCTTCAGCGACGTGATTCTGCGCGGCGACAAGGTCGGCTTTCTGGGGGCCAACGGTGCGGGCAAGAGCACCCTGCTCAAGCTCATCCTGGGCGAGATCCAGCCCGACAGCGGCAAGATCCGCCAGGGTGCGAACCTGCAGGTGGCTTACTTCGACCAGATGCGCAATGCGCTCGACCTGGACGCCACGCTGGAGGACTTCATCAGCCCGGGCAGCGAGTGGATTGAAATCGGCAACCAGCGCAAGCACGTCAAAAGCTACCTGAGCGACTTCTTGTTTTCCCCGGCACGTGCCAACTCGCCCGTGCGCTCGCTGTCGGGTGGTGAACGCAACCGTTTGCTGCTGGCGCGCCTGTTTGCCCGCCCGGCCAATGTGCTGGTGCTGGACGAACCCACCAATGACCTGGACATCGACACGCTGGAACTGCTGGAAGACCTGCTGCAGAACTACGACGGCACGGTGTTTCTGGTCAGCCACGACCGGGCCTTCCTGGACAACGTGGTCACCAGCATCATTGCCCACGAACCCGAGGAGCGGCCTGGCTTCTGGCGTGAATACGAAGGCAGCGTGCAGGACTGGCTGATCCAGAGCAAGCGTGCCAAGTTGATTGCAGAAACCAATAGGAAAAATACGCCCCAGCGCCCACCAGAAGCGCAGGAGAAGCTATCAAATACAGAGCAAAAGCCGGTCACCGCCGCCGTGGCCCCCAAGGCCCGCAAGCTCAGCTTCAAGGAGCAGCGTGAGCTCGATGGCCTGCCAGAACAGATCGCGGCGCTAGAAAAAGAGCAAGCCGAGATCACCGCCACCCTGGCCGATGGCAGCATCTACGCCACCGATGCCGCGCGCGCCACCACCCTGGGCCAGCGCAATGCGCACATTGACGAGCAGCTGCTGGCTGCATTGGAACGCTGGGAAATGCTGAGCGCGTGATCGCTATCGTTTAAATAGCTGCTTACGCCCATTCCATGGGCGCTAGCAGCCTATTTTCTTTAAATGCGATTGTGCAGGCGGTCGCCGCTGGCACCCAGCTTGGCCAGCAGGGCGGGGGCAATTTTGTCCAGCGGCAGCACCTCATCGGCTGCGCCGTGGGCAATGGCCTCGCGCGGCATGCCGAAGACCACGCAACTGGCTTCATCCTGCACGTAGTTGTAGCTGCCCTTGTCGTGCATTTCGCGCATGGCACGGGCTCCGTCATTGCCCATGCCGGTGAGCATGATGCCGTAGGCGTTGCGGCCCACCATCTCGGCGCAGGACAGGAACAGCACTTCCACCGATGGCCGGTGGCGGTTCACCGGTTCGCCCTCTTCCACCACGGCCACGTAATTGGCACCGCTGCGGTTGATGCGGAACTGCTTGCCGCCCGGCGCGATGTAAGCATGGCCGGGCAGGATGCGCTCGCCGTGTACGGCTTCCTTGACGGTGATCTGGCACAGGCTGTTCAGGCGTGCTGCGAAGCTGGTGGTAAAGCCCGGCGGCATGTGCTGGGTGATGACGATGGCGGGCGAGTCGGCGGGCATGTGGACCAAAATGTCCTTGATGGCCTCCGTGCCACCGGTGGATGCGCCGATGCAGATCATCTTTTCGGTCGACAAGCGGCCGATCAAGGCATTGGTGGAGCGCACGGCGGAGGCTGGCGGCACCACTGCAGTGCCGGGCGGCGATACCGCAGGCAGCAACGGGCGACGGAACTTGGCCACCGCCGCCACGCGCACCTTGTCGACGATTTCTGTCGCCAGATCGCGCAGGCCATTGGCCAGGCCAATGCGGGGTTTGGCCACAAAATCCACCGCCCCTAACTCCAGCGCACGTAAGGTGACCTCAGCCCCCTGCGCGGTCATGGTGGAGATCATCACCACCGGCATGGGGCGCAGGCGCATCAGGCGGCCCAGGAAGTCGATGCCGTCCATGCGCGGCATCTCCACGTCCAGGGTGATGACATCGGGATCCAGATCGCGGATCATTTCGCGGGCGATCAACGGGTCGTTGGCCGCACCAATGCACTGCATGTCGGGTTGGCGGTTGATGATCTCGGTCAACAGGCTGCGCACCAGCGCCGAGTCGTCCACTACCAGAACACGGATTTTCTTCATCACAGCACGCACTTAAAACAGATCGACCGAACCGCCGGACGTCGATTGCACCACCGTTGCCACATTGCCACGCCGCTCATTGGCAGCCTGGTCGGGATGGGCGTGGGCCAGCCGCTTGACCATGGCCTTGCCGGTGAGGGGGAAAAAGCAGACCTTGCGCGGGTAAATATCCAGTACGTCTTGCGACAGGAGCGGGATGCGCTCGGTTTGCAGGTAGTCGATGACAAACTTGGTGTTGCGCTCACCCACGTTCATGGTGGTGAAGTTGGACATCACCTGGCCACCGCCAAAAATCTTGGCCTGCATGGTTTCGCGGCGCGCCCCGATCTTGAGCATTTCGTTGATCAACAGCTCCATGGCATACGACCCATAGCGGCCCGCGCCAATGCCGTCTTCACCGTCGGGCAGCATGAAGTGGTTCATACCGCCTACCTGGGCCCGCGTGTCCCACAGGCAGGCGGCAATGCAGGAGCCCAGCACCGTCATGATGACCAGGTTTTCGTCCGATACAAAGTACTCACCGGGCAGCACCTTGACGGCGTTGTACTGGAAATGGTGGTCCGGGTAAAAAAACGAAGCCTCCCCCGGCTTGCGTGGGCGGGCCTTGAGCTCTTCAATGGTGCTGTGGCGCTCGCTGGCGGGTCGCCCGCCGGGGAGAGCGCCGACCCGGGAAGCCCGGCGGCGGTCGGTATCGCCACCGACCGGGAGCGCGCCCGCCGCCATGCGTTGGTACAACGTGGGGCCAGTGGTTCTGGGGATGTCCATAATTTTTTAAGGGCGCACGCCAAAGCCGAGCGGCTTGCGAAAGGGTGAATTAGCAACGTTCATAGCTGGTCTTCCCCCGCAAGATGAATAAGTCACGCGATTCGCTGAAATTCTCTGCATGGCCAACAAACAGGGTAGCCCCCGGCTTCATCACCCGGTGGATGCGCTCCAGCACCGCCCGTTGGGTGGCGGCATCGAAGTAAATCATCACGTTACGGCAAAACACCACATCGAAATGCTCGCGAAACGGCCAGTCGTCCCGGATCAGATTGACGCTGATGAAATCAATCATGCGGCGCAATTCAGGCTTGATACGCACCAGCCCGGCGTTGTCGCCCTTGCCGCGCAGCAAGAACTTCTGCATCCGCCCCTGGTCCAGCCCCTTGAGATTTTCCAGCCGGTAGATGCCCTGAGCCGCCGAGGCCAGCACCTTGGAATCGATATCGCTGGCGGTGAGCTTGAAAGACGCGTTGGCACCCAAACTCTCCAGCGCCGTCATCACGATGGAATACGGTTCTTCGCCGGTAGAGGATGCGCTGCACCACACATTCCACGGCGTGCTGGCGGGCTTGGACCGCAGCAGCGTGGCCAGTATCTCGAAGTGGTGCTGCTCGCGGAAGAAGGCTGTCAGGTTTGTGGTCAGCGCATTGACGAACTCTTGCCACTCGGGCCCATCGGTAGAGTGCTCCAACCAGCCCAAATATTCGCGAAAACTGTTGTGTCCGGTGTCGCGCAGGCGCCGCGACAGGCGGCTGTACACCATGGCGTGCTTACCGTCGTGCAGTTTGATACCGGCATGCTTGTAGATGAGCGACTGGACGCGCTCGAAGTCGGCATCGGTCCAGACAAACTCGCGGCCTTCCAGCACGGGACCGGTCGCGGCAACAGCGGAGGATGGGCGCATGGAGAAGCGTGCGCTCAGTCGGCAGACAGGCCCATGTCCGGCCCGGACATCAGACGCTCGATGTCCAGCAGGATCAGCATACGGTCGCTGACCGAGCCCAGGCCCAGAATGCAGCT
Source organism: Rhodoferax sp. WC2427 (assembly GCF_040822085.1). Classification (NCBI taxonomy): domain Bacteria; kingdom Pseudomonadati; phylum Pseudomonadota; class Betaproteobacteria; order Burkholderiales; family Comamonadaceae; genus Rhodoferax; species Rhodoferax sp. WC2427. Next base: position 539,276 of record NZ_CP162006.1, on the reverse strand, counting down.
GTTGTCGACAATGCTGTCGATATCGGGGGCGGCTTTGACGCTCTCGGGCTGCAGTTCCAGCACGTCACTGACCGAATCCACCACGATGCCGACGATGCGGCTGCGCAGATTCAGGATGATGACCACGGTGAAGCTGTTGTACTCGGCCTCGGAGCAGTTGAACTTGAGGCGCATGTCCACGATCGGCACGATGGTGCCGCGCAGATTGACCACACCCTTGATGAAGGGGGGCGCGTTGGCGATACGTGTCGGTGGCTCGTAGCCGCGGATTTCCTGCACCTTCAGGATATCAATGCCGTACTCTTCCTGGCTCAGGCGGAAGGTCAAATATTCTCTGGCCGCGGTGGTGGTCAAAACCCCCGAACGTTCCATTGCTCCCATAACCATCTCCTTCAACTTCAAACTGTAGAACGGTGGCTTAGTGCCGCGAGCGGCGCACCAGCGCGCCAATGTCCAGAATCAGCGCCACCTTGCCGTCGCCCATGATGGTGGCACCCGACACGTTGGACACTTTGCGGTAATTCGACTCCAGGTTTTTCACCACCACCTGGTGCTGGCCCAGCAACTCGTTGACCAGCAAGGCCACGCGGCTGCCTTCGGACTCGACCACCACCATGATGTTGTTGGCCTTTTCGGCATCGGCAATCGGCACCTGGAAAATCTTCTCCAGCGCAATCACCGGCATGTACTCTTCACGCACCTTGACCAGCTGCGAGCCCTGGGCCACGGTGCTGACGGATTCATCGTTGACCTGGAAGGACTCGACCACCGACGACAGCGGCAGGATATAGACCTCGTCGCCCACGCTGACCGACATACCGTCCATGATGGCCAGGGTCAGCGGCAAGCGCACCGACACCTTCATGCCCAGGCCCTCGACCGATTCGATGTCGACCGTGCCATTGAGCGAGGCAATATTGCGCTTCACCACATCCATGCCCACGCCCCGGCCCGACACATCGGTCACCACATCGGCGGTAGAGAAGCCCGGGGCAAAAATCAGCTGCCAGACCTCGGCATCGCTCATGGCATCGCTCACGTCCAGGCCGCGCTCCCGGGCCTTGCGCAGGATCTTGTCGCGCGACATGCCTTTGCCGTCGTCGCGCACTTCGATCACGATGGAGCCGCCCTGGTGCGCCGCCGACAGGGTGATGGTGCCGTTCTCCGACTTGCCTGCGGCGATGCGGTCCTCGGGCATCTCGATGCCGTGGTCACAGCTGTTGCGCACCAGGTGGGTCAGCGGGTCGGTGATCTTCTCGACCAGACCCTTGTCCAGCTCGGTGGATTCGCCCTGCGTCACGAAGTCCACCTTTTTGCCCAGGCGGTTGGCCAGATCGCGCAGCATGCGCGGGAAGCGGCTGAAAACGATGGACATGGGGATCATGCGGATCGACATGACCGATTCCTGCAGATCGCGGGTGTTGCGGTCCAGGTCGGCCAGGCCGGCAAACAGCTGCTGGTGCATGGCGGGCTCCAGCCCCTGGCTGTTTTGCGCCAGCATGGCCTGGGTGATCACCAGCTCACCGACCAGGTTGATCAGCTGGTCGACCTTTTTGATGTCGACCCGGATGGTGGTGGCCTCCAGCGGGGTCTGGCCAGCGGCTTTCTCGGCCTTGGCGGCCACGGCAGCGGGGGTCGGCACCGGGTGCTCGCCAGGGTGGCCGGGCGATCCGGCGAAGAAACCGTATTCTTCCTCCACCGACACGGTCGGCGCCACCACAGCGGCGACGGGTTCCGGGACGGCAGCTTCTGCCGCCGCAACGGGGGTGGCTTCAGCATCCAGATCACGGATGCGCACCACGTCCTTGGACACATGGAACACGAACAGGTCGAGTAGATCCTCGTCGGTCGACGTGGTTTCCACCGCGAACACGCGGATGTTGGCGCTTTCGCTGGGCATCGCGGTGACCGTGCCCAGGCCCGGAATGTCGCGGAACAGCTCTTTCACCGCATCGGCCTGCTCCGGCTTGTCCAGCGGGCCGATCTGGATCACCAGCGAGCGCACTCCCGCAGCCCTGGGCTCAGGGGCCGCGACCGGGGCGACCACCACCACAACCGGCGCGGGCGCTGGCACCGGTGCTGGCGCAGGCATGGTGCCCGAGGCCAGCACGCTGATGCGTTTGACCAGGGCCGACGTGTTGATGGCCTCGCCCTCACCGCCGGCCTGGTGGCGCGCCAGCAGGCTGCGGGAGGAGTCAGCCGACTCCAGCAACGCATCGACCATGGGGGGAATCAGCTTCAGCTCATGGCGGCGCAGCTTGTCCAGCAGCGACTCCATCTGGTGGGTCAGCTCGGCCACATCGGAAAAGCCGAAAGTGGCGGCGCCGCCCTTGATGGAGTGGGCGCAACGGAAGATGCCGTTGAGTTCTTCGTCGTCGGTATTGGCCAGGTCCAGGTCGAGCAGCATCTGCTCCATCTGGTCGAGGTTTTCACCCGCTTCTTCAAAAAAGATCTGGTAGAACTGGGTCAGGTCAAAGTCTGCGCCTGAACCTGAACTGTCGCTATGTGTCTCGGCCATGTGTGCTCCTTGGGTTGCCGGGGTTCAGCGGATGACTTTTTGGATGACCTCGATCAACCGGGCGGGGTCAAACGGTTTCACCAACCAGCCCGTGGCACCGGCACTACGCCCCGCCTGCTTCATCTGGTCACTGGACTCGGTGGTCAAAATCAAAATCGGAATCGTCTTGTACTTGGGGTGCTCGCGCAGCAGGCGCGTCAGGCCAATGCCGTCGAGCCGGGGCATGTTCTGGTCGACCAGCACCAGGTCAATGGAATGCGACTGGGCCTTCTCGAAAGCATCCTGCCCGTCCACCGCTTCGATGACCTGGTAGCCCGCTCCGGTCAGGGTAAAGGAGACCATCTTTCGCATCGAGGGTGAGTCGTCAACGGCAAGAATCGAATGCATGAAAAGCTCCAGCTAAAGATGAAAGGCGCGTGAATAGGGGGGACGGGCTTGTCAGAAGAGCTCAATGGAACCTGCGTCCATTTCGCTCTGGGTCACCGGATTGGGTCGGTCAGGCACCATGGTTGCGTAGGGCGCTGGCTCTTCGCCTTCGTCCTGCCCCATGGTCTCCGATGCCAGGCGGAATGCGCAGCCTTGCAGCATCAAGGTGGTGTGCACAATCAACTGCGAAGCCATGTCCTGGAATTGCAGCTCGGTCACGGCGGCACGCAGGTCGCTGCGCACTGCGTCCATGGCCAGCGAATTCGGTAGAGCCTCACCCTGGAGTCCCAGGTTGACGCTGTTGAAGCGGGCCATCAGATTGTCCATAGTGTGGCTGAGCAGGCTTTCCAGGCGGCTTAAATCGTGCATCACCACCATCAGGGAATCCTGCAACTCAGCAACCAGCATGACCGGCAGTTGCACTACGGGTCCTGTCGGTGGGGTTGGCTCTGTTTGCATGTATTCTCCATCGCTGCAGGAAAGCCCAAGACAAATTGCCTCGTTTACGCGAATGTTAATTCTATTTCACATCCTGTTACGAACAATCTGCGAAATCGACTGCCTTCGCCCTGTATCTCCAAGCCCACCATGCAGACAATCGCCATTTATGTAGCTCACGCCAGCCCGTCTCAGGAGCGCACATGAGCCCCTGGCAAAAGAACAAGGCGATCCAGATCCTGCATCTGGAGGACTCGCTCATAGACCACCAGATCGTCGTACGCGCCTTGCACAAGCAAGGTTTGGCCTGCACCATCCAGCGGGTGGAAACACTGGCGGCATTTACCGAGCTGACCGGCAGCACGCAGTTTGACTTGATTCTGGCCGACTACCGGCTGCCCGGCTTCACCGCCATCGATGCCTGGCATGCGCTGCAACAGCAGGCCCAGCAACCGCCCTTCGTGCTGCTGTCGGGGGCCATTGGCGAAGCCGCGGCGGTAGATGCCATCCGGCTGGGTTTTAGCGACTACCTGCTCAAAGACGACATCAACAAGCTGGCGCACGTGATTGCCCGCGCCATCGAGGTGCGCGAAGTGCGCCAGGCCAAGGAGCGTGCCGATGCCGAATTGGCTGCATCCGAACGCCGCCTGGCCGAGCTGGCCGAGCACCTGCAAAGCTCGATCGAGCAAGAGCGCGCCGCCATAGCCCGCGAGGTGCACGACGACATCGGCGGCTCGCTGGCCGCCGTCAAGCTGGACCTGGCCTGGCTGGCGCGCCACCACAAGGACGCGCCATCGGCCGCGCACCTGGGCTCGGCGCTGGAGATGCTGCAGCACGCCCTGGGGGCCAGCCAGCGCATCATGATGGACCTGCGTCCGCCCATTCTGGACCAGGGGCTTACCGCCGCTGTGCAGTGGCTGGCGCAAAGCTTCCAGAAGCGCACCGGCATTGCCACCAGCTTCCACGCCACCTTTGACCCGCTCAGCACCAGCAAAGCCATCCAGTTGGTGGCCTACCGCACCGCGCAAGAAGCGTTGACCAACATCTCCAAACACGCGGAATGCAGCGCGGTCAGCATCGAACTGACCGACAGCGAAGGCGTGCTGACGCTGGAAGTGACCGACAATGGCCGCGGTTTGGGCAAGGCCCAACTCGACAAACCCAAGGCCTTTGGCTTGCGCGGCCTGCACGAGCGGGCCAAGACCGTCGGCGGCTGGCTGGACATCAGCAACCAGGGCGGGGTGGGCACCTCCATCATCCTGTCGGTGCCGCTAGTTCCGCTTGTCCCCGATGCCTCCACCCCGGAACCCCCCCCATGATCCACGTAGTTTTATGCGACGACCACGCCATGGTGCGGCGCGGCATCCGCAACATGCTGTCGGAGGCGGTGGACATTCAGGTCACCGGCGAGGCCTCGGGTTATGCCGAAGTGCGCGAACTGCTGCGTACCGCCGCCTGCGACGTGCTGGTGCTGGACCTGAGCATGCCGGGCCGCGGCGGCATGGAGGTATTGGCCAGCCTGCGCGAGACCGACTCGCCCATCAAGGTGCTGGTGGTGTCCATGTTTCCAGAAGACCAATACGCCATCCGCTGCCTGCGCGCCGGGGCGCAAGGCTATTTGAACAAGGCAGGCGACCCCGAAGAGCTGGTGCTGGCCGTGCGCACCGTGATGCAGGGGCGCAAATACGTCACCCCCGAGGTGGCCCAGATGCTGGTGGAAAGCCTGTCCAAGCCCGCGCTGGAGGTGCCGCACGCGGCCCTGTCCGAGCGCGAAATGCAGACCCTGCTGAAAATTGCCTCGGGCAAACGCCTGTCCGACATTGCCGAGGAGCTGCTGCTCAGCCCCAAGACCGTCAGCGTGTACCGCACCCGGGTGCTGGAAAAGCTCAAACTGGCCAACAACGCCGAACTCACCGTCTACGCAATTCGCAATAATCTGGTATAAAAATTGTAGCTGCTCACGCTTATTTAATAAGCACAGGAACCTGATTTAACGCCTTAAAAAAGCCGTAAAAATGCTAGCGCTGGGCCGCAAACAGGTCGATGGCGCGCTCCATCAGCGCCATCACCGGCTGGTCCATCATCGGCAGGGTCACGGTCACCCCGACCAGGCCCATGGTGAGGGTGACCGGAAAGCCAATCGCATAGATATTCATCTGCGGGGCCACGCGGGAGATCACCCCCATGGTCAAGTTGACGAACAGCAGCATGGCCACCATGGGCAAGGCCATCCACAGCGCGCTGGCAAACAGCTGGGTACCCAGGGCGTACAGCTTGACCTGGGCCAGAAACTCCAGGAAGTTGCCGTCCACCGGAAAGCTGTCAAAGCTCTTGACCACCGCCATCAGCACGATCAGGTGCCCGTTCATCACCACAAACAACAGCATCGACATGTGGCCCAGAAAGCGCGCCACGGCGCTGACCTGGGTGTTGCTGCCGGGGTCGAAAAACGAGGCGAAGTTCAGCCCCATCTGCAAACCCACCAGCTCGCCCGCCAGCTCCACCGAGGCAAACACCAGCCGCACCGCGAAGCCGATGGACATGCCCACCCCCACCTGCTGCACCACCGCGCCAAACGCCTGCGGGCTGTTCATGCTGATCTGGGGTTGGTTGGTCAGGCTGGCCTGGGCGGCCAGGGCTACAAAAAAGGCCAGGCCGATCTTGGCCCGCTGCGGGATGGATTTGAGCGAAAACACCGGCGCCACGCTGAACATGGCCAACACCCGCAAGAACGGCCACAGAATGGGCGACAGCCACTCGGCGATCTGGGCTTCGGTAAAAGTGAACACCGCAGGCCGTCTGTCGCTACAGAACCAGCGTCGGGATGGATTCGATGGTGCGGCGGATGTAGTCCACCAGCGTGGCCAGCATCCATGGCCCGGCCAGCGCAAACACCAGCATGCAGGCAATCAGCTTGGGCACAAAAGACAGCGTGGCCTCATGGATCTGCGTGATGGCCTGGAACACGCTCACCAGCAAGCCCACCACCAGCACCGTGACCAAAATCGGGGCCGACACCATCAGCAGCAGCCACATGGCCTCTTGCCCCACCGTCAATACCATTTGCGAATTCATGGTGCCCCCGGTTACTGGACAAAACTGGCGGCCAGGGAGCCGATCAGCAGATTCCAGCCGTCGGCCAGCACAAACAGCATCAGCTTGAACGGCAACGCCACCAGCACCGGCGACAGCATCATCATGCCCAGCGACATCAGCACACTGGCCACCACGATATCGATCACCAGAAACGGGATGAAGATCATGAAACCAATCTGGAACGCCGATTTCAGCTCGCTGGTCACAAACGCAGGCACCAGCACCCGCAGCGGGGCGGTCTCTGCCGTCACGCCGGTCTCTAGCCGGGCCAGCCGCGCAAACAGCGCAAAGTCCGACTGCCGGGTCTGCTTGAGCATGAACTGCCGCACCGGGGCTTCGCCCTTCTCCAGCGCCTGCTCGAAACTGATGGTGTTGGCGGTATAGGGGGCGTAGGCCTCTTTGTACACCCGGTCAAAGGTCGGGCCCATCACAAAAAAGGTCAGGAACAGCGACAGGCCGATCACGATCTGGTTGGGCGGCGCAGACTGCGTGCCCAGCGCCTGGCGCAGCAAAGACAAGACGATGACGATGCGGGTAAAGCCCGTCATCATCAGCAAAATAGCCGGTAAAAACGACAGCGAGGTAAAGAACAGCAGCGTCTGAATGGGCACCGAGTAGCTCACGCCCTGCCCGCCCGCGCCAATCAGCAGGGGCAAGGTGCCCGCCGCCTGCGCAAATACAGGCGCGTGGACCAGGCCGGCCAGCGCAGGCAGCCCCCAGCGCAAACGGTTAAACATGCAAACTCCCGTCTTCCAACTTGGCGGCCACAGCGGCATAAGACGAGGGGGATGGCGAAGGCGCGACAGCAATGGGGGCGGTGTGCAGGCAGGTGATGGACTGCGCGGTCACGCCCAGCACCAGCCAGGTCCGCGCGCCCTCGGGGCCCACTTCCACCGTCACCACGCGCTGGTGCGGCCCCACACCCACGGCCGACACCACGCGGGCATTGCCCGACGCAGCCACCCCGCCCCCCTGGGCGCGGCGCTGGATCCATTTGACCGCCAGCGGCAGCATGGCCATTGCGGCCACAAACAGCACCACCACCAGCAAAGTCTGCCCCATGACCATCGGGTTCAGCCTTTGCTCAGGCGTTTGAGCCGCTCGGACGGCGTGACCACGTCGGTCAGGCGGATACCGAACTTGTCGTTCACCACCACCACCTCGCCCTGGGCGATCAGGTAGCCGTTGATCAGCACATCCATGGGCTCGCCCGCCAAGGCGTCCAGCTCCACGACGGAGCCCTGTGCCAGCTGCAAGATGTATTTGATCGGCACCTTGGTGCGGCCCAACTCCACCGACAGGGTGACGGGGATGTCCAACACCATGTTGATGTCTTGCGAGCCCAGGTCTTTGTCTTTGGACGACGGGCTGTTGCCAAACAGGGGCCCGCCCTGGCTGGTGTCTTCCGGCTTGGCCTCGGCGCCTTTTTGCTCTTCCAGGGCCTCGGCCCAGGCGGCCATCGGGTCTTCTTCGTCGTCGGTTTTCTTATCCGTTGCCATTCATTTCTCCCTGGTGATTGCCGTCTTCCTTGCGCAGGCATTCTTCAATGCGGATGGCGTATTTGGAATTGTGGGTTCCGTACTGGCAGTCAAATATCGGCACGCCCCCGATCGAGGCCCGGATGCGCGGCTCGCGCTCCAGCTCGATGAAGTCGCCGGGCTTCATGCTCAAAAGCTGCTCAACCGTGGCATCGGCCCGGGCCAGCTCGGCCACCAGCGTGACCTCGGCGGACTGGATTTCGCGGCTCAGCAGGGTGATCCAGCGGCGGTCTACCTCGACCGAATCGCCCTGGGTGCTGGAGTACAGCACGTCCCGGATCGGCTCCAGGGTGGCGTAGGGCATGCAGATGTGGATCGCGCCGGTGATGTCGCCAATCTCCAGCTGGAACACCGTGGACACCACGATTTCGCTGGGCGTGGCGATGTTGGCGAACTGCGGCTGCATCTCGGAGCGCTGGTAGTCCAGCTCCAGCGGGTAAATGCCGTGCCAGGCTTTTTTGTACTCGGCGCAGACCACATCCACCAGGCGGTTGATCACCCGCTGCTCGGTCATGGAGAACTCGCGTCCTTCGATACGGGTCTGGAACTTGCCCACACCGCCGTACAAGGTGTCGATCACCCCGAACACCAGCGAAGGTTCACAGACGATCAAGCCGCTGCCGCGCAACGGCCGGATCGCCATGATGTTGAAATTGGTGGGCACCGCCAGCTCGCGCAAAAAGGCGCTGTAGCGCTGCACCGTCACCGTGCCCACCGATATTTCGGGGCTGCGGCGGATGAAATTGAACAGGCCAATGCGGAAATTGCGGGCAAAGCGCTCGTTGACGATCTCCATGGTCGGCATCCGACCGCGGACAATCTTCTCCTGGCTGGAGATGTCGTAGTTGCGGATTTCTCCGGTCTCGAAAACGGTTTCTACCGTTTTCTGGCTCTCGCCGGTGACCCCTTCAAGCAGGGCATCGACTTCTTCTTGGGAGAGGAATGATTCACTCATGAAGCGACTCCATGGTGTGTCGTCATTGGATGATGAAACTGGAGAACAACACGCTCAAGATCGGGCTGGCCGCTGCAACGTGCTTCTTTTTGGCCTTCTTCTTGGGTGCGGGGTCTTCTTCCGCATCGGCGTCCTCGACTTCGTAGCCCAGCGGCGTGGACACCTCGCGCAGAATTTCGTGGGCCAGCTTCTCCTTGCCTTCCTTGGTCAGCAGCTCTTCCGAAGTCCGCTGCGAAATCAACAGCAGGACGGCACTGCGAATGGTGGGCAAATTGGCCTTGACGGCATCCGAGGTGTGCTGGTCCACCACACCGATGGTGATGCCGACCTGCGCAAACTTCTCGCCCCCGGCGTCCGCCAGGTTCACGACCATGTTGTCCATGGGCAAAAACACAGGGGGCGTTGTGGACTTGGCCGACGCATGGGCCGCGGGTGCCGCATCTTCCCCGTCTTCAGTGGCCGGATGGCGCAGGAAAAAGAACCAGCCCCCACCCCCCAGCACCAGCAGCAAAACGACCGCCACAATGATGACGAGCATTTTCTTGCCCTTGGCCTTGGGGGGAGCAGACGCTTCAGCGGCAGCAGGTGCAGACACAATAATTCCTTCCGGGGTGGGGCAGATTGCAGCCCACGTTCGCCATCAATTCAAAGCCCATGTCCGGATTATTCACCCGGACGGGTTTGATAATAGCCAGATAAGCGGTGCAAAACCGCCGTATTCGGCTGGCTTGCCCACCCTACACAAATAGATCGACCGACCGCCCCGAAGACCCTTTGGGTGCCGTCGGGCGCACCGCGGCCACTTCAGGCGCCGCCCTGGCCGTAGCGTGTTGCCCCTCGGAAGGAGCCCGGCGCTCCCGAGCGTTCGTCCCACCCGCTCCCGACGACCCCACCGACAACCCGGACAGCACCATGCCCTCGCTTTGCAGCAAGTCTTTCAGGTGTGCGGCGGAACCGGTGAGCAGATCGCGGGTTTCCAACTGGTCGGTCCGGAACTCCACGTGCGCCTCGTTACCCGACAGACTGATGCTGACCTGTACCGGCTGGGCATCGGCCCCGTCGAAGGTCAGCTCGGCATTCTGGATGCCTTGCGATATCCAGTAGCTGACCTGGTCGGCCACGGCGGCCTCGGGAGCGGGCTGGCTGGCATCCACGCGGGCGGTGGCGCTCTCAAAATGGACGGTCGGCGTGAAATGGTGGTGCGCTACGCCGCCCTCGGGCACTTTGTCGGTCGCCAGGCCTTCGCGCTGGTCGCCGGTTTCGCGCACGGCCAGTTGTTGGGCCTCGGTTGCGCTGGTGGAGGCTTGCAAGGCGGCGGCCTCGGTGACCGGCAGGGTCCACACGCCGCCACTGGCCAGGCTGGCCATCTGGTCGGCCCGCGCGTCGGCAGCCGCGGTGCCCAACACTGGCTTGGCCAGGCCTTTGGTGCCCGATCCGGCCCCATCGGGCGCACCCGTGCCGCCGTTGGCCAACCGGCTCTGGATCTGTTCAAACACCGACGCATAGTTGGCCAGGCTGACCGACTGGGCCCGCGCATCGGCCGGTGCCGCCAAAGCCGCCGCATTGGCGGCATCGGATTTCAATGCGGTCAACGGCCCGGTGCCTGGCAGCGCATCCGCGGCCCCGGGTGCGCCGGACACGGCAGTGCCGCCCGCCGGGGGGGCCAAGGGGGCCGGTGGCGGTGGCAAATAGGCGGCCATCCAGGTGGCGGCATCGGCGCTGGTCGTGCTGGTCGCCGTGGCCTTGGCGGCGGCGGACAGTTTCTTCAGGCCCGGGCGGGCATCCTCGGTGGCGGCGGCATCCGGCTCTGGCGGTGCGCCATCGGCAGGTACATCCTCCGCAGAGTCCAGCTCCTCCAGCACGCGGCGAAACGCCTTGTCCGCCGGGTCGGCAGCCTTGTTTTCCACGGTCGGCTTGCCGGTGCCTTGCGGGGTCGCCGCGGCGGGCGTGGCCGCCTTGGCGGGGACCAAGGTGGCAGGAAAGGATTCAATGGCCATGGGGGTCCTCGCCAAATTGTTGGTCTATGGATTTACCAAACCGCTGCGCTGCAAATTCGTCGATCTGCTTTTGCTCACGTCGGTCTTGCAGCCGGTTGGCTTCCAGTTGCTTGTTGCGGCACACCTGTTGCAGGGTGGCCACCCGGATTTCTGTGTCGGCGAGCTGCTTTTTGGCTGTCTCGACCCAGCGGGCGTTGTCGGCCAGGATGCCCAATTGCATCTGGATGGCCTGCGCCAAGCGCTCCATGAACTGGTAGTGGTGCTGCATCAACTCGGGCACGGCACAGGTCTGGGCCTGGGTCATCCAGCGCGTCTCGGTTTCCGCGGCGTAGGTTTCCAGCTGGGTGAGCTGGTCGTGCGCGGCAATGTACTTTTGCTGCGCCTGGCCCAGCGCGCGGTGGGCCGCATCGCGCTTGCGGCTGGCCACCTCCACGGCCAAAGCCAGGGTTCTTAACAGCGACATACGAACTTCCCGCTAGTCATCGTGCACCTGCGGCTTTGGGAATGCTTTGCTCCATCTCGGCCAGGCTGCGCGGCAAAGGCGATGCTTCAAACATGCCCTGCTGCAAAAACGCCGCCATGCCGCCGCTGAGGCGAATGGCTTCGTCCAGCCCCGGGTCGGAGCCCGCGGCATAGGCCCCGATCTGCACCAGATCACGGCCCTTCTGGTAGCGCGAGTTGACCATGCGAAAGCGCCGTGCCGCCTCGAAATGCGCCGGGCTGACCACGTTGTGCATGACCCGCGAGGCGGATTGCTCGATGTCGATGGCCGGGAAGTGCCCGGCCTCGGCCAGCGCGCGCGACAGCACGATGTGGCCGTCCAGAATGGCCCGGGCGGCATCGGCAATCGGGTCCTGCTGGTCGTCGCCCTCGGTCAGCACGGTATAGAACGCGGTGATCGAGCCCACTCCGTTGAGGCCATTGCCGCTGCGTTCCACCAACTGCGGCAGCTTGGCAAAGCACGAGGGCGGGTAGCCCTTGGTGGCCGGGGGCTCGCCAATGGCCAGGGCGATTTCACGCTGGGCCATGGCAAAACGGGTAAGCGAGTCCATCAGCAGCAGCACGTGCTGGCCTTTGTCGCGGAAATACTCGGCCACCGCGGTGGCGTAGGCGGCCCCTTGCAGGCGCAGCAGCGGCGGCGCGTCGGCCGGGGCGGCCACCACCACCGAACGGGCCCGGCCATCCTCGCCCAAAATATCTTCCACAAATTCTTTGACTTCGCGGCCCCGCTCGCCGATCAGGCCGACCACGATGACGTCGGCCTGGGTGTAGCGGGCCATCATGCCCAGCAGCACGCTCTTGCCCACGCCAGAGCCCGCAAACAAGCCGATACGCTGGCCCCGGCCCACGGTCAGCATGCCGTTGATGGCGCGCACGCCGGTATCCAGCGGCTCGCGCACCGGGTCGCGGTCCATGGCGTTGATGGGGCTGCGGTCCAAAGGCTGCGAGCGCACATTGCGGATCGGGCCGCCGTGGTCCAGCGGTGCGCCCTGGGCATCCACCACCCGGCCCAACAGGCCGTCGCCAATCGGCAAGCGCAACACGCCCGCCACACCGGCGGCCTTGTCGCGGCGTGCGTCACCCAGGCGGGGCACCGACACAAACGGCGGTGCCGGCAATACGCTGGCCCCGCTGCGCAGGCCGTGCACGTCGCCAGCAGGCATCAAAAAGGCTTTGTCGTTGGAAAAACCCACCACTTCCACCAGCACCGAGGGCCGGCCGGGCATGGACACCAGGCACTGCGAACCCACGGCGCTGCGCACACCCGCGGCCTCCAGCACCAAACCCGCCAGGCGGGTCAGGGTGCCGCGCACCTCCAGGGTGCTGCCGGTGTCGACGCGCTGCTGCGCATCGGCCATGAACTGGGACCAGACATCGGTATCCGGGGAGCGCTCAGCTTCCATCTTCCCCATCCGCGTCGATTACCGGATCCGTCCAGGCAGAGGCCAAGCCCAAATTGGCCACCGCCCGCTCCCAGCGCTTGGACAGGGTGCCATCGATCACCGTGCCGCCCGATTCGACCAGGCAGCCTCCGCGCTCTACGGCCAAATCGGCCAGCCAGGTCAGCGCGGGCAGGGGAAAAGCCGCCTTCAATGGGGCCTGCAAGACCTCCCAATCCTGGGGGTGCAGCTTGATGACGGCAGCCTTGCCGTCCATCACCAGCATGCCCAGTGCTTCGCGGATAACCGGCTCCAGGGCGGAGGCATCCACGCTCAGCTCCCGGCGCACCACCTGGCGCGCCAGCCCACAGGCCAGGGCCAGCACCTGCTGGGCCATGTCTTGCTCCAGCTGGGCCAGACGGGCCTGCATGGCGGCGAACATGTCGGCCAGGTTCTGCGCGGTTTCGACACCCTGGCCTTGCACGAAATCGTCCAGCTTTTGGTTGCCTTCCAGGGTGGCTTCGGCCAGGCCCTGGGCCAGACCGGCGGCATGGCCGTCGGCCCAGGCGCGGTCCAGGCGGACCTGCTCGTGCTCAACGGGTTCCGGCTCGGGCTCGGGTTCGGGCAGCAGCTCCAGTGCCGTCGGCACCACGCCACCCACCGCGCCAAAGCGCCACTCGGACACCTCGCCCAGCTCTTCGCTGCGGATGAAGCGCGAGTGGGCGCGGGACGAACTGCGGTTGTTAGACAAAACCATCGTCGCCTCCTCCGCCCAACACGACCTGGCCTTCGTCTACCAGGCGGCGCACGATCTTGAGCACTTCTTTTTGCTGCGCTTCCACTTCGGACAGGCGCATCGGACCGCGCGACTCCAGGTCTTCGCGCATGGATTCCGCGGCACGGCTGGACATATTGGCCAGGATTTTCTCCTTGAGCTCGGGCGAAGCGCCCTTGAGCGCCACCACCAGGGTTTCGGAAGCCACTTCCTTGAGCACCAGCTGGATGGACTTGTTGTCCAGTTTGGCGACGTCGTCGAAGACGAACATCTTGTCCACGATCTTTTGCGCCAGGTCGGAGTCGAAGCCCTTGATGGATTCGATGACCGTGCCTTCGATGTTGGCGCCCAGCAAGTTGATGATTTCCGCTGCCGCCTTGACGCCGCCCAGCGAGGATTTGCGGATCTTGTCGCCCCCGGCCAGCACCTTGAAGAGCACTTCGTTCAGGTCTTTCAAGGCCGTGGGCTGGATGCCTTCCAGCGTGGCCACCCGCAGCAGCACTTCATTGCGTTGGCGTTCGGTGAGCTGCTTGAGCACGGCGGCGGATTGTTCGTAGTCCAGGTGCACCAGAATGGCCGCCACGATCTGCGGGTGTTCGTTGCGCAGCAGCTCGGCCACCGACAGCGGGTCCATCCACTTCAGGCTTTCAATGCCCGATACGTCGCCGCCCAGCAAGATGCGGTCGATCAGCAGCGAGGCCTTGTCGTCGCCCAGCGCCCGGCGCAGCACGGCCTTGACGTAGTCGGCCGTGTCGTTGACCAGCAGGCTCTGGGCCGCCGCGGCATTGGTGAAGCGCACCAGCACCTCGTCGACCTTCTCGCGGGTGACCACCTTGGTTTTGGCGATGGTTTCGCCCAGCTTCTGCACTTCCTTGGGCGACAGGTGTTTGAAGACCTCGGCGGCCTCCTCCTCGCCCAGGGACATCAGAAAAATTGCCGCGTCGGTAAGACCTTGTTCGTCCATGGGGTTGCCTCAGTCTTCGCCGTTGATCCAGTTTTTCACGATATTCGCCACCGCAGTCGAGTTGGTGCGGGCCAGCTGGCGCGCATCCTCCAGCCGCAACTGGTGGTCGGTGGGGGCCAGAATCTGGATGCCATCGGGGCCGATGATGGTGCCGCGCGGCGTGTCGCCCGCCACCAGCGCATCCAAAGGACCGCCCAGCGGGCCCATCCCCACCGCCAATGGCTGTCCATCCGGGCCCAGGGCTGCGGGCTCCAACGGCACAAGCTTGGGCTCGGCCATGGCTTTCAAGGCCGGACGCACCAGGCCAAAAACCACCAGCAGTGCCAGCAGCACGGTGCCCACGGGCCAGGCCAGGTTGCGGGCCATCTCCAGGGTTTCGGGCTGCTTCCACAGCGGGGTGTTGTCCACCACCGGCACGTCCACCAGAAACGGGGCGTTCATCAGGTTGACCGAGTCACCCCGGTCTTTGTTGAAGCCGATGGATTCGCGCACCAGAGCGGTCATTTGCTCGATTTGCTGGTCGGTCAACGCTTTAGTGGTGGGCTGGCCCTTTTCGTCGGCAGCCACGGCATGGTTGACCACCACGGCGGCGCTCAGCCGCTTGATGGAGCCGGAGCCGCCGCGCACCACCCGCACCGTCTTGTCCACCTCGTAATTGGTCACCGATTCGCGCTTTGCACCCGCTGCCGGGCCGCCCGCAGCGGCCGCGGCGCTGGCCGAGCCTGCAGCCGCCAAGGCCACGGCGGGGCCGTTGATAGGTGCGGTGGCCGAAGCCGGCGGCTGGTTGGTGGTGGCACCGGGGATGCCGCTGGGCAAGGCGGCACCCTGGGCCCCGCCACCGGTTTCCACCACCTGCTGGCTGCGCACGGCACTGGCATCGCTGGCCAGGTTGGGCCGGTGCGATTCGGCGGTGGATTCGACCTGCGAGAAATCGACCTCGGCCGTGACCTGGGCCTTGACGTTCTGGCGGCCTACGATGGGCTCCAGCATGTCCAGGATGCGGCGGCTGTATTGCTGCTCGATGCGCTGTACATACTGCAGTTGCTCGGCATCGGCGCCGCTGGCACCATCGGGCGACTGCGACAGCAGCTTGCCGGTGTCGTCCAGCACGCTGACGGCGCTGGGCAGCAGCTCAGGCACGCTGGAGGCGACCAGGTGCACGATGCCCGCCAGCTGTGTGCGGTCCAGCGACTGGCCAGGCTGCAAGCTCACCAGGATCGAGGCCGAGGGTTTTTGCTGCTCTCTGAAAAATCCGTTTTGGCTGGGCAGAGCCAGGTGCACCCGGGCGCTGGACACTGAAGACAAAGCCTGGATGGAGCGGGTCAGTTCGCCCTCCAGTCCGCGCTGGAAGGCCAGTCGCTCCTGGAACTGCGTCATGCCGAAGCGGTTCGCCTCCATCAGCTCGAAACCCACCACCGAGCCCTTGGGCAGGCCCAGGGAGGCCAGGCGCAAGCGGGTGTCGTGCACTTTCTCGGCCGGCACCATGATGGCACCGCCGCCTTCGGTGTACTTGTAGGGCACATTCATCTGCGACAACTGGGCCACGATGGCACCACCGTCTTTGTCGGCCAGATTGGTATACAGCACCTTGTAGTCGGGCTGGCGCCCCATCAGCACGGCGACCAAGGCCCCCACCACCAGCAATGCAATGCCCGCACCCAGGCGCATGCGCTGCGCGCGGTCCAGGTTGGACAGACGCTGCGTCAACGGCGAGAGGGTCGGTGCGGGTATTTCGGCGACTGCAGACATCATGCTTTCCGGGTGGTATGGCGCGAGCTTGCTCCATCAACTTGCATGGACCCGGATGCAGAGCACCCTGGGGCAGGCAGGTTGTATCAATTAACGCTTTTGATTATTCCGGCAAGCCGCCCAGGCATCGCCCTGATAAGCCGGGGTTTTGGCCGCCTTTTCAGCACCATACACCGACGGCACCCTACTACGATTGGCGCATTCGTATCCATCCCCTGGAGGGAACTGTCATGGATCTCCGCTTATCTCCCGTTTCCACCCCCCTGCCCACCCGCACGGGCATGGTGCAGCGCCCCTCTGCCTCTGCCATCGCGGATGCCAAAGGGCCCGGTTTCTCCACCGCGCTCAAGGGCGCCTTGGCCGAAGTGAGCGCAGCGCAAAACGAGTCCACCCGGCTGCAGAACGAGGTGCAGATGGAGAACCCGAACGTCAGCCTGGAAGAAACCATGGTGGCGATCCAGAAAGCCCAGATCGGCTTTCAAGCCACCTTGCATGTACGCAACCGCATGGTGCAGGCGTACAGCGACATCATGAACATGCAAGTCTAGAAGCACCGCACAGCATCGGTGTCTTGTAGATCTTTTAAGGGGTTTACGCTTATTCCATCAGCGTAGGCAGCTCCCAAATAAATAGCACCTGCCGTTTGACGGTTTGCACCATGCACAAAGCCCCATTTCTGGGGCTTTTTTATGGGTCAAATGAAGCTCCAGCGCTTGTTTGATAAGCGCTGGCAGCTACCATTTTTCATCAGTGCAGCAACTGTGGCTTGCGCTCCAGGATTTGCTCGAACTGCTGGATCCAGGGCTCGGTCAGGCAGCGGATCTGCGCATCGTTGCGCAAGATGCGTTGCATGATGCGGGCTTTTTCGGTCTTGTTCTCGGGGGTCAGTTGGTCGGCCAAGGACTGGTGGCGCAGTTGCTCGATCAGCACGGCGCAGGCACCTTCGTAGCGCACCACTTCGTCCCAATCTTCCAGCTGGGCGGCCTTCAGCATCTTGAAGCTGCTGTCTTCAATGGCTTTGTAGTAGTCAATCAGAGTTTGCGACATGGTCTGGGTCCGGCAAGGTGGGTGGGGCTTATGCATTGCCGACAGGGGGCAGAGGGATGCTTTTCCAGGCATCGAATACGGGCACTATCAACTGCGTTACCTCTTCAATCAAAGTGATGTCGTTGTTCAAGTTTGCGGTGGTCAACCGCAGAATGCTGTAGTTGTACACACCGCGCAGGTTCACCGCCAGCTCGCCGCCAGCTTCTATGTCCAGCGCCGCTTTCAGGCCTTCTTCCAAAATACGTACCGCCTTGCCAATCGACTGGCCTTTGCCTTCGATATCGCCACGGGCCAGGCAGCCACGGGCAGCGTGTAAAGACTGCACCAGCGCTTCGAACAGCAGGCAAATCACCTGGTGGGGGCTTGCGCCTTCGATGCTGGTCTGGGCGCCCACGCGTTTGTAAGCGGAGGCTGCACGGGCACTTACGGGTGTAAACATGGTGGGGGCATCCATTTGAACTTGATGTATTAGTTATCGGCAGTGCACTCAAAAACTCAAGCCCTCAATGGTTGAAATATCGCAAAGCTGTGTGGTCCGCACCACCGCCTACTTGTTGTTGTTCCATGCCGCCACCTGGTCGGTGATGTAGGTGCTCAAGGCGGTCAGCCCGGCCATCTTGGTGTCCAGCGCGGTGTAGGTGGTACGCAGGCGCTTTTCCACGGCCGCAGCCCGGGCGGTCACCTTGTCCTGGTTGGCCATGTTGCGCTTGGTTTCCGCAGCCAAGGAGTCCGCCTTGTTGTTCAGCCCCCCGCTGAAAGCCAGTAAGCCGTCGGCGAAAGTCTTGACCTTGCGGGCAATGCCGTTGGTGCTGGCATCGGTGTTTTTCTGGGCAAACAGAATCTTCACATTGGCAGGGTTGTCCAGGGCCGTGCCCAGCTTGGTGGCATCCACCGTCACACTGCCGTCGCGTGCCACGCTCAGACCCACGTCCGACAGGCGCTTGTAGCTGCCCCCCACCACCCCGGTGCCCAGCAGGGAACGCAAGGAATTGCGCAGGCCGATGGCCGTGGAGTCACCCTGCAGGTCGCCCGATTTCTTGGTGGCGTCGTCGTAGGACGTGGCATCGGCCAGGTACTTGTTGACGGCGTTGTAGGCATCTACAAAGGCCTGGATATTTTTGGTCAGCGCGGCTTTGTCATTGGTGGTGATGAGCTCTGCGTCGCTGGTGGTCACCGCGGACGCGGTAATGGTCAAGCCCGCCACCACGTCTTTGAAGCTGTTGTTGGCCGAGGTAACGGCAATTCCGTTGATAGTGGCCTTGGCGTTTTGCCCGGCCTGGTAGGTGTTGGCACCCATGCCATAGGCAGCCACGGTGGGCGCCGCAGTGTTGCCGGGGTCCAGGTCCAGATCGAAGGCCAGGGCCGAGAGGCCGCTGTCGTTGGTGTTGTTGCCATCCCCGGTATCGTTGGCCTGCACCCGGAACCCCTGCGCCTCGCCGGTGCTGGCGGAGCGCAGCATGAGGCGGTCACCCGAGGCATCGGTCAGCACGGTGGCCACCACGCCGGAGCCCGCGTCGTTGATCTTGGCGGCAATCTGCGCCAGGGTGTCACTGGCGGCCACGGTGACGTTCACACTGGCCGCGCTGCCGGGTGTAAACAGGCTACCGGTGGCGTTGGCCCGGGCGGGGCCCCAGGTGCCGAGTTGCAGGGTCAAGGTGCCCGCCGAGCCCACCGCGGCACCGGCCGTGACGGCATCCGAGACGCTGGACTGCGCCTTGGCCAATTGCGACACGCCCACACTGAAACTGGTGGCGCTGGCAATGCCGGTCACGGTGGCAGACACCGCCGCGCTGTTGGAAGAGGAGACGGCCACCGTGTTCCAGCCGCTGTCGAGCGACAGCTTGGACGCGGTGTCTGTCAGGGTGGATACCAGCGATTTGATCTGCGAGTAATCGGAAATCTTGGTCTGGATGATCGTCGCTTTGAGCTGCAGCGAGGTCAGGGGCTGGGTTTCCAGTGCGACCAGCTTGGTGATGATGTTCTCGACATTCAAACCACTGCCAATACCGGTAGATGAAATACCCATGATGTTCTCCAGAACAATAACGTACCACCGTGGCGGTGGCTGCGAATACCCGTGTTTGTATCCGCATTCCAAAAGGCAAAACGGCGGATAAAGGGGGTTCCTTTATCCGCCTTTGCGTTTTAGCACCTATTGACGCCCTTGCAAACCTTAGGCGGCGCGCAAGGGGCGGTGCTTCTGCGTCTTATTGCAGCAGCGACAGCACGCTTTGTGGCAGCTTGTTGGCCTGGGCCACCATGGCGGTACCGGCCTGTTGCAGGATCTGCGTACGCGACAGATTGGCAGTTTCTTGCGCAAAGTCGGCATCCACAATCCGGCCGCGGGAAGCAGACAGATTCTCCACGTTGATGGCGATATTGCCGGTGGCACTTTCAAACCGGCTTTGCAGAGCACCCAGTTGGGCGCGGGCCGAGTTGACCTGGTTGATGGCCGCGTCCAGCTTCTTGATGGCCACCCAGGCGTTACGCTGGGTATCAATGCTCAGCGTGTCAATGCCCAGTGCGTCGCTGGTGGTGTTGGTGGCATCGATCTTCGAAGCCAGATCGCCCGCCAAGACCAAGCCCGTGGTAGCCGCGGTAAAGCCCGTGAAACTGACCACGGCGGAGTCGCCTGCGGTGGTCAAGTTTTCATTCATGATGTCGATGCGGTAGCTTTGGTCTGCGTTTTGCGACAAGAAGGCGGTCACACCGGTATCGGCAGTTTTGCGGTTGATCGCTTCCACCACCTGGCCCATGCGCTCCGAACCCGACGAGGCGGCGGCAATGGCATCCAGCTTGATGGTGGTCGTCCCGGCGCCTGTTACGGCGATCGTCAGGGTACCTGCGGACAGGGCGGTCAGCGAATTGACAGAAGAAGCCGTGATCGAGCTGTTCGACTGGTCGTAGGAATAGGCGGACTTGGACAACCCGGCAGCGGTGGAATTGGTCAGGCCACCCACCGTGATGTTTTCGCCAGAGTTCGCACCCACCTGGAACACCGCACCAGCAAACGTGCCGTCCAGCACCTTTTTGCCGTTGAACGAAGTTTGCTTGGCGATACGGTCCACTTCGTCGGTGAGCTGGCTCACTTCGGATTGCAGAGCCTTGCGGTCAGCAGCGCTGTTGGTGGCGTTGCTGGACTGCACGGCCAGTTCACGCATACGTTGCAGCATGTCGCCCACCTTGCCCAACGCACCTTCAGCCGTTTGCGCCAGCGAAATACCGTCATTGGCGTTACGTGCACCAACCGTCAAGCCCTTGATCTGGCTGGAAAAGCGCTCGGCAATAGCCAGGCCAGCGGCGTCGTCCTTGGCGCTGTTCACGCGCAGGCCGGAGGACAGGCGCTGCATGGAGGTGGCGAGCGAGCCGCCAGAAGCCATCAGGTTGCGCTGCGCATTCAGCGAATTTACGTTGGTATTGATAGTGGTGGTCATTTCAAAGCTCCTAAGGTGTGGGTCCAATGACGAACCAGTGAAAAGGCCCGTTGGATAGGTTTTCGGGTGTCCGCGCCAAAACTTTAGGGCTAACGCGTAAATAACCGGGGTTTTCTTGCCGCTTATCGCGGCAACGCCAAAAACCCAAATGACCACAATTTACTTACCGCTCATGGTCGTTGGCCAGCAGAGCTGACCACAACCGGCTTTGGCCAACATCTTTCCTTAAAGGAGCTTCGCAATGGCTGCCACGATCAATACCAACGTCAATTCTCTCAACGCCCAGCGCAATCTGGCAACCAGTGCGATGGGGCTGGCCACATCCATGCAGCGCCTGTCCTCTGGTCTGCGCGTGAACAGCGCCAAGGACGACGCCGCTGGCCTGGCCATCGCCGAACGCATGACGACCCAGTTGCGCGGCCTCTCGGTGGGGGCCCGCAATGCCAACGATGGCATTTCCTTGGCGCAAACGGCTGAAGGTGCGTTGGGCAAGGTGGGCGACATGCTGCAACGTATGCGGGAACTGGCGGTACAGGCCAGCAATGCCACCAACAGCGCCGCGGACCGCCAGGCCTTGCAGGCCGAGGTCGGCCAGCTGACCGATGAAATCGACCGGGTCGCCAAGCAGACCTCGTTCAACGGTCGAAAGATTCTGGACGGCTCGTTTGCCGGGGCGGTGTTCCAGGTAGGGGCCAACTCGGGCGACGTGGCATCGCTGGGTGCACTGACCAACTCCACCGCCGTCGGCTTGGCCGACATCGCCTACGGCTATGACCAGTCGGCCAGCCAGGTGGCGGCCTCGTCGGTGAATTCACTGACCGCGTTGAGCGCGGGGACTTTGTCGATATCGGTCACCGGGGCCGGCACGTTTTCCTTCGACCTGGGCCCTCTGGCGGCCGCCAGCTCAGGCTCGGAGCGCATGGGCCAGGTGGTAGAGGCGCTTAACCGCAAATCCACCGACACCGGCGTGACCGCCTTCTTGTCACAAAACCTGGACCAAACGTACCGCATCGACCTGATGTCGGCCAAGCTGGACTCCAACGGCGATGCCGCCGTGGTGGCGCTCACCGGCTTTACCGCCGCGACCACCGGCCTGACCTCGATTGCGGCGATGGGCTCCACGATCAATGCCGTCAACACCACGTCCGACGCGCTGGGCATCGACACCCTGACCGTGGACACCCAGCGCAATGCCTGGGTGGCCCTGAAGAAGATCGACGCGGCCATCGACCAGGTGAACTCGGCCCGCGCCAACCTGGGTGCGCTGCAAAGCCGCTTTGAAAGCGCTGTGAGCAACATCAGCATCCAGATAGAAAACCTGGCCGCCGCCAAGGGCCGGATCGTGGATGCCGACTTTGCCCAGGAAACGGCCAACCTGTCACGCACCCAAATTCTGCAGCAGGCCGGTACAGCCATGGTGGCCCAGGCCAACAAGCTGCCACAGGGTGTGTTGTCGCTGCTGCAGCAGTAAGCCTCCCCCGCATAAAAAAAGGCCTTTCGAGGCCTTTTTTTATGCACCAAAGAAGGTGCCTGCGCTTATTTGATCAGCGTAAGCAGCTATGTAATTTGACATCAAATTACATAGCAAACCAGCCCCTTCAGGCCATCGGCCTACTGCCGCATGCCCACCACGCGCAGCGGCTGTCCGGCCACCACCGAGTAGGCCGCGACCTCGCCCCGCACGATGGAGCCCGCCGCCACCACGCAGCCCCGCCGCAGGATGCAGCCGTCCAGCAGCACAACGTTGGCACCGATCCACACGTCGTCTTCCACCACGATGCCGCCCTTGCTGGGCATGAAGCCCTGTTCGCGGATGGGACGGTGGCGGTCCTGGTAGGCGTGGTTGACCGGGGCAAAGGTGCAGTTGGCGGCGATCGCAACCTGGTTGCCGATATGGATGCCGTTGCCGGTGTAGAGCACGCAACCGCTATTGATGACACACCACTCGCCCACCACCACGTCGCCAGTGCCGCCTGCAGGCTTGAATTTGACGAAGCTGTCCACCACGGTGTGGGCACCAATGTCGATGCGGGTGCCGCGCACCGAGTCTTCGATATCGGCCAGGTGCGATACCTGGGCTTGGGGGTGGATGGTGATCACTTGAACACCAGCCCCTGCCCCGTAGGCAGCTCCAGCACCTGGTAGCCGCGCTCGGCCAGCCAGGGGTCTTCGGCCAGCTTTTGGGCCCGGTAGGCCAGCCAGCCATAGTCGTCCAGCACCAAAATGCCCCCTGGCGACAGGCGGTCGAACAAAACCTCCAGCGCGCCGATCTCCGCCGGGGCGTTGTTCAGGTCGATGTGCAGGAAGGCCACTTTTTCCGGGCTGACCTGGTGCAGCACCTCGGGGATGCTGCCCTTCACCACCTGCACATTGGGGTGGTCGGCAAAGCGCGCGGTCACCTTGTCAAACAGGGTGGTGCTGTGCTCGGCCATGGAATGGTGCAGCATGCTGTCGTCGTGCTCGAACAGGTCGTAGAGGTAGTAGCTGCGGTCGGGCCGCTGGGCAAAGTCGGTGTACTCGCACAAGATGCGGGCGGTAATGCCCTTGTAGCAGGCGCATTCCACAAAGTCGCCCGGTATCTTGCGGGCGATCACGCTTTTGGCGGCCCAGGCCAGCACGGCCAGGCGCCAGACGATGGCTTCTTCGACCGGCGTCTCCACATTGCCACGCCACGCCGCCATGAATTTTTCATCCTGGAAGAAGCCCAGGTTGCGGCCGAAGGTGATGAGGTTGTCGCCGGTGAAGATACCGTCTTTGTGCGGGATGCTGTCGATGGTCTTTTGCACGCCCTGCACAAAGCCCTCGGCCTGGATGCCAAAAAACACGCTGGAGAGAAAGTTCATGGCGCTACCTCAGGCGATGCGTTGCAAAAACCCGTCGGGCGCAGAGGTGACCAGCAAACGGTCTTCCACCGACTTGTCGATCACAAAGCCGGGGTTGTGCTTCATCCACTCCCACACGGCCGTCTTGGGGTTGTCGCCCTTGCCCCAGGGGCGGTCGGTCCACACGTAGTCGTCAGGCATGTCTTCCACAAACGTATCAAACACGATGCAGTAGCTGCCCACGCTGACCAGCTCGGCATAGGCGTTCAGCTCGGCCAGCACGTGCGCGTGGGTGTGGTTGGAGTCCAGGCACACCAGCACCTTCTTTTTGCCCGCCGCCAGCGCCTTGACCTGGGCCACCACCTCGGGGGCGACGCTGGAGCCTTCGATCAGCGAAATGCGATGGCCCATGGGGTGGGCGGCAATGGCCTGGCGGTTGTGCGGGCGGATGTCGATGTCGATACCCACCACCTCGCCGTGGCCCAGCAGCTCCAGCATCGAGGCCGACAGCACCACCGAGCCGCCGTGGGCCACGCCGGTTTCAATGATGAGGTCGGGCTTCACGGCCCAGATGATCTCTTGCAGCGCCATCGCGTCCATCGGCAGCTGGATCAGCGGACGGCCCAGCCAGGAGAAGTTGTTCATGTACTTGCGCTCCAGGGCCATGGCACGCCATTGGTTGGAGAGCGCCCGAAACTCGGCATCGTCGGCAAAGGCGGCAATGCGCTGCTGCTTTTCCAGCTGGTAATCGGGGTGGGCCGAGGGGGTGGTTTCAAGGTAGGGCATGCAGACTCCTGTGTTGTCGGTATTGCTGGAGGAAATGGGGAAAGTAATCGGCAAATGGCTGGGGCACCAGGCCAAAGCGAGCGCGGGTCTTGTGGGTGTCGATGGGCTGAAAGTCCCACACCGGGGCCTCCGGCGCCACCGTCACGGTAAAGCCCATGTGGCGTTGCAGGGCTTCAACCACCTGCTGGTTGGCCACGCCCTCGCCGCTGGCCAGGTTGAAGATGCCGGTGTCGGGGCTGAGGGCGATGCGGGTCAACAGCTCCACCGCGTCGCCAATGGACAGGTAATCTTTGCAGGACGCCAGCGCGGTGTGCAGGTGCACATGGCCGGTGCGGCAGCCTTCGGCCAGCAGCTGGTCGATAAAAATGTCGGGGTCGGGCCGCAGGCCGACGATGTTGGACAGACGCGCCACCTTCATGCCCGCATGGCCGCCGTGCAGGCACAGCGACTCGCCCATCAGCTTGGACAGGTTGTACAGGTCGCTGGCATCGTTGGGGTTGACGTGCAGGCGGGCCGATTCGCGCGTATCGGTGGCACCGGCGTAAACGCGGGTGCTCGACAGGTAGGTCAGCGACGTGAACTGCGCCTGTTGCAGGAGTTGCCGCAAAAAGCACACATGCGCCTCCACCGTGTCCAGCGGGCGGCTGCGAAAGTCGGCCGTGAGGCCAATGGCGTAGACCACATGCCCCAGCGGCCGGGTGAACACCGCCGGGTCGCCCCGCACCGGGGCATAGCAGGCGTGGCCCGCCCGCTGCAAGTGCGCCACCAAGTGCTGGCCGATAAAGCCCCCCGCGCCCAGCACGGTGATGGAGGGGGCTTCAGACATGGGGAACACCCGCGTAGGTGGCCACATCCAGCAGCGGGCGCTGGGCATCGCGGGCCGATATTTCGGCCACTGGCAGGGGCCAGTCGATGGCCAGCGCCGGGTCGAGCGGGTGCAGGCCGTCCTCGAATTCCGCGCTGTAGGCGGTGGTGACGAGGTAGAGAATTTCGCTGTCAGGCTCCAGCGTCTGGAAACCATGGGCGAAGCCGGGAGGGATCACCAGGCTGTTTTGCGCCTGGGCCGACAGCTCCACGCCAAACCACTGCAAAAAGGTAGGTGAGCCGCTGCGCAAATCCACCGCCACGTCAAAAATGCGGCCGCTCAGGCAGCTGACCACCTTGGTTTCGGCGTGCGGCGGGTGCTGGAAGTGCAGGCCGCGCAGCGTGCCGGGCTGGTGGGAGAACGAATGGTTGATCTGCGCCAAGGGCTGCACCACGCCGATGGCGGCAAACTCCTGCGCGCAGTAGAAGCGGGCAAAAAAACCCCGCGCGTCGCGGATGGGCTGGCGCTGCGCCAGCCACAACCCGGCCAGGGGCGTGGGCTGGAAATGAAAACGCGGTGTGGCGACTTCAAGCATCAAAACGACCTCCAACGCTTATGGATAGAGCGTGAGAAGCTACTAATAACATAGCATTTACTCCACGCCACCAAATGCGGCTATCTGGTCCCGACAGGCCACCGCCATGTCGTCCCCGGCCCGCCAGGCACGCTGCCAGGCCACCGTGTGGGCCAGGGCTTCCTCCAGGCTCCAGCGCGGTTGCCAGCCCAGCGCGGCGCGGGCGCGCGTGATGTCCAGGCGCAACTGGCCGGCCTCGTGCGGGTGGCTGCCACCCTCGGGAAATTCGACGCGTGCGCCCTGCCCCCACAGCACGGCCAGCCGCTGGGCGACCTGGCCCACGGTAGCCTCGCCGCGGGCATCGGGGCCGAAGTTCCAGGCGCTGGCGGCAGCGGGGCCGTCCTGCAGGGCCTGGGCCAGGCGCAAATAGCCCGACAGTGGCTCCAAAACGTGCTGCCAGGGCCGTACCGCACCGGGAAAGCGCAGCTGCACCGGCTGGCCATGCGCAAAGGCCTTCAAACAATCCGGCACCAGCCGGTCGGCCGCCCAGTCGCCGCCGCCGATGACGTTGCCCGCGCGGGCGGTGGCGATCTGCGCCGCGCCGGGGGTGTGGAAGAAGCTGGCGCGGTAGCTGGCGGCCACGATTTCCGCCGCGCCCTTGCTGGCGCTGTAGGGGTCGTGCCCGCCCAGTGCATCGCTTTCGCGGTAGGGGTAGACCCATTCGCGGTTGTCGTAGACCTTGTCGGTCGTCACCACCACCACGGCGCGCACGCTGGGCACCTGGCGCACGGCCTCCAGCAGGTGGGCGGTGCCCATGACGTTGGTGGCGAGGGTGCCCAGCGGGTCGGCATAGCTGGCGCGCACCAAGGGCTGGGCGGCCAGGTGGAATACGACTCGGGGCTGGGCGGCGGTCAACGCGGCCTGCAACGCGGTGCGGTCGGCCAGATCGGCGCGCGCGTCGCTGGCCAGCACCTCGGCCACACGCGCCGCGCCAAACAGGTTGGGGGTGGTGTTCGGGTCCAGCGCGTAGCCGTGCACCTTGGCCCCCAGCGCGTGCAGCCACAGGGCCAGCCAGCCGCCTTTGAAGCCGGTGTGGCCGGTGAGAAAAACCGGGGTGTCAGACCACATCACCATGTTTTCCAGGGGGCTTTGCCCGACAGCCACAGCTCTTCGAGCAGGTTTTTCTCACGCAGCGTGTCCATGGGTTGCCAGAAGCCGGTGTGTTCAAAAGCCATGAGCTGGCCTTCGGCGGCCAGGCCCGTCAGCGGCTCTTGCTCCCAGCTGGTGTGGTCGTCGGCAATGCGGCCCAGCACCTGGGGCGAGAGCACAAAAAAGCCCCCGTTGATCAAGCCGCCATCGCCACGCGGCTTCTCGGTGAAGCCCTGCACCACCGCACCGCGCATGTTCAACGCGCCATAGCGGCCCGGGGGCTGCACCGCGGTGACGGTGGCCAGCTTGCCGTGCCGGTGGTGGAAGGCGATGGATGCACCAATATCCACATCCGACACGCCGTCCCCGTAGGTGAAGCAAAAGGCTTCTTCACCCCGCAGGTAGTCGGCCACCCGCTTGAGGCGGCCGCCGGTCATGGAGTCGTCGCCGGTGTCCACCAGGGTCACCTTCCAGGGCTCGGCGTGCTTGTGGTGCACTTCCATGCGGTTGTTGGCCATGTCGAAGGTCACGTCAGACATGTGCAGGAAATAGTTGGCGAAGTATTCCTTGATGATGTAGCCCTTGTAGCCGCAGCAGATCACGAAGTCGTTCACGCCGTGGGCGGAGTACATCTTCAGGATGTGCCACAGGATGGGCTTGCCACCGATCTCGATCATCGGCTTGGGTTTGAGGTGGGTTTCCTCCGAGATGCGGGTGCCCAGGCCCCCGGCCAAAATGACGGCTTTCATGTTTGCGACTCCTCCCAGCGTTGGAACATCTGTGCGTAGGCGGTCTCGACCTTGCGGGCAAAGCCGGGCTCGTCCATCAGCGTGCTGGCCTGCATCTCACCCCGCAAATTGGCGCGGTGCGCGGCCAGGGCGGGCAGGTCATGGGCCAGGGCGACCACGATGTCGACGTATTCGTCTTCGGTCTGGGCAATCCACTCTGGGTGGCCTACGGCGTGCAAGATGGAGCTTCCGATGCGCCCCACGCTGGGCCGGCCCGCCAAGGTGGCATAGGGAATGCCCATGTACAGGGTCTCCACCAGCGTGGTGCCGGAGTTGTGCGGAAAGCAGTCCAGCCCGATGTCGATACCGCGCAGCACGTCCCACGGGGGGCTGTTGTAGCCGACGTACACACGCTCCTGCGCAATGCCCTGCGCCGTGAATTGCAGCAGCAGGGCCTGCGCCACGTCGTGGTCTTTGAAGGAACTGCTGTCGATCACGATGCGCGCCGTGGGCAGGCGCTGCAAGATCTGCACCCACACGCGGATGGTGCGGTAGTTGATGCGCACGCCCCGCGTGAGCGTGCCCAGCGTCACATAACCCCGCTGCAGCGCGGGCAAGGCGTTCACCTCGCCCATCGATGTGCCAGGGCGGTACGCGGTAAAACAGGTATCGGGCAGGGGCCAGGGGGTTTCCGCAAACAGGTGTTCGCTGCCCTGTGGCGCGCTGATGGCATCGGTCAGGTAGTAGTCAATGGCTTGCAGGCCGGTGGTGTAGCCATAGCCCATCCAGCTCATGGACACCGGGGCAGGCTTGCGGGCAAACAGGCACAAGCGGTTGCCCGAGGTGTGGCCTGCCATGTCCACCAAGATATCAATGCCATCGGCCCGGATACGCTGCGCCAAGGCCACGTCCGACATGCCGCGTATCGGCACCCAGTGCTCAAAGTACTCCTTGTAGCGCTTGGTGGCGTGGTCTTCCTGGGTGAGGTCGGCGTAAGCGTACAGCTCGACCACTTGGGCGTCGTGCTGTGACAGCAGGGGCTCCATAAAGAAGATGCACGAGTGGTTCTTGAAGTCTGGCGACACGTAGCCCACCTTGAGCCGCCGCCCAGCCGCCGGGACGTTGGTATGGGGGGTCCAGGTGTCCCGGTGGACGCTGCAAAACCGTCGGTCAAATTCACGGTACGCCTCGAAGATCTCCTCGGCGCTTTTGTCTGCGTCGTAGTTCAGCGCAAACAGCATGTTGGAGAAAATGCCTTGGTTGTCCGGCATCAGCTCCAAAGCCTTGCGGAAACCGGCCTCCGCCTCGATCAACCGCCCCTGGGTCATCAAGATCACGGCATGGTTGGTCACCGCAACCACCAGTTCAGGCTGGATGTCCAAGGCCCGTTGCGCGCAGGCTTCGGCCTCGGTCAGCCGCCCTTGTTCTTTGAGATTGGCGGCCAGATTGCACCAGATTTCAGGGGCTTTGGGGTTGATGTCCAGCGCCCGACGGAAATCGGCCTCGGCATCAGCGTACAGGCCCAGCTCGCCCAGCAGGTTGGCGCGGGTGAAGTAATCGGCAAGGTCGTCTTCCTTCACGTCCACGGCACTGCGCATGCAGGCCTCTGCTTCGGCACGGCGGCCTTGCCGTTGCAGATTGCGCCCCAGTTGTATGACCGCCTGCATATGACCGGGCTTGACCTGCAAAAACCGGCGCCACACCGACTCGGCCTCCACCAGGAAGCCCGCGTCTTGCAAGAGCCCGCCGAGGCTGTCGTAGGCACTCTCCAGCTGCGGTTGCAAGCGCAGGGCTTCGCGGTAACAGGGGATGGCCTGCGCTTGCTGTCCCTGTCCGACCAGGGTGTTGCCCAGATTGTGGTGGGCGTCGGCATCGTCCGGGTGCTGGGCAATCACGGCGCGGTAGCAGGGCTCGGCCTGGGCCATCAGGCCCTGCTGCTCATAGGCCAGCGCCAGATTGAACAAGGCCTCGGTGTCGTCGGGCAGCAACTGCACGGCACGTTGCTTGGCCTGCAAAGCGGCCTCCACATGGCCCTGCTTTTGCAAAAAGGAACCCAGCAGCTTCCAGCTGTAGCCATGGCGCGGGTAGCGCGCCACCAGGGCCTGCGCTGCCGCCTCGCCCTGGGCAAACGCCTGGTCCTGGAACAGACGCACCAGGGCATTCATCTCGTCCACGCTCGGCGTGGCTTCTACCGCATCCACCGCGGTCTGGTGGGCCCAGCGGGCAAACATCTGGGCATAGGCCTGCTCGACCTTGCGGGTAAAGCCGCTCTCGTCCATCAGCACACTGGCCTGCATTTCGGCCCGCAGGCTGGCGCGGTGCCGGGCCAGGGCGGGCAGATCACAGGCCAGGGCGACAACCTTCTCGATGTAGTCGTCTTCGCTGTGGGCAATCCACTCCGGGTGGCCCAGGCTGTGCAGGATGCTGCTGCCAATGCGGCCCACGCTGGGGCGGCCCGCCAAGGTCACATACGGGATGCCCATGTACAGGGTTTCAAACAGGGTGGTGCCGCTGTTGTGCGGAAAGCAGTCCAGCCCCAGGTCGATGCCGCGCAGCACGTCCCACGGTGGGCTGTTAAAGCCGATGTGCAGGCGCTCGGCAGCGATGCCGTAGGCGGCAAACTTCTGCACCGCGTCGGCCTGCACCGTGGCGTCCAGGAACGACCGGCTGTCGATCACCAAATGGGCCGTGGGCAGCCGCAACAAGATGCTGGCCCACACGCGCAGGCTGTGGTGGTTGATGCGCACGCCCCGGGTCAAAGTGCCCAGCGTGACATAGCCGCGCTGCGCGGCGGGCAAGGCATTGACCTCGCCCATGCCGGGGCCGGGACGGTAGGCCGTAAAGCAGGTGCCGTCCAGGCGCCATGGCTCTTCCGAGAACAGGTGCTCGCTGCCCGCGGGCGTGCACACGGCATCGGTCAGGTAGTAGTCAATGGCACGCAGGCCGGTGGTGTAGCCGTAGCCCATCCAGCTGATCGACACGGGCGCCGGTTTGCGGGCAAATGCGCCCAGGCGGTTGCCTGTGCTGTGACCTGCCAGATCAACCAGGATGTCGATGCCATCGGCCCGAATGCGCTGCGCCAGGGCCGCGTCGCTCATGCCCCGGGTGGGCACCCAATGGGACACGTAGCCCTTGTAGCGCTGGCTCGCCGCATCTTCTATGCTCAGGTCGGCATAGGCGGTGACCTCGACCAGCGCCGGGTCATGCCGGGCCAGCAAGGGCTCCAGAAAGTAGCTGCACGCGTGGCTGCGAAAATCGGGCGACACATAGCCCACCTTCAAGCGCCGCCCCGGGGTGCGCTGGTTGGTGTGCGGCTTCCAGGCGCTCCGGTAGGGATCGCCAAATCGGCGCTCGTACTCGCAGTAGCTCTTAAATATCTCCTCGGCACTGTGGTCGGGGTGGTAGTTCAGCGTGAACAACAGGTTGTCAAAAATCCAGATGCTTTGGGGTTTGAGAGCCAAAGCTGCCTGGAAGTTGGCCTCCGATTCGGGGATGCGCCCCATTTTTTGGTAGGTGATGGCCAGGTTGTTGTAGGCCTCGGCGTAGTCGGGCTTGAGCGCCAAGGCCCGCTGCAAGACCGTTTCGGCCAGCGCGTATTGCCCCATGTCTTGCAGGGACTGGCCCAGGTTGCAGGCGGCCTCGGCATCCTGCGGCATCAGGTGCGCGGCTTGCTTCTTGGCCTGCAACGACTCTTCGGCACGACCCAAAGGGTGCAGCATGATGCCCAGAGCCTTCCAGCCAAAACCGTGCTGCGGGTACAAGCGCACCAACTCGCGGGCGGCGGCTTCACCCGCCACAAAGTCGCGGGATTGGAAAAGCGAGGAAACCAACTTCATTTCATCGGCGCTGGGCTGGCTGCGGCGCGCCACGGGAGACGCCTTTTGGGTGGCTTGCGGGGCGGTGCTGGCCCAGCGGGCAAACATCTGGGCATAGGCCTGCTCGACCTTGCGGGTAAAGCCGCTCTCGTCCATCAGCACACTGGCCTGCATTTCGGCACGCAGGCTGGCGCGGTGCCGGGCCAGGGCGGGCAGATCACAGGCCAGGGCGACGACCTTCTCGATGTAGTCGTCTTCGCTGTGGGCAATCCACTCCGGGTGGCCCAGGCTGTGCAGGATGCTGCTGCCAATGCGGCCCACGCTGGGGCGGCCCGCCAAGGTCACATACGGGATGCCCATGTACAGGGTTTCAAACAGGGTGGTGCCGCTGTTGTGCGGAAAGCAGTCCAGCCCCAGGTCAATGCCGCGCAGCACGTCCCACGGTGGGCTGTTAAAGCCGATGTGCAGGCGCTCGGCAGCGATGCCGTAGGCGGCAAACTTCTGCACCGCGTCGGCCTGCACCGTGGCGTCCAGGAACGACCGGCTGTCGATCACCAAATGGGCCGTGGGCAGCCGCAACAAGATGCTGGCCCACACGCGCAGGCTGTGGTGGTTGATGCGTACGCCCCGGGTCAAAGTGCCCAGCGTGACATAGCCGCGCTGCGCGGCGGGCAAGGCATTGACCTCGCCCATGCCGGGGCCGGGGCGGTAGGCCGTAAAGCAGGTGCCGTCCAGGCGCCATGGTTCTTCCGAGAACAGGTGATCGCTGCCCGCGGGCGTGCACACGGCATCGGTCAGGTAGTAGTCGATGGCCCGCAGGCCGGTGGTATAGCCAAATCCCATCCAGCTCATCGACACCGGCGCCGGTTTGCGGGCAAACGCGCCCAGGCGGTTGCCCGCAGTGTGACCCGCCAGATCGACCAGGATGTCGATGCCATCGGCCCGGATGCGCTGCGCCAGGGCCACGTCGCTCATGCCCCGGGTGGGCACCCAGTGCTCAACATACTGCTTGTACCGCTGGGTGACGGCATCTTCATGCGTCAACTCTGCGTAGGCGTAGAGCTCCACCACCTGTCGGTCATGCCGGGCCAGCAAGGGCTCCATGAAATAGGTGCAGGCATGGCCCCTGAAGTCGGGGGACACGTAGCCCACTTTCAAGCGCCGCTGGGTGCTGCGCGGGTTTTGGTGAGGCACCCACTCGGCACGTGCTGGCGCACCAAAGCGCCGTTCGTACTCGCTGTAACTTTTGAATATCTCCTCGGCACTGCGGTCGGGGTGGTAATTCACCACGAACAGCAAATTGTCAAAAGCAATTTTGTAATCGGCCTTGGCTGCAACGGCTTTTTGCAAGACGGCAATAGCTTCGTCGATCTGCCCATTCAATGTGAACAAGCCGCTGAGGTTGTTGAGTGCCTCTGCAAATTGGGGGTTGATCTTTATCGCACGCTCAAAACATTGGCGCGCTTCATCCACCTGGCCATTGGCATTCAACGCCAAACCTAAATTGTTCAAGGCCTCGGCATAGTCTGGCTTGGTGGCTACGCAGGTCCGCAGGGCCTCAATAGCCTGCAGCGTCAGGCCCAGCTCAAAGTACGAGCGCCCCAGGTTACACAGACCCTCAGCGTCGTCAGGCAGCAATTGCACCGCCCTTTTCTTGGCTTCCAGGGCCTCTTCTTTCTTTCCTTGCGGCTGCAGCATGGTGCCCAGCGCCTTCCAGGCGAAGCCGCTTTCGGGGTAGCGCTGCACCAGCTTGCGGGCGTGCGCTTCGCCTTGCTCGTATTTTTTTTGCTGAAAGAGGCTCACCAGGGCCTGCTTTTCCGTCTGGTTGGGTTCCCGCTCCGGCTCGGGGATAGCGACAGGGGTGGATGTGTCGGCCAGCCGCGGCATCCGCTCGGTCAGCGCATTGACCATGCCCACCGACAAGCCCTGGGCCAACGGCAAGACCTGGCGGGCCAGGTCGAAGTGCTCGCAGCGCACCAGGCAGTCGATGTAACTGAACCAAAACTGGGGCCGCTCGGCATCAGCATTCAGCGCCGCCTCAAAATAAGGCAAGGCCTCCTGGGGCCTCAGCAATTGCACCGCCAGCAACACGCCCAGGTTGTGACTCGCATCGGCATGTTCAGGCTCACGGGACAGTAGAGCACGGTAGTCCGTTTCCGCTGCGACGAAGTCCAGGCCCCGGTGGGCCTCGATAGCCTGCTCCAGCAGGCTGTCCACGGTCGTGGTGTCGGTGTGCTGCGGGCTGGATGTCTCGGTACTTGCGTCGATCATGGTCTTGCTGCCTGGAGCGCAGGGAGTGTCTGATGGTCAAGGATAACGACGACTCGGCAACCACAAAGCCCGATTAGCTGTCGTTTTGGGCCTCTTCTTCTGGTGCACGCGCCCATAAATCCGATACATTTACACACAGCGTACCAGCGCCAAGCCGCGCCCACCGCCATAACTCCCCCGTTAACGACTGCCACCATCCAAACATGATTGTTCTCATCGGCTATGCCGTCTCCATGGGTTGCATCTTTGGTGTTTACATCTTCCACGGTGGCAACATTTCAGTGATCTTGCACGCCCTGCCGTTTGAGCTGATCACCATCTTCGGCGGTGCGCTGGGCGCGTTTGCGGTGAACAACCAGCCCAAAGTGCTCAAAGCCACCATGGCCCTGCTGCCGCAGGCGCTCAAAGGCTCCAAATACACCAAGACGCGCTACATGGAGTTGCTGTCGCTGATGTATGACATTCTGCAAAAAGCCCGCAAGGAAGGCCTGATGGCGATCGAAGGCGACGTGGAGTCGCCCGAGAACTCCGA
Organism: Rhodoferax sp. WC2427; assembly: GCF_040822085.1. Classification (NCBI taxonomy): domain Bacteria; kingdom Pseudomonadati; phylum Pseudomonadota; class Betaproteobacteria; order Burkholderiales; family Comamonadaceae; genus Rhodoferax; species Rhodoferax sp. WC2427. Next base: position 504,977 of record NZ_CP162006.1, on the reverse strand, counting down.
AATCTTCAAAAAGTACGCCACGGTGGGCAGCGACCACCATGTGGTGGAGTTCATGACCGACTATCTGCGCATGATGGTGTCGGGCAACCTGAACGCCCACGAAATCGAGTCGCTGATGGACAGCGAGATCGACACCCACCACGCTGAAGCCCACGCCCCGATTGCGGCCATCGCCCGGCTGGCCGGCGCGCTGCCCGCCTTCGGGATTGTGGCTGCGGTGTTGGGGGTGGTGAACACCATGGGCTCTGTGGGACAGCCACCATCGGTGCTGGGCGGCATGATTGCGTCGGCGCTGGTGGGAACCTTCCTGGGGATTTTGCTGGCCTATGGCGTGGTGGAGCCGCTGGGCGGCCTGCTGGAGCAAAAAACCGAAGACAGTGCCAAGGAACTGCAGTGCATGAAAACCACGCTCCTGGCCAGCATGCAGGGCTACAACCCGGCCACCGCCATCGAGTTTGGCCGCAAGGTGCTGTTCTCGGGCGACCGACCCAGCTTTGCAGAACTGGAAGGCCATGTGCGTGGCAAGAAGTAATTCTTTAGCAGACTGATATGGCGACGGAAGGCAAAAAGCTCCAACCGATCATCGTCAAGAAGATCAAAAAAGGTGGCCACGCCGTGCATGGTGGTGCCTGGAAGATCGCCTACGCCGACTTTGTAACGGCCATGATGGCCTTCTTTTTGCTGATGTGGCTGCTGGGCTCCACATCGGAAGGCGACAAAAAAGGCCTGTCCGATTTCTTCAACACCCCGCTCAAGGTGGCCATGCAAGGCGGCAGCGGCGCGGGGGCGAGTAACAGCATTTTGTCGGGCGGCGGCTCCGACCTGACCAAGACGGCCGGGCAAGGCACCCGCGGCACGGGCGATGACCCGGTCAAAAAGAAGATGGACGAAGCCGCAGCCAAGGCCGAAATTGCCAAGCAGGATGCTTCGCGCATCAAGAATTTGCGCGACAAGATCGACGCATTGATCACCAACAACCCGAAACTCGCTGAATTCCGCTCGCAGATCCGCATGGAAACCACCCCCGACGGATTGCAGATCCAGATTGTGGACGAGCAAAACCGCCCCATGTTCGACAGCGGCAGCGCCCTGGTCAAACCCTATATGCGCGATATTTTGCGGGCGATCGGCGAGGCCCTGAACGGGGTCGAAAACCGCATCAGCCTGGCTGGGCATACCGACAGCACGCCCTATGGCAATGGTGAGCGGGGCTACAGCAACTGGGAACTATCCGCGGACCGGGCCAATGCTTCGCGCCGCGAATTGGTGGCAGCCGGCATGCCCGATGAAAAAATGGCCCGCGTGGTGGGCCTGGCAGCCAGCAGCCTGCTGGACCCCAAAACACCGGTCGCCCCGGTGAATCGGCGCATCAGCATTACGATCATGACCAGAGAAGCGGAGGCGCGGCTGATGGGCAATGCCACAATAGCATCTTCTGTAACAAATGAAACAGCGCCGGAACCCGAGCAGACTGCCGTTCCAACGCCCGCACGGGGTGTACCCAAACCATGATATCGCCGAGAACCTTCAAAATGCGCTCTATTCCTGCAACCTTCATCGAAAGGGTCACCCGTGGCAAATGACCTGCGTTTTTTAATCGTGGATGACTTCTCCACCATGCGCCGCATCGTGCGTAACCTGCTCAAAGAAAGCGGTTATCCCGATGCGGATGAAGCCGAAGACGGTCTGGCCGCCCTGCAAAAGCTGCGCAGTGGCGTGCATTTTGATTTCGTGGTGAGCGATATCAACATGCCCAACATGAACGGCTTCCAGTTGCTGGCCGAAATCAAGGGCGACGAAAAGCTGAAGCACCTGCCGGTGCTGATGGTGACCGCCGAAGCCCGCAAGGAAGATATCGTGGCCGCCGCCCAAGGTGGCGCTGCCGGGTATATCGTGAAGCCGTTTACCAAGGCCACGCTGGAAGAAAAGCTGACGCACATTCTCAAAAAGAACGGGCTGATTCCAGCATGACCGCCGCTGCCCTACCCGCCGATGGAGAGTTGCAGCCAGCGGTGCACCAGAAGTTGGGCATGCTGACACGCCAACTGCACAATTCGCTCAACGAGTTGGGTTATACCGACAAACTCAAGGGCAGCGCCGAAGAGCTACCCGACGCACAAAGCCGCCTGACCTACATCGCTCGCCTGACCGGCGAAGCGGCTGAAAAGGTGCTCAGCCGGGTCGACCTGGCCAAAATCCAGCACGACTTCATTGCCGCGGAAACCAGCAAGCTGGCCGCGTTCATCGTCAAGGACCCGGTGGCTGCCGTCGCCACCGGCGCGGTGTACAACTTTGTGGCCGACGTCGAGCGCGCCAGCAAAGAAATCGACATGCACCTGACCGAAATCATGATGGCGCAGGATTTCCACGACCTGACCGGCCAGGTGATTGCGCGGGTAGTGAACCTGACGTCGACGATCGAAAAGCAGCTGATCGAGCTGCTGATCCAGACCGCGCCCAGTCCTTCGCCGATCCAGCCCAAAGTCCTGGAAGGACTGGCAGGCCCGGTGGTCGACGCTTCAAACCGCACCGATGTGGTGACGGACCAGTCGCAAGTGGATGATTTGCTCGCCAGCCTAGGCTTTTAATAAGCCACGCTAAAGCCTGTTTATCAGGCTTTAGCGCAGCGGCTCGGTGCCGACAATGGGGATTCCTAAAACCCCATTGCCATGGAATCATCCAGCCAAGACAAAGACCTACCCGCCACCCAGCGCAAGCTCGACCAAGCGCGCAAGGATGGGCAGGCCTCTCGCTCCAAGGACTTGTCCCATCTGGCGGTGTTGGGTACGGGCTCCGTTGCGGTGCTGGTGCTGGCCCCCTCTTTTTTAGAGCACTTCAAGCGGGTTCTGGGCCAGCAGCTGTCGTTTGATGCGGCCACGTTGGCGCAAAACGGCAGCATGCTGGACCGGTTGCAGGACGTCGTGCTGGTCGGCATGGTGGCCAGCAGCGTGTTCGCGGCGATCGTGTTGGCCGCGGCCATCGGTAGTGCGGTGGCATCGGGCGGCTGGGTGGCCAGCCTGAAACCCATCATGCCGGACTTCAGCCGCATCAATCCCATCTCGGGGTTCGGCCGCCTGTTTTCCAAAGAGCAAGCCACCGACATCCTCAAATTGCTGGTCATCACCACCGTACTGATCGCGGTGGCCTGGACCTATTTGTCCAACAGCCTGCAGTCGGTCGCGCAGCTGGTGCTGCAGCCCTCCGCAGCCTCCATCCAGCACGTGGCGAACTGGATCACCTCGGGCATGAGCCTGTTGCTGCTGGTGGTATTTGCCGTGGCGGCCATCGACGTGCCGCTGCAAACCTTTCTGATGAAGTCGCGTCTGAAAATGTCGCACCAGGAGGTGAAGCAGGAGCACAAGGAATCCGACGGCAACCCCCAGATGAAGGGCCAGATGCGCGCCCGGGCCCGCGAGATTGCCCAGCGCACCAGCGTGGCCGCCGTGCCCAAGGCCGACTTTGTGCTGATGAACCCCACCCACTTCGCCGTGGCCCTCAAGTACGACGAAAAAACCATGCGCGCCCCGCAGGTCATCGCCAAGGGTGCCGACCTGGTGGCCATGAAGATCCGCGACGTGGCCAAAAGCCACGCCATCCCGGTATTCCAGTCGCCCATGCTGGCGCGCGCCTTGTACGCACACGCCGAGATCAATGGCGAAATCCCGTCGGCCCTCTACACCGCCGTGGCCCAGGTGCTGGCCTATGTGTACCGCGTGAAAGCCGCCATGCGCGGCGAGGGCCAGATGCCCGACAGCTTCCCGCAGCCCGATGTTCCGCCCGAACTGGACCCGCTGAGCAACACCATCCTGGCTGAGGCGACCCCATGAACCCCCAGCTCAAATCCGCACAGCAGTGGTTCAACACCAACCGCAAGCTGCTGCAAGGTGTCTCGGCCCCCGTGATGGTGGTGATCATCCTGGCCATGATGGTCTTGCCCATGCCCGCGTGGCTGCTGGACACGTTTTTCACCATCAATATCGCCGTGGCGCTGATGGTGATGATGGTGGCCGCCTACATGGTGCGTCCGCTGGACTTTGCCGCTTTTCCATCGGTATTGCTGCTCACCACGCTGATGCGCCTGTCGCTCAACGTGGCTTCCACCCGCGTCGTGCTGCTCGAAGGCCACACCGGCGCAGGGGCCGCGGGAGCGGTGATCGAGGCCTTTGGCCACTTCCTGATCGGTGGCAACTTCGCAGTCGGCCTGATCGTGTTCGCGATCCTGGTGGTCATCAACTTCGTGGTGGTGACCAAGGGCTCCGAGCGGATTGCCGAGGTGTCGGCCCGCTTCACCCTGGACGCCATGCCCGGCAAGCAAATGGCGGTGGATGCCGACCTGAACGCCGGCCTGATCAACGAAAAAGAAGCCAAGCGCCGCCGCGCCGAAGTGGGCGAAGAAGCCGACTTCTTCGGCTCCATGGACGGTGCCTCCAAGTTTGTGCGCGGCGACGCGATTGCCGGCATCCTGATCCTGCTGATCAACATCGTGGGCGGCTTCACCATCGGCGTGCTGCAGCACGACCTGACCGCGGCCAAAGCGGCTGACACCTATATCCTGCTGGCGGTAGGCGATGCGCTGGTGGCGCAGATCCCCGGCCTGCTGATCTCCATTGCGGCCGCCATGGTGGTGTCGCGTGTGGGCAAGGACGACGACATTGGCAAGCAGATCATCGGCCAGCTGTTTGACTCGCCCAAAGTGCTGGGTATCACGGCGGGCATCATGGCGGTCATGGGCATCATCCCCAACATGCCGCACGTGGTGTTCCTGTCGATGGCGGCAGTACTGGCTTACGGCGCGTGGGCCATCGCGCAGCGGCCCGTGCCGCAAGACCCCACCCTGGTCGTCGGCCCACCCCCGACCGACGGCGAAGCCACGTGGGACGACCTGCAGCCTGTTGACCTTTTGGGTCTGGAACTGGGCTACCGCCTCATCACCCTGGTGGACAAATCCCGCCCTGGCGACCTGCTGACCCGCATCAAGGGCGTACGCCGAAAATTTGCCCAGGAAGTGGGCTTTCTACCCCCACCGGTGCACGTGCGCGACAACCTGGAACTCAAGCCCAGCGGCTACCGCATCACCCTGCGCGGCGTGGTGGTGGGCGAAGGCGAGGCCTTCCCGGGCATGTACCTGGCTATCAACCCGGGCGGCATCACCACCCCGTTGATCGGCACGGCCACCACCGACCCGGCCTTTGGCCTGCCCGCCCACTGGATCGATGAACGCCAGAAGGAAGCGGCACAAATGGCAGGTTTTACCGTGGTTGATTCGGAAACCGTGATGGCCACACATTTGTCACACTTGATGCAAGTGCAGGCGGCCCGCTTACTGAGCCGTACCGAGACACAGCAACTGGTGGAGCATGTCAGCAAACTGGCCCCCAAACTGATTGAAGAAGTGGTTCCCAAAATGGTGTCTATCGCCACGTTCCAGAAAGTCTTGCAGCTCTTGCTGGAAGAGTCTGTGCACATCCGCGATATCCGCACCATCGTCGAATGCCTGGCCGAGCACGCCGTGGCCACCACCGACCCCGCCGACCTGGCCCGCCGGGTGCGCATCGCCCTGGCCCCGGCCATCGTGCAGCAAATCTACGGCCCCACCCGCGAACTCAACGTGATTGCCATCGAGCCCAGCCTGGAGCGCATGCTGGTGCAAGCCCTGGGCAATGCCGCAGGTCCGGCACTGGACCCCGGCGTGGCCGAACTGCTGACCCGCAACGTGGCCGACGTGGCCCTGCAACAGGAAGAGCTGGGCGTGCCGGCCTGCCTGTTGGTGCCCGACCAGATCCGCAACGCCATTTCCCGGCTGGTGCGCCGCGTAGCCCCCCGGCTGCAGGTGCTGGCGCACAGCGAAATACCTGAAACCCACACCATCCGCATTGGCCCTATCCTCAAAGGTGCACTGACATGAACATCCAACGCTTTCACGCTGCCACGTCCCGCGAAGCTTTGGCCAAGGCCCGTGCGGTCTTTGGTGAAGGGACGCTGATTCTGTCCAACCGCCCCACGCCCAACGGCGTGGAAGTGGTGGCCACCGCGGAAGATTCGCTGTCGTCGCTGGACCGGCCCAGCGTGGCACCGGCACCTGCGTCGGCGGCCACCATCGCCATGGCGCAGATCCCGGTGGAGGAAGACACCGAGCAACTGGCCATGAGCACGCTGTCGTTCCAGGACTACGTGCGTGAACGCATGCTGCGCCGCCGCCACGAAAGCAGCCCCGACCTGCGCGACGAGATCTTCCCAGCCAAAACTTCGGTGCAGGCCGCGCCCATGCCCCAGGCCCCACAGCGCGCCAAGCCCGTGGTGCACGCAGTGCCGTTTGCGCCACCTGTCGCCCGCCCCAAGCCCGCCCCGGCAGCCGCCACCATCAACTCCAAGGGCATCGTGGACGAACTGCAGGCCATGAAGGACATGATTGAAGAGCGCTTCAACACCATGGCCTGGCTGGGCAAGACCAAGCAGGACCCGATCCAGTCCAACCTGATGCTCAAGCTGATCCGCGCCGGGTACTCGCCCGACCTGGCCCGCGCCGTCATGGAACGCCTGCCCGAAGATGCCACGCCCGCCGAGGCCATCCGCTGGCTGATGGGCGTGCTAGAGCAAAACCTGCGCACCGATGCCGGTAGCAAGCCGATCTTTGAGCAAGGCGGCGTATTTGCCTTGGTGGGTGCCACCGGCGTAGGCAAAACCACGACCGCGGCCAAGCTGGCTGCGCACTGCGCCCGGGTACATGGCCCCAACAGCGTGGGACTGATCACACTGGACACCTACCGGGTTGCCGCCCACGAGCAACTGCGCGCCTTTGGCCGCATGCTGGGCGTGGTAGCCCACCTGGCCCACGACCGCGCGGCCTTGCAAGACCTGCTGGGTCTGCTGGGCAACAAACGCATGGTGCTGATTGATACCACCGGCATCGCCCCCAAAGACCCGCGCAAGCGCGACATGATGGACGTGCTGGACCTGCCCGGCGTGAACCGCCTGCTGGTGCTCAATGCAGGCAGCCACGGCGACACCATGGACGAAGTGCTCACCTCGTTCAAGACCCGGGGCGTGCAACAGGCCATCCTGTCCAAAATCGACGAAGCGGCCAAGCTGGGCCCGGCGCTGGACGCCATCATCCGCCACCAGCTGGTGCTGCGCGGTGTGTGCAACGGCCAGCGCGTACCCGAAGACTGGGAACCGGCCGATGCCAAGAAGCTGGTGCGTGCCTCGATGCGCTCCACCACCAAGTCGGCATTCGACCCCAAGGCCGCCGATCTGAACTTCTTCTTCACCCCGGCACCGATGGATTCCAGCCGCCAGGAACGGGCGCATGCTTGACACCAGCGTCGACCAAGGCGAAAGCCTGCGCCGCATCGCGCCGCAAGCCGCCTGGAGCGTGATCGCCATGGTGACCCGGGGCGACACTGCCACCGAGTTGCCGCTGCTCTGGCAGATCTGCGCGGCCTTGCAAAGTTTTAGCCTGCGCATCACCGTATTGGACGCAAGCTCGGCAGAAACGGAAGACAATCCAGGTTTACAGAACCTGCTGGACCACGCACACTGGCTGGAAGATGCAGACCTTGACGCGCCCCCGTGGCACATCGTGCCCGCCCGTTTGGGGCTGAGCCGTCTGGCACTGCAGACCCGCCAGGATTCCCCCATGTCACCCCCACCACTCCAAGCCCTCAGCCACCTGTTCCGCAGCTGCGACCTGGTCGTGGTGTATGCCGATGCCCAGCTGCTGGCCACCTTGATGCCGGGCAGCCAGGTGCGCCCTCTGTTGGCCGTCACGCCGCGGCGCGCCTCCATCATCGGGGCCTACCAAAACTTCAAGAAACTGCTGCTACAGGCCCGGTTGGTGCCGCTGATTGCCTCGGTCGTCACCGCGCCCTTCAAGAACGCCGAGCTGCTGGCCAAATCCACCGGTCGGGCGCTGCAAAACTGCGCGCACCTGCACCTGGACTGCCAAACCGATTTCATGACCGTACGCTCGTTCCCGCAGCAGCACGCGCGCTGGGATGACGCACACCAGATCGCGCTGCGCCTGATGGCCAGTGCCATCCCGATGGCCCATGGGGTGGGAAGCCGCTGATGTACACCGCCAAAGGCCATATGGACCGCGAGCACATGCTGCGCCAGTATGTGCCCTTGGTACGTCGCCTGGCGCACCACATGATCGCCAAGCTGCCGCCGAACATCGAGCTGGACGACCTGATCCAGGTGGGCATGATCGGCCTGTCCGAGGCGCTCACCCGCTACGAGGTGGCCCAGGGCGTGCAGTTCGAGACCTTTGCCACCCAGCGTATCCGCGGGGCCATGATCGACGAGCTGCGCGAGGGCGACTGGATGTCACGCGGCTCGCGCAAGAGCCAGAAAGAGATCGAGCGCGCCGTGCAGCGGCTGGAGCAGAAGCTGGGCCGCAGCCCGCTGGAGTCCGAGATCGCCACCGAGCTGGAGATGACCCTGCCCGACTACCAGGAACTGCTCGGCAAGGTCCGCGGCACGCAGCTGGTGTACCTGGAAGACATGAATGGCAACTCGGAAGAAGGCGCGGGCTTTCTGGACCGGCACGTAGCCGATGATGCTGCCGACCCGGTGAACCTGCTGCGCGACCACCGCCTGCGCGCGTCGCTGGTCGAGGCCATCAAGACCCTGCCCGACCGCGAGCAGTACATCATGAGCATGTACTACGAAAACGACATGAACCTCAAAGAGATTGCGGCAGTACTGGAGATCACCGAATCGCGCGTCTGCCAGTTGCACAGCCAGTCGATTGCCCGCCTGCGGGCCAAAATGCGGAGCCACTAGCGGGCCGCTATCGTATTTGAAGTAGATTTTGATAGCTGCTCACGCTTATGGCTGTAGCGTGAGCAGTCGATTTGATGCCTTAAAAAAGGCCTAAAATTGGATTTTTAGCTCGCCACCGACGCGTAAATGCGCGCCGCACCGCCCCGGTATGTCCCGGCTTTGCCACCCGAGTACGTGCCCGGTTGCTGGGCCTGGGGCAAAACGGTAGCCAGGGCCCGGTCGACCACCACGGCGCGGCGGGCCAGGTTGGCGCGTTGTTGGGACAGGGTCAAGGAGACTTTTTCCAGCCGGCGGCGCATGCCCGCGTCCAGCGACTGCATGCCGCCGGGGGTGCGGCCCCACACCGCCATATCGGCCATGGCCTGGCGCAGCGCGGTGCTGGCGGCCTCTAAAACAACAGGTTCGCCCGCAATCAGGGCCACAGACACTTCTTCGAGGAGTTGTTCCACGCGCTGCAGGCTGGCTTCCAGGCTGTGATTGGCTGGGCGGGCCGTCATGCGAACTGCTCCGGTGCGGGAACGGACGGATGGAGAGAGAAAACGCCGATTACCGGGTGACGCTGAGCAATTCTTGTGCGTTGTCGAGCATCTTGTCGGCAATCGCTTCGGGGTTGATCTTGAACGTGCCGTTCTTGATGGCAGCCTTGATGTCGGCTACTTTCTTGCTGTCGAAGTCGGAACCGACGGCCCGGTCGTTTTGCTCCAGCGTGCGCGCCAGTGTGGAAACAGACACCTGCGCCCCGGCGGCTGGAATGGCGCGCGCACCCTTCTGCGCCATACCAGCGGGCGCAGCTTCCTTGTCCTGATCGGCTTTCTTGAGCACAGCGGCATTCAGCGCGGCCGTGGTATCTATCCCTTGTCCAATTTTCATCATGCTCTCCAGCAGCCTTGACGTTAAGGCATCGTAGCAATGGTTTCGGCAGCTTTGGCATTTTCTTAAATGTTATATGGCTAAAAAACCAGCTGTTACATCTCAACCAGGATGGTGCGTGCGTCTTGCACCACACCGGACATCACCCGACCGCTGTCCAGGCGCACCTTGGCGGGCTGGCCCACCACGCCGGAGGTGACGGCCTGCCCGTCAGACAGGACCTGGAAGCCCGTGCCCTGGGCCAACACCCGGATCTGGGTGCCTGCCTGGAACACCTGGGCTGGTTTGACCATGGCCTGGCGCACGGTTTGCCCTGCGACCCAGGAGCGGGCGGCCACCTGGCCCATCCACTGCTCGGGGTTGGCTACCACTGGCGAGGCGTCATCGGCCCAGTCAACTTCGGCCTCCATGGCATCGGCGGCGGTCAGCACGCTGCCGGCCACCACATTGGTCTTGGCCACCCAGGCCCGGCCCATGGCCTTGACCGTGACCGGAATGAACACATTCCAACGCGTGGCACCGGCCAGGCAGCGCAGGCCCAGGCGGCTTTTGCCCCACAAGCGGGTGCCCGGTGGCATGTACGGCTCCACCTTGGCGCAGGGCGCCAGCTGCAAGCGCGGGTCCAGCGCCCCCACCGAGACCTCCATGCGCAGCGCCTGGCCATTGACCGGCGGCACCTGCACCATGGCCGATTCCAGCCAGCGCTGGCTGGTGCCGACCATATCGGCCTCGGCCTGGGCACGCGCACCTGTTGCGCACAGCACAACGGCGGCGCAAACCATGGTTCGTAGCAAGAGCGGCATAAGACCTCCAATTTCCTACCCGGAAGACTAAAGCCGGAGGGCCCCAGGCAAAGCCGCGAACTGCGCCGCAATCACCCTGTTCTTCCGGGGCTCAAAAAGCTTCAGTTTTTCCATAATTTGCCAAAGCGAGATCCGGGATGGCACCGGAGGTTTCGCATTTGATTACCAAGCGGGGTGTTGCATGTTGGACAAAATGGTCGGTGCTGTGGACTTTCAGAGCAAGGCCCTGGTGCTGCGCGCAGAACGCCAGCGCACCATCGCCAGCAATATTGCCAACGTGGACACCCCTGGCTACGTGGCGCGCGACTTCAACTTCAAGGAAGCCATGAGCGCCGCCACCGCCAGCCAAGGCCTGATCGTCGGCAACAAGACCGACAACCGGCACATGAATTTGCCCGACCTGGAAGGCGGCAGCCTGGGCAACGCCCAAAAGCGCGGCTACAGCGTGCAAAGCCAGCCCAATATGGACAACAACACGGTGGACCTGGACCGAGAGCGGGCCAACTTTGTCGACAACGCGGTGCGCTACGAGGCCACCCTGCGCTTCATCAATGGCACGGCCAAAACCATGCTCAGCGCCATTACGGGCCAATAAGGAAGCACACCATGTCCATGTTTTCGATCTTCGGGGTGTCCGGCAGCGCCATCAGCGCCCAGTCGCAGCGCCTGAACGTGGTGGCCAGCAACCTGGCCAACGTGGATGCCGTGGCCGGGCCCGATGGCCAGGCCTACAAGGCCCGCCAGGTGGTGTTCCAGACCACGCTGCTGGGGGCCGAAAGCGCCGCCGGGGTGCGGGTGAAAGAGATCACCGAAAGCCAGCAACCGGGCCGCAAAGTGCTCGACCCCACCAGCCCGTCGGCCGATGCCGACGGCTATGTGACCCATTCCAACGTCAACGCGGTGGATGAAATGGTGAACATGATTTCCGCCTCCCGCTCCTACCAGAACAACGTAGAAGTGATGAACACCGCCAAGACCCTGCTGCTGAAAACGCTGCAAATGGGCCAATGAACCCACAGGACATTTGAACGTCCCCACCACCTGAAAGCACGCCATGGCCTTGGATGTCACCGCCCTCAACGCCGCCAGCAGCTCGCTGGCGGGCACCAGCACGACCAACAGCACGAGCGCAGAAGCCTCGCAAGACCGGTTCCTGAAGTTGCTGGTCGCCCAGCTGAACAACCAAGACCCGATGAACCCGATGGACAACGCGCAGATGACCAGCCAGCTGGCGCAGATCAACACGGTCTCGGGCATCCAGACGCTGAACGACACCATGAAGAGCATGGCCACCCAGATCGCCGCCCTGCAGTCGCTGCAAGGCAGCGCCACCATTGGCCACGACGTGCTGACCGAGGGCAATACCCTCAGCATCACCGACGGTGTGGGCAAGGGCGCGTTTGACCTGAGCAGCGCTGCCGATGCGGTGAAGGTCGAGATCCGCACCGCCGGTGGCACCTTGCTGGGCACGCAAGACCTGGGCGCGCTGGAAGCCGGTCGCCAGGCTGTCACCTGGGATGCGTCCAAGTACACCAACTCGGGCGACCTAAGCTTCAAGGTGATCGCCACCAAGGGTGCCACCGCCGTGACCACCACCGCACTGGAGCGCAACAAGGTGGTGTCGGTCAGCAACGAGAACAACGTCCTCAATCTGCAGTTGCAAAACGGCGCCTCGGTGGCCTACAGCACCGTCAAAGCCATTTTGTAAGCCCCACCGCACCCGCCATCCGTTTTTTAGGAGCCCTCCATGAGCTTTCAACAAGGTCTTTCCGGTCTGAACGCCTCCAGCCAAAATCTGGACGTGATCGGCCACAACATTGCCAATGCCAACACCACCGGCATGAAGGCCTCGCGGGCCGAGTTTGCCGAGCTGTACGCATCGTCGCTGGGCAGCTCGGGCGGCATCAGCCAGGGCATCGGGGTGGAAGTGCAGACCGTGTCGCAGCAGTTCACCCAGGGCAACATCAGCATCACCGGCAACGCGCTGGACGTGGCCATCAACGGCAACGGCTTCTTCCAGGTCGAGCTGCCCAATGGCAACCTGGCCTACAGCCGCGACGGGGCCTTCAAGCTGAACAAGGAAGGCGAGCTCATCACCAATACCGGAGCCCACCTGATGGGCATTACTGCCGCGGCCGATGGCTCGATCCCCACCGGCGGCGCGGTCGGCGCGCTGACCCTGCCCGCAGGCGGCGAAATTGCAGCCATCCAGACCAGCAAAATGGACCTGAGCTTCAACCTGGATGCCGAGGCCGTGGTGGCCACCGGGGTCGCCCCCGCAGGGCTGGTGCCGCCACTGGCCACCTATGGCACGTCCATCACCGCCTACGACGGCCAGGGCGTGCCCGTACCGGTGAGCATTTACTTCACCAAAACAGCGCTCAACACCTGGGATGTCTACTCCAGCGTCAACGGCGGCACCCCCGCCCTGACCACCACCGGCCTGACCTTCACCGGCACGGGTGGCACGGCCAACGCCACCATCGGCTCATTGAGCCTGCCCTCGCCCACCAACCCGGCCAGCAACTTCACGGTGGCGTTGAACGTCAAGGATGCCACCCAGTACGGCGCCAAGTTCTCCATTGCCAAAGCCACCCAGGACGGCCAGGCACCCGGCACCCTGACGGCCATCACCATCGACGAAACCGGCATCATCCAGGGCACCTATTCCAACGGCAAATCCCTGGCTGCCGGGCAGATCCAGCTGGCCACCTTTACCAACGTGCAGGGCCTGGCCCCGATCGGCGGCAACTACTGGCTATCGACCCCGTCCAGCGGCGACCCGTCGGCCAAAGGGGTGCCCGGCACCGGCAACCTGGGCGGGCTGCGCTCGGGCTCGCTGGAAGACTCCAACGTCGACCTGACCAAGGAACTGGTCAACATGATGACTGCCCAGCGCGCCTACCAGGCCAATGCCCAGACCATCAAAACCCAAGACCAGGTGATGTCCACCCTGGTCAACCTGCGCTAACCCCCTAGGCCGCCGCCATGGACCACATCATTTACACGGCGATGTCAGGGGCCAACACGGCGGCAAACCGGCAGGCCGTGCTGGCCAACAACCTGGCCAACGTCTCCACCAACGGGTTCCGCGAAGAGCTGGCCACCTACCGCTCGGTGCCGCTGAACGGCCCCGGCTCCAGCACCCGTGTTTTTGCGCTGGAAACCACCACCGGCCACTCCAACCTGCCCGGCCCGGTGCAGCGCACGGGGCGCAACCTGGACGCCATGGCCCAAGGCAACGCCTGGTTCACCGTGCAGGGTCTGGACGGCACCGAGGCCTATACCCGCAGCGGTATTTTTGAAATATCGTCCACCAACACCCTGGTCACACCTACCGGCCTGCCGGTGCTGTCTGACGGCGGCGCCCCCATCGACGTGCCCCAGGGCTCGGAAATTACCCTGGGCACCGACGGCACCATCAGCGCCAAGGTGCCCGGCCAGGCCTCCACCAGCCTGGGTCGGCTGAAGATGGTGACCCCCGATGCCGACAACCCCATCAAGCGTGGCGACGACGGGCTTTTCCGCGGCACCAGTGGCGACCCGCTGCCACAAGATGCCAACGCCAAGCTGCTGGGCGGCGCGATCGAGGGCTCCAACGTTAACGCCGTCGCCACCATGGTCGGCATGATCCAGTCCGCCCGCCAGTTTGAGACGCAAATGCGCCTGCTGCAAACCGCCGAAACCAATGACAAAAGCGCCAGCCAGTTGCTGAACGTCCAAGGCTAATTTGAAAGAAACACCATGATTAATTCACTCTGGATCGCCAAGACCGGCATGGAAGCCCAGCAAACCCAGCTGGACGTGATCTCGCACAACCTGGCCAACGTCTCCACCACCGGCTACAAACGTGCCAACGCGGTGTTTGAAGACCTGATCTACCAAAACCTGCGCCAGGTCGGGGCCAACAGCACCGAGCAAAACCAGCTCCCGACCGGCCTGCACCTGGGCCTGGGCGTGCGCACCGTGTCCACCACCCGCTCGTTTGCCCAGGGCAGCCTGCAGCAGTCGGGCAACACGCTGGACGTGGCGATCAACGGCAACGGCTTCTTCCAGATCAACCAGCCCGACGGCACCATCGGCTACACCCGCGACGGCTCGTTCCAGGTGGATTCACAGGGCCGGCTGGTCACCTCTGCCGGGCTGACGGTGGCCAGCGGCGTAACCATTCCCGTCAATTCCCAAAGCGTCACCATCAGCACGGACGGCACTGTCACCGTCATGCTGCCGGGCAACCCCACACCCCAACCGGCGGGCAATATCGCCATGGCCAACTTCATCAACCCGGCCGGCCTGGAGCCCAAGGGCGGCAACCTGTACGCCGAAACCGCCGCCTCCGGCCAGCCCACCACCGGCACGCCGGGCGTGAGCGGCATGGGGGTGGTGCGCCAGGGCTTCGTGGAAACCAGCAACGTCAACGTGGTGCAGGAACTGGTCACTATGATCCAGACCCAGCGCGCCTACGAGATGAATTCCAAGGCCGTGCAGACCTCGGACCAGATGCTGCAGAAGCTGGCCCAGCTGTAGGAGACTGAGCATGCGCGCCGCCACCACTGCTGCTGCCGTCGCTGGGCTTTGCCTTCTGGGCCTGTTGAGCGGCTGCGAAACCCTGGCCCCCTCGCCCCGGGTAGATTTCGCCGAATCCACCGGGCCCCGCCAACTGCCACCGGCCACCGTGGCCACCAACGCCCGGCCCACCGGCAGCCTGTTTGCCTCGGCGGCCTACCGCCCGGTGTTCGAAGACCGCCGCCCGCGCCTGGTGGGCGACAACCTGACCATCCAGATCGTGGAAAACGTCAGTGCCAGCCAAAAATCGACCAGCACGGTAAACCGCACCGCCGCCGAGGCCGCAGGCATCACCGGCATCCCCTTCCTGAAGACCCCGCTGCTGGACAAGTTCGGCATCGGCGCCACGTCCAGCAACGACTTCTCGGGCAAGGGCGGCACGGAAAGTGCCAACACCTTCTCGGGGGCGATCACCGTCACCGTCATCGAAGTACTGTCCAACGGCCACCTGGTGGTGGCCGGTGAAAAGCAGATCGGCGTGAACCAGAACGTGGACGTGCTGCGCTTCTCGGGCACGGTCGACCCACGCGCGGTGCAGCCGGGCAGCGTGGTTTCCTCCACCCAGGTGGCCAATGCGCGCATCGAGTCCAAAGGCCGCGGCCAGCAGGGCGAGGCCCAGGCCATGGGCTGGCTGGGGCGCTTTTTCATGAACGTGATGCCGTTCTAAGCCTTCCCCAGGCTCTGTTGAGACTTTTAAAGAAAATCGGCACCCCGTGCTGATGGGATAGGCGTGAGCAGCTATTGAAATAATAGCAAACCCAATTGACCGGAAACCACCGCCTTTTCCGCCGTTCCAACGCCCGGGCGCGCCGCAAAATAATGCTAAAGGTTCCGCCATTCCGGCCGAACCAGACGTAGAACAGGTTGTTCGCCATGCCATTTTTCCGCCTCCTGCCAATGCGCCGTGCCGCGACATGGGGCATGGGGCTGTGCCTGGCACTGCTAGCGGCGCTGCCCGCCCAGGCCTTGCGCATCAAGGAAGTCGCCGCCGTACAGGGCGTGCGCAGCAACCAATTGACCGGCTACGGACTGGTGGTGGGACTGGACGGCACGGGGGACCAGACCACCCAGATGCCCTACACCTCGCAGAGCTTGTCGAGCTATTTGCAGCAGATGGGCATTACCCTGCCGGCCAATCTGGCCTCTTCCCTGCAGCTGAAAAACGTGGCGGCGGTGATCGTCACCGCGCAACTGCCCGCCTTTGCCCAGCCGGGCCAGGCGATTGACATCAACGTCGCCAGCATGGGCAACTCCAAGTCGCTCAAGGGCGGCCTGCTGATCGCCACGCCGCTGCGCGGGGCCGACGGCGAAATCTACGCCATGGCCCAGGGCAATATGGTGGTGGCCGGTGCCGGCGCCGCTGCCGGGGGCAGCAAGGTGCAGATCAACCACCTCAGCGCGGGCCGCATTCCCGGCGGCGCGCAGGTGGAACGCAGCGTACCCACGCCGCTGCAGGATGGCGACTTCATCACCCTGGACCTGAACTCCAGCGACTTCCAGACTGCCCGCCGCGTGGCCGCCGCCGTCAACAACAAAATGGGCGTCGGCCTGGCCAACGCCATGGACGGCCGCACGGTACGGGTGCGCGCCCCCAACGACCCGAATGCCCGCGTCAACTTTCTGGCCGACCTGGAAGAGCTGACCATGGAATCCTCGGCACCGGCGGCCAAGGTGGTCATCAACTCGCGCACCGGCTCCATCGTGCTGAACCAGTCGGTCACGCTGGGCCCCTGCGCCATTGCGCACGGCAACCTGTCCATCAGCATCAGCACCACGCCCTCGGTCAGCCAGCCCAACCCCTTGTCACAAGGGCAGACGGTGGTCACGGAGAAGAGCAACATCCAGATCAAGCAAGAGCCCGGCATCCTGATCCAGGTGCCGCCCGCGCCCCAGTTGGCCGACGTGGTGCGCGCCCTGAACGCCCTGGGCGCCACGCCGCAGGATCTGCTGGCCATCCTGCAGGCCATCAAGGCTGCCGGAGCCCTCAACGCTGAACTGGAGGTGATCTGATGGCACTGACCCAAGTTTCCAACAGCAACGTACTGGCCGCCGATGCCAAGTCGCTGAACGCGCTGAAGATGCAGGCCGGGCAGGACAGCCCCGCCGCCATCAAGGAGACCGCCAAGCAGCTGGAGTCGCTGTTCATGCGCGAGCTGATCAAAAGCATGCGCGAGGCCACCACCAAATCCGGGCTCTTCGACAGCCCCCAGGGCGATCTCGGCAGCGACCTGCTGGACCAGCAGCTGTCGGTCACCATGTCGGGCCAGCCCGGCGGCCTGTCGGAGGCCATCGTGCGCCAACTGAGCCGCCAGACGGTACCCGCCGATGGTGCAGCGCCCAAAATAGCCGCCCCCACCGCCGCGCCAATCGCCGCCATCAAGCCCGCCAGCGTCAGCCAGACCGGTTTTGTCGAGCAACACAACACCGCCGCCACCGCGGTGGAGCGGGCCACCGGCATCCCCGCCAGCTACATGCTGGGCCAGGCCGGGCACGAAACCGGCTGGGGCCGCAAGGAAATCAAGAATGCCGACGGCAGCACCTCGTTCAACCTGTTCGGCATCAAGGCCGGTGCGGGCTGGACCGGCAAGACCACGACGGTGACCACGCACGAGGTGGTCAACGGTGAAACCCGCAAGGTCAGCGCCAAGTTCCGCGCCTACGACTCCTACCAGGAGTCGTTCAACGACTATGCCAACCTGATCAACAACAGCCCGCGCTACGCCCAGGCGCGCCAGCAGACCGGCTCGTCGCAGGCCTATGCCACCGAGCTCAAGCGCGCGGGCTACGCCACCGACCCCGACTACGCCGCCAAGCTGAACCGGGCCATCACCGTGACCCAGCAGCTGCGCCGGGCCTACGCTTAAGAGCACGCCATGAGCAACCTCCTCAACGTTGGCGCGCGGGCCCTGTTGGCCAACGAAGTGGCCCTGCAGACCATTGGCAACAACATCGCCAATTCCAGCACGGTAGGCTATTCGCGCCAGACCGTGGTGCTGCAAACCGTAGAGGGCCAATTCACCGGTGGCGGCTATATCGGCAAGGGGGTGGATGTCCAAACCATTCTGCGCAACCACGACGAATACCTGACCCGCCAGGCCGCGCTGTCCAAGTCGGTCGCGGCCTCCGACGTGAGCCGCGCCAACAAGCTGCTGCAGCTGGAAGACATCTTCAAAGGCGGCACCAACGGCCTGGGCGCGGCCGTCACCGACATGATGAACGCGTTCTCCGACGTGGCCAGCGCACCCACCGATTTGACCGCCCGCACCGTGGTGCTGACCCGTGCCGACGAGGCCGCGGCCCGTTTCAACGATGCCGCCACCCAATTGAACAATTTGCAGACCGGCCTGACGACCGAGCTGAACAATGCCGCGGCGGCGGTCAACACCATCACCACCAACCTGGCCGCCGTCAACGGGCAGATCCAGCTGGCCCGGGGCAACGGACAGACACCCAACGACCTGCTGGACAAGCGCGACAACCTGATCAGCCAGCTCAACCAGTACATCCAGACCACCCAGGTGGATGCCGACGACGGCACGATCACGGTGTTTGCCGCCAGCAGCCAGCCGCTGGTGCTGGGTACCAAGGCCACGGCCCTGCAGGTACAGCCCAACCCCCAGGATGCGTCGCAAAGCCAGATTGCCATGGTGTTGGGGAGCCAGACCGTGGTGCTGTCGGAAGGCATGATGGGCGGCGGCTCGATTGCCGGGCTGCTGAAGTTCCAGAATGACGACCTGGCCCAAGGCTTCAACCTGCTGGGTCGCATCGCCGCCAGCATGACCACCGTGGTCAACGCCCAGCACCAGCTCGGGCTGGACCTGGACGGCAACGCCGGAGGCAACCTGTTCAGCGCGGTGAGCATGCCCGCTGGAGCGGCCGCCCCGTCCAACACCGGCACGGGTACCGTTGGCGTGAGCGTGAACGCCGCCACTGTGGCCAAGCTGCAGGCCTCGGACTACAAGGTCACCTTTACCTCGGCCGCGACGTTCACCGTGCAGCGCCTGTCCGACAACACCATGGTCGCGCCCGACCCCGTCACCGGCAGTTTCGACGGCCTGGCCATCGCAGTGGGTGGCGTACCGGTCTCGGGCGACAGCTTTTTGCTCCAGCCCTTCCGCGCCGTGGCCAACAAGATCACCACCGCCTTCGGTTCGCCGCGCCAGCTGGCCGTGTCCAGCCCGGTGCAGGCGGCCATGGGCAGCACCAACACCGGCAGCCTGGCGGTGGCCAATCTGGCGGCCAAATCGGTGCCGATCCCGGCCAATATCACGCTGAACTTCACCGGCTCCAATACCTACACCCGCAGCGACACCGGAGCCACGGTCTACACCTACAGCCCCGGTACGCCGATCGCTTTTGACCCGGCCAACCTGGCCTCGGGCTGGTCGCTGAACCTCTCGGGTGCCGCCCAGAACGGCGACACCATCACCCTGGGCCCGGCCAACCTGGCCTACACCAAGCTCAACGCCGGTAACGCCGACGCGCTGCTGGACCTGCGGGACCTGGCCCTATTCGACGGCTCCAGCCTGGCCGACGGCTATGCCGCGTTGATGTCCCAGGTGGGCGTGAAAGTGCAAAGCGTGCAGTACACCGCCGAAGTGTCCAAATCGATTGCCGACAACCTGGAGACCTCGCGCACCGGGGTTTCGGGCGTCAACCTGGACGAAGAAGCCGCCAAGCTGCTGCAGTACCAACAGGCCTACCAGGCATCGGCCAAGATGGTGCAGATCGCCCAGACCATTTTTGACAGCCTGATGGCCAGTGTCGGCCGCTAGCGGAGCAGATCACCATGAGTAACAGTTTCACCCGCCTCGCCAGCGCCACCGGCTACGACAACGCGCTGCGCAATTTGACCACCCGGTACGCCACCATGTCGGCGCTGCAGGAAAACATGACCTCCGGCAAGAAAATCCTGCGCTCCAGCGACGACCCTACCGGCGCAGCCCAGGCCGAGCGCGCCAACACCCGCATCGACCGCATCAAGACCGAGCAGCGCGCGCTGGACACCCAGGTCAGCGCCATCACCCAGGCCGAATCCACGCTGGGCAACGCCACCGACCTGCTGACCCAATTCCGCACCCTGGTGGTGCAGGCGGGCGACGGTGCCAACAGCCCGGTCGAGCGCGACACCATTGCCAAGCAGCTGGTCAGCATCCGCGAGGAACTGCTGACCCTGGCGAATAAGAAAGACAGCAACGGCATGCCCCTGTTCAATGGCCTGGGCAGTACCTCGGCCCCCTTTGAAACCAGCGCCAACGGGGTAGCGCCCGACCCCGACTACAGCTACAACGGCCTGCCCGGCCAGACCGCCGCCAGCACCGTGGCGATACCGTTCACCTTGGACGGCCGCGCCGCCTGGATGGACGTGCCCGAGGGCAATGGCGTGTTCAACGTCAGCCTGGATCCGGCCAACACCGGACGGGCATTCACCGATATCGGCGTGGTCACCAATGCCTCGCTGATGGCCACCCAAGGCACGGACTTCACGGTGAACTTCACCGCGCCCGTTCCACCGGCCACCGGGGCCACCACCTACACCATCACCAACAACACCACCGCCACCACCTCGGCGGCACAGACCTACACCGAGGGCCAGTCCATCGTGATGGGCGGCATCTCGATGGTGGTGCGCGGCACACCGGCCAATGGCGACAAGCTGGAAGTCAACCCCAACGCCACCGCCAACCGACCCAGCATTTTCGACGTGCTGGACCGCGCCATCACCAGTATGTATGCCGTGGGCTCCACCACCGTTGGCGCCAACAGCAACGACGCCAACTTCAACCAGGAGCAGGCAATTTCACTGGCCCAGATTGACACCAGCCTGGAAAAAATCAGCGCCAGCCGGGGCAAGGCGGGCGACCTGCTGACCCGCGCCGACCGCATCACCAGCACCCAGACTGACAACACCATCCAGGCCAAGACCGACAAAACCAACGCCGAAGACATCGACATGATTGCCGCCGCCGCCGACCAGAGCAACCAGCAAACCGCCTACCAGGCCGCGCTGAAGTCCTACGCCTCGATCCAGAAGCTATCATTGTTTAACTTCATCAGTTAAACGCGGCTTTTCCGCGTCCGACATGGCCACTTCCGTCCTCGGCAGCATTACGCTGGGCTATCGCCCGCTGTGGAATGCTGCGCGCAGCATCGCAGCAGTACAGCTGTTCATCGATGGCCAGGCCGATGCCAGCATCGATTCCGAACGCCTGATCGGCAGCCTGCAAGACCAGAGCAAACCCGACGCACCGCCGCTGCTGCTGTCGGTCAAGTCCCCCGCCCTGCTGCGCGACCTGCTGGACCACGCCCCGGCGCGCTCTGCAGCCCCCTACTGGATCGAGGTACGCAGCGAGTGGATGGGCAGCCACGCCATGCCGCAGCGGGTGCAAAGCGCCCACAAGCGCGGCCTGCGCCTGGTGTGGCGGGCCGAATCCGACCAGGCTCCGGTCCCTGAGCTGGCGCCCTGCTTCTTTACCCGCCTGCTGCGCCTGTCGCCCCAGGCGGCACTGGCCGCTCTGCAGGCGGCCGCCCGCGCCCGCGCAGGCACGCCCACCGGGGTCAGCCCGGTACAGCCCGGCATGCTGTATGAAGGCATTGCCAGCCGCCTGCTGATGGAGCACTGCCTGGACCAGCAGCACGCCACCGCCCTGCTGGGCTGGCCCGACGAAGACATCCTGCACGCCCTGCAGCGCCAGGCCACCGCCCCCGACCACCGTGCCATGGTGCAGCTGGTGCAGGCTGTAGACGACGACCTGCCGGTCGAAAAAATCGAGGCCCTGCTGGGTATGGAACCCATCCTGACCTTCCGCTTCCTGGCTTACGCCAACTCGGCCGCCGTGGGCTTGCGCAACGATGTCGAATCGCTGCGCCATGGCCTCATGCTGCTGGGCACCAGCCATCTCAAACGCTGGTTGGTCGACCAACTGCCCCAGGCCTCGCGCGACCCGAACCTGCGCCCGGTCAAGGCCGCCATGGTGTTGCGCGCCCGGCTGATGGAAAACCTGATGGACTCCGGCGCCGAACACCAGCTGGCCCGTGAAATCTATCTTTGCGGCCTGTTCTCGCAGATCGACGTGCTGATGGGCGAACCCCTGGGCAGCGCCCTGCACCGCGTCCCCCTGAGCAGCCGCATCTACAACGCCACCGTGCGCAACACCGGCCCCTACGCCCCCCTGCTGCACATCGCCAGCGCCCTGGAAGTCGACAACGGTGCCGCCATCCGCGCCCTGGGCCACGAACACGGCATGGAGCTGGGAGACATCAACCGGGCACTGCTGCGCACCCTGACGGGCTAGCTTCCCGGGGTTTCGCGGCGGGACAGCAGGTCCTTGGTGAGCTCGGTGCGCAGCGCGCTGGCACACCGGCGCACCGCTTCGTAGTCCCCAGGGGCCAGCGCCTGATCGGTATCGTGGGCAATGCCGTATACCGAGACCACCTCGGCAATCTGGGACTGGAGCGCCTTGTAGGCGTTCATGGCGTCGACCGTCAGCAGCATGCCACCGGGCACGGTGTCGTTGCCGCCAAAGTACCACCCGCGCAGTGCTGCCGAGAGTTCGGTCAACGCCTGGTAACCCACCGAGGCATCCTTGGGCCACTTGGGCAGCACCCGGGTCTGCTGCCAGAGCGCGCTGTAGGACCGGATCCGCATGCTGCGCAGTTCGGTGTCCACGGCACCAAAGAAGGCCAGCGACTTCTTGAAATCCTCCAGTTGCTTGGCCAGCTCTGTCTTGTGCGACTCTTCGATCTGCCGCAACGCCGAGTCGTGCTGCCTCTGCAGCACCCCCACGGCCTCCTTGCCCAGGTAGGCCATCACCGCGGCGGCCGAAGCGGCCACGCTGCTGACGATGGACAACAGATCGACAAGCGTCATAAGCCCTCCTGTGCCGCCTGGCATGGCGAAAACCGGCATGTCTGCGGTTCCTGCACTCCCCATGTGCTCTAGTGAAAATAGCGGCAAATCCGGCGATTTACAAGCACCGCCTACGCACCGTCCCGCACCCGCGCAAACACCTTCCAGAACACCGCGTCCTGCGTGTTGGCGAAGTTGATGCGCATCAGGCTGCTGGGTTGGCGGTTGGCGTGGAACAGGGCGCCCGGGGCCAGCATGTAGCCCTCGTCCAGCATGCGCTGGGCCAGGGCGTCGGTGTCCACGCCGGTCTCGACCCAGCCGAACAGGCCTGCGGGCTCGGAGGCAAAGCTGCAGCCTGCGGCCAGGGCCAGCTTGGTGCTACGGGTGCGGGCCTGGTCAAGGCGGGCGCGCACGCCCTCGGAGTGGCGGCGCAGCTGGCCCTGGTCGATGCACCAGGCCAGGGCTTTTTCCAGCAGGGACGGGGTGGTCAGCGTAGCCAGCAGCTTGGTGTTGGTCAGGCGGTCCACCAGGGCGGCGGGCGCGGCCAGAAAACCGACGCGCCAGCCAGGGGCCAGGATTTTGGAGAAGCCGCTGGCGTACAGGGTGCGCTGCAGGCCATCCAGCACGCACAGGCGGGTGGCGTGTTCGGGGGCCAGGTGGCTGTAGGTGTCGTCTTCCACGATGTAGAAGTCGTGGGCGTTGGCCAGGGTCAGCACCCGGTGCGCGCTGCCGGGGGTGAGGCAAAAGCCGGTGGGGTTGTGCAGCACGCTCACGCTCACAAACAGCTTCGGGCTGTGCGCTTCGCAGTAGCGCGCCATCACCTCCAGGTCGGGCCCGTCGGCATTGCGCGGCACCGGCAGGATGCGCATGCCC
Source organism: Rhodoferax sp. WC2427 (assembly GCF_040822085.1). NCBI lineage: Bacteria > Pseudomonadati > Pseudomonadota > Betaproteobacteria > Burkholderiales > Comamonadaceae > Rhodoferax > Rhodoferax sp. WC2427. The sequence continues at coordinate 481,232 of NZ_CP162006.1, read as the reverse complement.
ATGGCCTCCAGCCGGGCAAATTCCACCGCCCAGCCGGGCTCTTCGACCATCACGCTGTCGCCGGGGCGCAGCAGGGTGCGGCTGGCAATGTCCAGCGCGTGGGTGGCCCCCACGGTGGTGATGATCTGCTCTGGCGCAGCGGGTACGTGCAGGCCGAGCAGCTTCTTCGACAGGCTTTGGCGCAGGCCCAGGTCGCCCGCCGGGTCGCCGTAACGGCGCGAGAAGTCGGCCGTGCCAGCCGCCACCCGGCGCACCGCGGCAGGCATGAAGCTGTTGGCCAGCCAGTCGGGCGGCAGCACCCCCATGCCGGGCTGGGGGGTGTCGCTGTCGCCCTGGAACATGCCGCGCATCAGGGCCGTGGCGTCGATGGGGCGGCGCGCCGGGTTTGCTATATTTTGTGTAGCTTCTCGCGCATACAGATCCTGCACGGGAGCCATTTCTCGCACATAAAACCCCCGGTTCTTGCGGGCCTCCACCAGGCCCAGCGCCAGCAGCCGGTCGTAGGCGGCCACCACCGTGGAGGCGCTCACCTGGTGCTGTTGCGCGCACTGGCGCACCGAGGGCAGGCGCGCACCGGCGGCCAGCAGGCGGCTGCGGATGCGCTCGGCGAAATGGCTGGCAAGCTGCTCGGTCAGCGTCTGGTCGGCGGTCTTCATCAACATGGCGGGTCCTCGGGTGTGCTGGCATCAGCAGCAATACAGTATTAAAACTGAATGGTTAAAGTGTACTGCCAGTGTGCTGGTATTGTCACTACAGTGAACCCCTGCTTTTCAAAGAGTCCGCCATGACCACCCACACCGCCGCCTTGTCTGTACCGATGCGCAACACCGAACGCCGCGGCCTGTGGCTGGGCCTGCTGGGGGTGGTGATTTTTGCGCTGACCCTGCCGATGACGCGGCTGGCGGTGGGCACCCCTGCCGACCCACAGATGTCCGGGGTGTTTGTGGCCATGGGCCGGGCCGCGCTGGCGGGCGGCTTGTCGGCGCTGTTCTTGTTCGCCACCCGCGCGCCCTGGCCCCAGCGGCAGGACTGGGTGCCGCTGCTGTGCACCGCCTCGGGCGTGGTGTTTGGCTTCCCGCTGCTCACCTCGATTGCCATGCGGCACGTGGAGGCGGTGCACGCCAGCGTGATCATCGGCGTGCTGCCACTGGCCACGGCGGTGGTGGGCGCGCTGATGCACCGCCAGCGCCCATCCTCCGGCTTCTGGCTGTGCGCCGTACTGGGCAGCGGGATGGTCATTGCGTTTGCCATGCTGCATTCGGGGCAAGCCGGTCTGCACCTCCAGCCCGCCGACGGCCTGCTGCTGCTGGCCATGCTGCTGGGTGCCGTGGGCTATGGCTTTGGCGGGCGCTTGGCGCAGCGCATGCCCGGCGAGCAGGTGATTTGCTGGGTGCTGGTGCTGGCCCTGCCCATCACCCTGCCCGCTGCGCTGTGGGCCCAGCCCGCCCAGGCGGTGCCGCTGCATGCCTGGGCCGGTTTTGCCTACCTGGCGGTGTTTTCGCAGTGGCTGGGCTTTTTTGCCTGGTACCGGGGGCTGGCATTGGGCGGCACGGTGCGCGTCAGCCAGGTGCAACTGGTGCAGCCCTTTTTGAGCATGCTGTTTGCCGTGCCCCTGCTGGGCGAGACGCTGGACGCGGTGACGCTGGGCTTTGGCCTGGCGGTGATTGCCACCGTGTTTGCCAGCAAACGCATGCCCGTTCGTTGATGGCCAGCAGCTTTTATGGACACCCAACTTTTCGCCGCGCTGACGCTGTTTGCCTTCGTCAGCTCCATCACCCCCGGCCCGAACAACCTGATGCTGCTGGCCTCGGGCGTGAACCATGGGTTTCGCGCCACGCTGCCGCACATGGCGGGCATTTCGACCGGGTTCTTTGTGCTGCTGGCCTCGGTGGGCCTGGGGCTGGGCCTGCTGTTTGCGCAGCTGCCGCAGCTCTACCTGGTGCTGAAATGGCTGGGCGCGGCCTATTTGCTGACTCTGGCCTGGGGCGTGGCCACCGCCGGAGAGCCGAAAGATGCCGAGGCCACCCAGCCGCTGGGCTTCTGGGGCGCGGCGGGCTTCCAGTGGGTCAACCCCAAGGCCTGGGTGATGGCCGTGGGCGCGTTCAGCAGCTATGTGCCCGCCCACAGCGGCAGTGCGCTGGTGGTGGGGGCTGCAGCGTGGTTTGCCGTCATCGGCATCCCGGCCATCAGCCTGTGGGCGCTGTGCGGCAGCCGCCTGCGCCATTGGCTGCGCATCCCGCGCTACCGCCGGATTTTCAACGGCGCCATGGCGGTTTTACTGGTCGCCTCGCTCGTGCCCATGCTGGCTTAGCTGACAATCCAACTCCAACCTAATTGCACCAATCCCCATGAGCACCCCTTCCAACCCCTGGACCCTCGCCGCCCGCACCCACAAGATGAACTCGTCGGCCATCCGCGAAATCCTCAAGGTCACCGAGCGCCCCGGCATCATCAGCTTTGCCGGCGGCCTGCCCTCGCCCAAGACCTTTCCGGTGGCCGAGTTTGCGGCGGCCTGCGAAAAAGTGCTGCGCGAAGACGGCAAGGGCGCGCTGCAGTACGCCGCCAGCGAAGGCTACGGCCCGCTGCGCGAGATCGTGGCGGCCCAACTGCCCTGGAAGGTGGAACCCGCCCAGGTGCTGATCACCACCGGCTCGCAGCAGGCGCTGGACCTGATTGGCAAGGTGCTGATCGACAAGGACAGCAAAGTGCTGGTGGAAACGCCCACCTACCTGGGCGCGCTGCAGGCCTTTGCGCCCATGGAGCCCAAAGTGGTCAGCGTGGCCTGCGACGATGAGGGCGTGGACCTGGACGACCTCAGTGCAAAAGCCCCCGGTGGTCGTTTTCTGTACGTGCTGCCCAACTTCCAGAACCCCACCGGCCGCACCATGCCCGAAGCCCGCCGCGCCGCGTTGATCGAGCGCGCCGCCGCCCTGGGCCTGCCGCTGGTGGAAGACAACCCCTACGGCGACCTGTGGTTTGACACCCCCCCGCCCGCACCGCTGACGGGCCGCAACCCCGAGGGCTGCATCTACATGGGCTCGTTCTCCAAGGTGCTGGCCCCCGGCCTGCGCCTGGGCTACATGATCGCCCCCAAGGCCATGATGCCCAAACTGCTGCAGGCCAAGCAGGCCGCCGACCTGCACAGCCCCAGCTTCAACCAACGCATGGTGGTGGCGGTGATGCACGACAACTTCCTGGCCCGCCACGTACCCACCATCCGCACACTGTACAAGGCCCAGCGCGATGCCATGCTGGCCGCATTGACCCGCGAGATGCCTGCAGGCACGCACTGGAACGTGCCCGACGGCGGCATGTTCCTGTGGGCCCGCCTGCCCGAAGGCGTGCACGCCGTGGACCTGCTGCCCAAGGCGGTGGACAAGGGCGTGGCCTTCGTGCCCGGCACCGCTTTCTACGCCGACAACGCCGACCCGCACACCATCCGCCTGTCGTTTGTGACGGCCAGCGTGGAGCAGATCAACATCGGCATCAAGGCCCTGGCCGACGCCATCAAGACGCTGTAATGCAGACCCTCCGCCCCTTCCAGCAAGTCGACGTTTTCACCCCCACCCCCTACCAGGGCAACCCGCTGGCGGTGGTGCTGGACGGCGCGGGCCTGAGCGACGCGCAGATGCAGCGCTTTGCCAACTGGACGCACCTGTCGGAAACCACGTTTCTGCTGCCGCCCACCGACGCGGGCCGGGCGGCGGGGGCGGATTACCGGGTCCGCATCTTCGACCCGAAAAGCGAGCTGCGCTTTGCCGGCCACCCCACGCTGGGCAGTTGCCACGCCTGGCTGCAGGCGGGCGGGCAGCCGCGTGCGGCCAAGATGGTGGTGCAGGAATGCGTGGTAGGACTGGTGCCGATCCGCCGCGAAAATGATCGCCTGCTGTTCGCCGCCCCGCCGCTCAAGCGCAGCGCCCCCAGCGCCATGGTGCTGGCCCAGGTAGCCGCCGCGCTGGGCCTGAAGCCGCGCGACGTGGTGGCCGCGCAGATGCTGGACAACGGCCTGCCCTGGCTAGGTCTGTTGCTCGACAGCCCGCAAACCGTGTTGCAGCTCAAACCCGACCACCTGGCGCTGAAGAACACCGGCCTGGTGGTCGGCGTGGCCGGACTCTACCCGCAAGACGATGCCCCCCAGCTCATCGCCCGCTCCAGCCGCGAAGCCCGCGCCTTTGGCCGCAGCGCGCCGGTGGACGACACCCCCGAGCCGCAGATGGAAGTGCGCGCATTTGCCGCCGCCGTGGACGTGCTGGAAGATCCGGTGACCGGCAGCCTGAACGCCAGCCTGGCCCAGTGGCTGATTGCAGACGGCTATGCGCCCGAGCAGTACCTGGTGGGCCAGGGCACCTGCCTGGACCGCGCAGGCCGGGTGCACATCGAACGCGATGCGCAAGGCCAGGTGTGGGTGGGCGGCGCATCGGTCACCTGCATCAGCGGCAGCGTGTTGCTGTAGCACATTTGCTTTCAAAAATCTGTCATCCGCCAGCCCCACCCGGCGTTATGGTCCCACCTGGCGCACTTGCCGAATTGAAAAGGATGCCGCGATGTGGAAACGTGTCTCGTTGGTCTGGTCTGCCGCCCGGGGCGATGCCCGCTTGCTGTGGCTGGCCTTGCAGCACCCGCAGTCGCCGCCATGGCTGAAGTGGGGCGCGGCGGGCATCGTGCTGTACCTGCTGTCGCCGATGGACCTGATCCCTGACTTCATCCCGGTGGCCGGGCTGCTGGACGACCTGGTGCTGGTGCCGCTGGCCATGGCCTGGCTGCTGAAGAAGCTGCCAGCCCACATTGTGGACGACATCACCCGCCGCGCCCGTGGCGGCGACACGGCTGCAACCAAGGTGGTCCGCAAGCCGCGTTAACAGGCTTTTGGGCAGCCAGCGCTTATCGCATGGGCGTAAGCAGCTATTTATTCCATAGCAATCACGCTACCGCGTCCCATGGCGGCTCGGGCGGAAAGCGCTCGGCCAGAAAGTCCAGCATGGCCCGCAGCGCCGCCGACATGTTCTTGCGCGAGGTGTAGACGGCGTAGATGCCCAGCTCGCGCTGTTGCACCGCAGGCAGCAGGGCCACCAGTTGGCCGCTGTGCACCAGCGGTGCGGCCATGAAGCTGGGCAACAGCGCCACGCCCACCCCGGCTACGGCGGCCTGCAGCAGCGAGGTGGATTCGTTGGCGCTGAGGTTGCCGCCCACCGCCACCGACGACGGCTGGCCGTCCAGTTCAAAATGCCACAGCGTCTTGCCGTAGTACGAGTGCGTCAGGCAGTTGTGCGCGCCCAGGTCTTCCATGCGCCGGATGGGCGGGTGCATGCGCAGGTACTCGGGTGCGGCGCAGACCATGGAGCGGCATACCGTGAGCCGCCGGGCGATCAAATTCGGGTCGAGCTCGAAGCTGATGCGCACCGCCAGGTCGATGCGCTCCTCCACCAGGTTCACCGCCCGGTCCAGCAGCACCAGATCCACGGACACGGCCGGGTAGCGTTTCACAAAGTCGGCCACCGCGGCCGCCAGCTGCATCTGGCCGAAGGACGTGCTGACCGTGATGCGCAGCAGCCCCTGGGGCGTGGTCTCGGGCACCGCCACCGCCTGCTGCATGTCGGTGGTCAATGCCAGCACCGCCCGGCAGCGTTGCAGGGTCTCGCTGCCCGCCGGGGTGACGCTGAGCTTGCGGGTCGTGCGGTGCAGCAGGCGCGCCCCGGTCCAGCTCTCCAGCTCGGCGATAAACCGCGACACCACCGGACGCGACAGGCCCAGGGTATCGGCCGCCGCCGTCTGGCTGCCCGCGTCCACCACGGCCACAAACACCTGCATGGCTTTCAAGGTATCCATACTATTCGACCATTTTTAGAAACAAACTAGGGCGAATTCTAGGGTTTTTCCATTCAATAAGCACAACTAACATTCCATCCATCACAACACATACCTGTTTGGAATACCCCATGACCACACGCTCTACCGCCGCCCGCTGGGCCCTTGCCGCCATTGCCGCCGCTGCCGTGGCCGCCCCCGCCGTGGCCGCTGGCCCGCTGAAGCTGGACATCTACAACCCTGGCCATGACGCGATCTTCCCGGTCTCGTCGGTGCTGGTCACCGGCGACAAGGACGCGGTGCTGATCGACGCCCAATTCGGCGCATCGCAAGCCGCCCAGGTGGTGGAGAAAATCCGCGCCAGCGGCAAGAATCTGACCACCATCTACATCAGCCATGGCGATCCGGACTTCTACTTCGGCCTGGAAACCATCCACGCAGCCTTCCCGGCGGCCAAGATCGTGGCCACCGCGCACACCGTGGCGCACATCAAAGAGAGCGCCGCAGGCAAGCTGGCCTACTGGAGCCCCATCCTCAAAACCGACGCACCCAGCGCCACCCTGCTGCCCGAAGTGCTGATGGGCCACACGCTGATGCTGGAAGGCAAGAAGCTGGAGATCAAGGGCGATGCCCAGCCCGACCGCAGCTTTGTGTGGATTCCGTCGCTGAAGGCCGTGGTGGGCGGCATTCCGCTGGCCAACAACCTGCATGTGTGGATGGCCGACACCCAGACACCCGCCTCGCACATCGGCTGGCTGGCCATGCTGGACCAGATCCAGAAGCTCAAGCCCAAGGTGGTGGTGCCCGGCCATTACCTGGAAGGCCCCTCCCCATCGCTGAATGCACCCAAGTACACGGCAAGCTACATCCGGGCTTTCGACAGGCACACCGCCAAATCCAAGAACTCGGCGGAACTGATCGAGGCGATGAAAAAGGAATTTCCCACGGCGGGCGAAGTAAGTTCGCTGGAACTCAGCGCCAAAGTTGCCAAAGGCGAAATGAAGTGGTGACCCGGCCCGGCTGAAGTCCGGCCGAAAATCCACCACTAGCTACTAAAAATATAGCTTGTCATGCTGATGGAATAAGCGCGACAGGCTATTTTCTTATGTACCGCAGGCTAGAGTGAGACGCACCGTGCCCGTGGGCTCCAGTACCCCGCCCGGGCCGAAACTGCGTTCGATGATCTGCACCCGATCGCGCGCGTGCTGCACCAGCGTGCTGGCGCGGGTGCCATAGTGCGGCGTACAGATGAAGGTGGCCGAAAGGGTGCGCTCCAGCTCCAGGCTGACCCCGGTCACCGGCAGCTCGGCATCGGCGGCCACGCGGGTGTCGGCCAGCAGAGACCACAGATCGGCCTCCAGCGCCGGGCCAATGCCGGGCGACTCGGCCACATGGTGGGTGTGCAGTGTGCTCTCCAGGCTGCTGCGCAAGCGCACCAGCTTGGGCCACGGCGTGTTGAAGTCTGCATTCGACACCGCCCACACCCCGGGCGCAGGATGGAAGTGCCGCTTATGGCGGCTCTCATACGCCACCAGCTGCTGGCCGTCGAACAGAAGCAGGTTGAAAGCGTTGAAGGCATCGGACGTCTCGGCCAACTGCTGCGCAAAATCGTCCCCGCCCAGGTGGCTGCGCAGAAACGCCGTGACGATGCCGCCGCGCGACGGCGCATCGGCACGCATGGCAGAGGGGTCGCGGACATTGGTCAGCGCCGCCAGCCGCCCGCTGGGCTGGTGCACGCCCATCCAGGTGCCACCGCCCTGCAAATCCTGGCCCGCCACCGTGTGGCCGTCGGCCCAGACATGCAGCGCCGTGGTGGGCCGGGCATAAAACTCATCGCGGTTGGCGGCAAGGGTCAGCGGCGCAGGGGCATCGGGTTGCCATTGGAAGGCGAGGAGGCACATGGCGGGGCGGCGGGCCTCAGGTCAGCGAGAACCGATCCCCGGGAAAGGCTTCTTTGGGGTTGGGGCCAAAGCGGTTGGTGCCGGGCTGGCTGTCGCGCACGCAAAACACCAGCAGCACGATGGCGCCGACGATCGGAATGAACGCAATCAGCAGCCACCAGCCACTGCGGTCGACATCGTGCAGCCGCCGCACCGACACCCCCAGCGACGGCAGCAGCATGCCGATGCTGAAAATACCCGACAGCACGCCCATGCCTGCATGCCGGTTGTACGAACCCGCCAGGCCGTCGGCAATGCCCAATACGATGGAAATCAGGCCGTAAAACAGAAAGAAATACCAGTATTCGCTACGTTGCGCGCGTCCGGAGAACACGGCGTATTTTTTCAGGGCTTCGACAAACCAATCCATCGTTTTCTCCCGCTTCCACGTGGCGACATGCCGGTTGAAATTATGGCGGGTTGGGGCGACGTTTTATGTGACGTGTGACCATAGCCCCGGGCTTATTCGCTATCAAAGAAATAACTACCCACGCTTATGGGATAAGCGCGAGCGGGCTATCTCACTAGCAACCTGCGAAGCTCAACGCAAAATCAGCACGGGCGTGTGCGAATGCGTCAGCACATGCTGGGTTTCGCTGCCCAGCAGCAGGCGCTTGATGGCTTTACGGCCATGCGAGGCCATGACGATCAGGTCGGCGTGGTACTTGGTGGCGGCGTTGATGATGCCTTCGGCCACCTGGTCCGACTGCACCACCACGGTCTGCACGTTCACGCCCTTGGCCTGCGCCTCGCCTTTGTAGGCATCGACCACGCGCTGACCGTCGTCGATCCACTGCTGTTCGATACGGGCCGAGTCGTCCATGCTGACCGGAATGGAGCCTTCGTAGTAGCTACGGGCATAGTGCGGCACCACCTTGACGATAAACAAGGCCGCCCCGGTGAGAGCAGCCAGATCGATACCGCTGACCACGGCTTTGTGGGACAGTTCGTCCCCATTGGTGGCCACAAGAATGCTGGTGTACATGGCGATCTCCTAGAGTTGAGCCCGCAGATTAGTCGCATATATTGGCTTTGGCGTTGATCTTTGTCAAACGCGGTGCTGTCCTACACCGATAGGCTTGGCGCATGTCTGCCAACCTCGCGTTTCCCCTTCCGCCAGCCCCGGTGTGGCTGGACGATCCCACGGAATGGGCCACCTTCACCCAGCCGTCGCCCCAATGGCCCGACTGCCAGGAATCGCACCTGCTGATCGACGGCATGCACTGCGCAGCCTGTGCGCTGTCGGTCGAGCAGGCTTTGCGCGCCGTGCCCGGAGTGCAACTCGCCGAGGTGGGGGCCGCTTCGCGCCGCGCGCGGGTGGTCTGGTCGGCGGCGCACACCCAGCCTTCGGCCTGGCTGGCGGCGGTGGAACGCGCTGGCTACAACGCCATCCCCGCACTCGATGGCCCCGAGCGGGCACGCCGCAAGCAAGAGCAGCGCCGGGCCCTGTGGCGCTGGCTGGTGGCCGGTTTTTGCATGCTGCAGGTGATGATGTACGCCATGCCCGCCTACGTGGCCGGGCCCGGCGAAATGACGGACGACATGGCACAGCTGATGCGCTGGGCCTCGTGGGTGCTGACGCTGCCGGTGCTGGTGTTTTCCTGCGGGCCGTTCTTTGCCAATGCCTGGCGCGACGTGCGGCACCACCGCGTCAGCATGGATCTGCCTGCCGCCTTGGGGATGGCGGTGACGTTTGCCGTCAGTACCGCGGCCACCTTCGACCCGCAGGGTGTGCTGGGGCACGAGGTGTACTTCGACTCGCTCACCATGTTCGTGTTCTTTCTGCTGACAGGCCGCTGGCTGGAGCTGCGCCTGCGGGACCGCACCGCCGGGGCGCTGGAGGCGCTGATCAGCCGCCTGCCCGACAGTGTGGAGCGCTGGGACGGCACCGCCTTCACCCGCGTCGCGGTGCGGCGGCTGCGGGTGGGCGACCACATCCGCGTGCTGCCCGGCGAGGCCTTTCCTGCCGACGGCACCCTGCTGCAAGGCCGCACCCAGGTGGACGAGGCCCTGCTGACCGGCGAATCCACCCCGCTGGGCCGGGCCGTCGGCGAGCCGGTGCTGGCGGGCAGCTACAACCTCAGCGCCCCGGTGGAGCTGCACGTGGACCGCCTGGGCGAGAGCACCCGCTTCGCCCAGATCGTGGCACTGATGGCGCAGGCTGCCAGCCAGAAACCCCGGCTGGCGCAGCTGGCCGACCGGGTGGCGCGGCCCTTTTTGGTTGGCGTGCTGCTGGCGGCGGCGCTGGCGGGTGTGCTGTGGTGGCCGTCCGGCCCCGGCCATGCACTGATGGTGGTCGTGGCTGTGCTGGTAGTGACCTGCCCGTGCGCGTTGTCGCTGGCCACCCCGGCGGCGCTGTTGGCCGCGGCGGGTCGCCTGGCCCAATCGGGCGTTCTGGTGCGCCGCCTACAGGCGCTGGAAAACCTGGCGCAGGTGGACACGGTGGTTTTTGACAAAACCGGCACCCTCACCCAGGGCGGCATGGCGGTGGTGGCCATCCGTACCCGGGGCAGCATGCCGCCCGCCGTGGCGCTGGGGCTGGCCGCCGGGCTGGCAGGGCAATCGCTGCACCCCGCATCGCGGGCGGTGGTGGCGGCCGCGCAGGCCCAGGGGGTGGTGCCAGAGCAACTCCGCCAGGTGGAGGAAGTAGCGGGGCAAGGCATGCGCGGCATGGACGCCTTGGGGCGGGTTACCTTGGGGTCCGCCGCGTGGTGCAGCGTGCCCACGGGCTTCGAAGTCAACGAGACGCTGCGGCAGGTTTATCTGGGCGACGGGCTGGGTTGGCTGGCCACCTTTGATTTATCCGAGGACGTGCGGCCCGACGCGCGCCAGGCCATCCAGGCGCTGCAGGCCGCCGGGGTGCGGGTGGAACTGCTGTCGGGCGACCTGGGCGCTGCCGCCGAGCGGGTGGCCGAGCAAGTCGGTATCACGGTGGCGCGCGGTGGCTGCACGCCCACCGCCAAGCTGCTGCACCTGCAGGCTTTGCAGCGCCAGGGCCGCCACGTGGCGATGGTCGGCGATGGACTCAACGACGGCCCGGTGCTGGCGGCGGCCCACGTGTCCTTCGCCTTTGGCCAGGCCGTTCCGCTGGCGCAGCGGCAGGCGGATCTGGTGGTCACAGGCGACACCCTGGGCCGGGTTCCGCAGACATTGTTGATGGCCCGGCGCACACTGCGGGTGGTGCGGCAAAATCTGGCCTGGGCTGCGGGCTACAACGCGGTCTGCGTGCCGCTGGCGCTGGCCGGATGGCTGCCCGCCTGGCTGGCCGGACTGGGCATGGCGCTGAGTTCGCTGCTGGTGGTGCTGAATGCCGCCCGACTGTCTCGCAACTAAGGTTTATATGAAAACAGCCTCCTGCGCTTATTCCATGGGCGTAACAAGCTATGGAATAAATAGCAACCCACCCGGAGCCTCTTGATGGACATCCTGTACCTGCTCATCCCCTTGTCTGTCGTGCTGGTGCTGCTGATCCTGGGCGGACTGTGGTGGGCCATTTTTCAAGGCCAGTTTGAGTCGGTCGAGCAAGAAGGCGAGCGGATTCTGCACAACGATTGACTTGCATCAAGGTGCGGTGCGGCCATCGCTTCGACACTGCCATGAACACAAAGAGGTGCCCATGGCTTATACGAATACACAGACCGACCCACCCGGGATCAATGAGGTCTACAGCGACACAGTCGTACGACAATTTTCCCTGATGGCCGTGGTCTGGGGGGTGGTGGGCATGCTGGTGGGGGTGATCATCGCCTCGCAACTGGCCTGGCCCGAACTGAACTTCGGCATCCCCTGGCTCAGCTACGGCCGCTTGCGGCCCCTGCACACCAATGCGGTGATTTTTGCGTTTGGCGGCTGCGCCCTCATGGCCACCAGCTTCTTCGTGGTGCAACGCACCTGCCAGGTCCGGCTGTTCTGCCCACCACTGGCATCTTTCGTCTTCTGGGGCTGGCAAGCGGTGATCGTGGCCGCAGCCATCTCCCTGCCCATGGGCTACACCACCGGCAAGGAATACGCCGAACTCGAATGGCCCATCGACATCCTGATCACGCTGGTGTGGGTGTCGTATGCCATCGTCTTCTTTGGCACCGTGGGCCGCCGCCGGGTCAAGCACATCTACGTGGCGAACTGGTTCTTTGGGGCTTTCATCATCGCCGTGGCCCTGTTGCACGTGGTCAACAGCGCCGAAGTGCCTGCGGGCTGGATGAAGTCCTACTCGGCCTACGCCGGGGTGCAGGATGCCATGGTGCAGTGGTGGTATGGCCACAATGCGGTGGGCTTCTTCCTGACCGCTGGCTTCCTGGGCATGATGTACTACTTCATCCCCAAGCAGGCCGAGCGGCCGGTGTACTCGTACCGCCTGTCTATCGTGCACTTCTGGGCGCTGATCTTCACCTACATGTGGGCCGGTCCGCACCACCTGCACTACACCGCCCTGCCCGACTGGACCCAGTCCCTGGGCATGGTGTTCTCGCTGATTCTGCTGGCCCCCAGCTGGGGCGGCATGATCAACGGCGTGATGACCCTGTCGGGCGCCTGGCACAAGCTGCGTGACGACCCGATCCTGCGCTTCCTGATCGTCTCGCTGTCCTTCTACGGCATGAGCACCTTTGAAGGCCCGATGATGGCCATCAAGACCGTCAACGCGCTGAGCCACTACACCGACTGGACCGTGGGCCACGTGCACTCCGGTGCCCTGGGCTGGGTGGGCCTGGTGTCCATGGGCTCGCTGTACCACCTGATTCCGCGCATGTTTGGCGGCAAGAAGATGCACAGCGTGCCCGCCATCGAACTGCACTTCTGGCTGGCCACCGTGGGCATCGTGCTCTACATCGCCGCCATGTGGATTGCCGGTGTGATGCAGGGCCTGATGTGGGGCGCGGTCAACACCGACGGCACCCTGACCTACACCTTTGTCGAAAGCGTCAAAGCCACCTACCCGTTCTACGTGGTGCGTGTGGTGGGCGGCCTGCTGTACCTCAGCGGCATGCTGGTGATGGCCTGGAACGTGTGGATGACGGCAACCCGTGGCCGCTCGGTGCTGGTGCCCGTGCCTGCTTCTTCACTGGCCCACGCTTGAAAGATATCCATGGCTGACAACAACAAACCCATTCCATTCTTCTCGCACGAAAAGATCGAGACGAACAACTTTCTGATGATCGTGCTGATTTTGCTGGTGGTCGCCGTGGGCGGGCTGGTGGAGATCGTGCCGCTGTTCTTCCAGAAGTCCACCACCGAGCCCGTCACCGGACTCAAGCCCTACACCCCGCTGCAGCTGATCGGCCGCGACATCTATCTGCGCGAGGGCTGCTACAACTGCCACTCGCAGATGATCCGCCCGTTCCGCGCCGAAACGCTGCGGTATGGCCACTACTCGGTGGCTGGTGAGTTCGTCTACGACCACCCGTTCCAGTGGGGCAGCAAGCGCACCGGCCCCGACCTGCAGCGCGTGGGCGGCAAATACAGCGACGAATGGCACCGCATCCACCTGCACAACCCCCGTGACGTGGTGCCCGAGTCCAACATGCCCAGCTACGCCTGGCTGGAGACCGCCCTGGTCGACCCCACCGTCGTAGCCCCCCGCATGCGGGCCCTGCGTACCGTGGGCGTGCCCTACACCGACGCCGAGATCGCCGGTGGCGCAGCGGCGGTGAAAGACAAGACCGAGCAAGACGCATTGATCGCCTACCTGCAGATCATGGGCCGCGCCCTGACCGACCAGCTGGCGGCCAAGGCCGCCGAGACGGTTCCTCCCGCGCCTCCCACACCGGCTCCCTGAACCCGAAAGCCACTTATGGACGTCACTACCTTACGCATTGCCGCCACGGTCTGCAGCTTCATCACCTTCATCGGGATCATCGTGTGGGCCTATTCGCGCCGCAACAAAGCCCAGTTTGACGATGCGGCGCAGCTTCCCTTTTTACAGGACTGACCCCGAAGGATTTTTATGAGCGATTTCAATAGCGACTTCTGGTCGATTTTCGTCAGCGCGGTCTCGGTCGTCAGCATCGCCGCCTGCCTGCTCTTGCTGTGGATCACGGCCCGTAAGAAGGTGCCGTTCCAGGCCGACAACACCACCGGCCACGTGTGGGACGACGACCTGCGCGAGATGAACAACCCCCTGCCCCTGTGGTGGGTCGGCCTGTTCATCCTGACGGTGCTGTTCTCCATCGGCTACCTGGTAGCCTACCCCGGCCTGGGCAGCTTCAAGGGCACACTGGGCTGGAGCCAGGTGGGCGAATACGATGCCGAAGTCTCCAAGGCCAACCACGAACTGGAGCCGCTGTACGCCCAGTTCACCGCCCTGCCCCCCGAGAAGCTGGCCGGTAACGCCCAGGCCATGGCGGTGGGCGAGCGCCTGTTCATGAACAACTGCGCACAGTGCCACGGCTCGGACGCACGCGGCAGCAAAGGCTTTCCCAACCTGACCGACAGCGACTGGCTGCACGGCGGCACGCCCGACATCATCAAGCTCACCCTCACCCACGGCCGCATCGGCATGATGCCCCCCATGGCCGCCGCCGTGGGCACGCCCGACGACGTGAAGAACGTGGCCAACTACGTGCTCAGCCTGTCGGGCAGCCCCAACGATTCGCTGCGGGCGGCCCTGGGCAAGACCAAGTTTTCGGCCTGCGCGGCCTGCCACGGCGTGGGCGGCAAGGGCAACCCGGCCCTGGGTGCACCCAATCTGTCGGACGATATCTGGCTGCATGGCTGGGGCGAAGCCGCCATTATCGCCATGGTCAACAACGGCAAAACCAACCAGATGCCCGCCCAGAAAGACAAGCTGACCGAGGCACAAATCCATGTACTGACCAGCTACGTATGGGGTTTATCGAACAAGCCGACGCCGTAGGCCATGCGTAAAACCATCCCCATCACACCGGTAGTCGCCGATGGCGAAGAGCTGGTGTCGCTGTACGCGGCCCAGCCCAAAATCTATCCGCGCTCGGTGCAGGGCCTGTTTGCCCGCTGGCGCTGGGGCATGGTGTTCCTCACGCAACTGGTGTTCTACGGCCTGCCGTGGCTGCAGTACGGCGAGCGCCAGGCGGTGCTGCTGGACCTGGCAGCGCGGCGCTTTTACCTGTTTGGCCTGGTGCTGTACCCGCAGGATTTCATCTACCTGACGGGCCTGCTGGTGGTGTCGGCGCTATCTCTGTTCTTGTTCACCGCCGTGGCCGGACGGCTGTGGTGCGGCTTTACCTGCCCGCAGACGGTGTACAGCGAAATCTTCATGTGGATCGAGCGCCACATCGAGGGCGACCGCGGCGCACGCATGCGCCTGGACGGCGCGCCCCTGTCGGCCCAGAAGCTGGGAAAAAAGTGGGCCAAACACGCGGTGTGGATTCTGCTGTCGCTGTGGACCGGCTTCACCTTTGTGTCGTACTTCACCCCCACGCAAGAGCTGCTGCAAGAGTCGCTGCACCTGAACTTTGGCTCCTGGGAGGTCTTCTGGGGCCTGTTCTACAGCGCGGCCACCTATGGCAACGCAGGCTTCATGCGCGAGCAGGTGTGCAAATACATGTGCCCCTACGCCCGCTTCCAGAGCGCCATGTTCGACAAGGACACGCTCATCGTCAGCTACGACACCCGCCGCGGCGAGCCGCGTGGTGCCCGCTCCCGCAAGGCCGATCCGGCGGTGCTGGGCCTGGGCTCGTGCGTGGACTGCACTCTGTGCGTGCAGGTCTGTCCCACCGGCATCGATATCCGCCAGGGTTTGCAATACGAGTGCATCAACTGCGCCGCCTGCGTGGACGTGTGCGATGGCGTGATGGACAAAATGGGCTACGCCCGGGGCCTGATCCGCTTTGCCACCCAGAACGGCATTGCCGGGGGCTGGAATGCGCGCCAGATTCTGCGCCGGGTGCTGCGACCCCGGGTGCTGATCTACACCGCACTGCTGTGGACCATCGCTGCCGTGCTGCTGGCCACGCTGCTGCTGCGCACCCCGCTGAAGGTCGACGTGGTGCGCGACCGCGCCGCCCTGTCGCGCATTGTGGGCGGTGGCCAACTGGAGAACGTCTACCGCCTGCAGGTGATGAACGCCACCGAGGCACCGCAGCGCTACACCCTGTCGGCCCACGGGCTGGACGGGCTGGTGGTGGCATCGGAGACGGAAGTGGAAGTGGGTGCCATACAGTCGCGCTGGGTCGCGGTACGCCTGCACATCCCCTACGGTTCGGCCACGCCCGGTTCGCACCCGGTGGTGTTTGACATCCAGAGTGCCGACGGCAAAGACCGCGTATCCGAAAAATCCACGTTCATCGTGCCCCGATAAGGAGAAGACCCATGTCTGAAAAAATCCCACAACCTTGGTGGAAATATGGCCACGTGTGGCTGGTCATCTCCGGCCCGCTGTTGGTGGTGGTGGCGGCACTGGTCACCGCCTGGCTGGCCTTCACCCGGCAAGACCCGGTACTGGCGCAAGACTATTACCGCCAGGGCCAGGAAATCAACAAAACCCTGGCCCTGCAGGGCACACTGGCCCCGGCCGAGCTGGGGCGCAACCATGCGGCCACGCCCCCCGGCGCGGTGCGGCAGAAGTAGGAGCGCGGCATGGCAGTGCAACGCATCACCAGCGTGCTGTGGTCGGGGTTTTTGGGGGCGTGTCTGCTAGAAGGCCTGGTATTTGCGGTAGTCGATCCGACGAGCCTGCACTGGCTGGGCCAGCCTCTGGACCTGTCACGCCAGGGGGTCTACAGCCTAGCCTTCTTTGCCTTCTGGACCGTGGCGGCGATGATCAGCAGCCTGACCCTGCTGGTGGGCCAGCCGGTGGGCGAAGCGACTATAAACAGGGTTGAAGATTGACGATGCGCTTGAGCGCTTCGGTGTCCAGGATGCGGATGTGGCGCTGCTTGACTTCGACCACGCCGTCCTCGGCAAACTTGGAGAAAGTGCGGCTCACCGTCTCCAGCTTCAGGCCCAGGTAGCTGCCAATTTCTTCGCGCGTCATGCGCAGCACCAGTTCCAGCGGCGAGAAGCCGCGCGCGTGCAGGCGCTGCACCAGGTTCAGCAAAAAGGCCGCCAGCCGCTCCTCGGCCCGCATGCTGCCCAGCAGCAGCATGACGCCGTGTTCACGCACGATCTCGCGGCTCATGATCTTGTGCACATGGCGCTGCAGGGCGTTGACTTCGCGCGACAGCTCTTCGATGCGGTCAAACGGCATTTCGCAGACCTCTGCATCCTCCAGCGCCACCGCGTCGCAGGTGTGCTGGTCGTTGACGATACCGTCCAGCCCGATGATCTCGCCCGCCATCTGGAAGCCCGTGACCTGGTCGCGCCCGTCTTCGGTGGTGATGGAGGTTTTGAAAAACCCGGTGCGGATGGCGTACAGCGCGGTGAATGCCTCGCCATTGCGGAACAGCGTGGTGCCGCGTTTGACCTTGCGGCGCAAGGCCACCAGGCCATCAATTCGCTCCAATTCCTCCTGGTTTAGACCGAGCGGCATGCACAATTCGCGCAGATTGCAGTTCGAACAGGCGGCTTTGATGGCGATTGGGGTCATGGGCGTAGTATGAACTTTTTTTAAGTCACTATTTTCTGGCACCCACATCTGCATGCCGTTTGATCCACATCAATGGAGGCCAGGACCGTTCACGGCACATTGCAGGCATGCAACAAAAGCGCTCGCCATGACCCGTGTTTTACCCCGTGTTGCCACCGAACTTCTGCAGCGTTACGACGTGCCGGGGCCCCGCTACACCTCTTACCCCACCGCCGACCGCTTCGTCGAAGCCTTCACCGGCGAAGACTACGCCCGCGCCCTGCGCCTGCGCCGGGCCACCGCCACCGCCCTGCCGCTGTCGGTGTACGTGCACATCCCGTTTTGCGAGTCGCTGTGCTACTACTGCGCCTGCAACAAGATCATCACCAAGCGCCATGAGCGCGGTGCCGCCTACCTGCAGTACCTGGAGCGCGAAATGGCCCTGCACTCCGCCCAACTGGGCGTGGGCCGGGCGGTCAGCCAGCTGCATCTGGGCGGCGGCAGCCCCACTTTTTTGAGCGACGGCGAGCTGGCCCAGCTGATGGTGCTGCTGCGCCGCCATTTCAACCTGGCGCCCGGCGGCGAATACGCCATCGAGGTCGATCCCCGCACCGTGGATGCCGAACGGCTGGCGGCCCTGGCCGCGCTGGGCTTCAACCGCCTGAGCTTTGGCGTGCAGGACTTCGATGCCGACGTGCAAAAAGCCGTGCACCGCGTACAGCCCGCACAGCAGGTGTTCGACCTGGTGGCCGAGGCACGCCGCCTGGGCTTCGACTCCATCAACACCGACCTGATCTACGGCCTGCCGCGCCAGACGCCCACCTCGTTTGCCCGCACCCTCGAGCAGGTGGTGGAGCTGCGCCCCGACCGCATTGCCCTGTACGCCTACGCCCATTTGCCCGAACGCTTCAAGCCACAGCGCCGCATTTTGAATGCCGACCTGCCCAGTGGCGCCGCCAAGCTGGCCATGCTGTCGCAGGCGCTGGAGGCCCTCATGGGGGCCGGCTACGTCTACGTGGGCATGGACCATTTCGCCCTACCCAATGACGCACTGGCGGTGGCCAAGCGCCAGGGGCGGCTGCACCGCAACTTCCAGGGCTACAGCACCCAGCCCGACTGCGACCTGATCGGCCTGGGCGTGTCGGCCATTGGCCGCATCGGCCCCACCTACAGCCAGAACGCCAAAACGCTGGAGGCCTACTGCGACATGATCGACCAGGGCCAGCTGCCCGTGGTGCGCGGCCTGGCCCTGGGCCGCGACGACCTGGTGCGCCGCGCCGTCATCATGGCCATCATGTGCCAGGGTGCGGTGCAGTTCGAATCCATCGAGCTGGCCTACCTGGTAGACTTCCGGGCCACGTTTGCCACCGAGTTGCTGGCCTTGCAGCCCCTGGTGGAGGCCGGCATGGTCACGGTGGATGCCACCAGCATCCAGGTCACCGCCACCGGCTGGTTCTTCGTGCGCGCCGTGGCCATGGTGTTCGACCGCTACCTGCAGGCTGACCAAAACCGCGCCCGCTTTTCACGGATCATTTGATGGTCTCCACCCTGGCCTGGACCGCTCTGCTCATGGGCCTGGCCGGTGGCCCGCATTGCGCGGGCATGTGCGGCGCAGCCTGTGCGGGCGTGGTGCGGGTAGCGGGTGCCCGCCAGGGCATGCTGCAACTGCAGGCCGGACGCTTGCTGGGCTACACGCTGGCGGGTGCCTTGGCCGCCGCCACCGTCAACACGCTCGCCTGGCTCACCGCCCCCGCCGCCGCGCTGCGCCCGGTGTGGACGCTGTTCCACGTGGCCGTGCTGGTCTGGGGCGGCACGCTGCTGGTGCTGGCGCGGCAACCCATGTGGGTGGATGGCCTGGGCCGCAACCTGTGGGCCAGCCTGCGCCCCCGCGTAGCGGGCCGGTCGTGGATCCTGGTGGCCGGGGCCGCCTGGGCGCTGATGCCGTGCGGCCTGCTGTACTCGGCGCTGCTGGTCGCCTCGCTCAGCGGCGGGCCGCTGGATGGCGCACTGTGCATGGCCTTGTTTGCCCTGGGCAGCAGCATCACCCTGGTGGCCGGGCCCTGGCTGTGGGTGCGCCTGCAGGCCTGGCGCAGCCCCCAGCGCAAAGAATGGGGCATGCGGGCGGCAGGTGCATCGCTGGCAGGCGTGGCCGTATGGGCTTTGGTGCACGACATGGACCCGCGGGTTTTGGAGTTCTGCCGAAGCCTGTGGTGAAATTCGCCCCATGCACACTCCACCTCGCTTCTGGGCCGACCTCACCACCCGCGACTTCGCGCTGCTCGACCCGGCCCGCACCGTGGCCGTGCTGCCCGTGGCCGCCACCGAGCAACACGGCCCGCACCTGCCGCTGAGCGTGGACACCACCCTGGTCGATGGCGTGATTGCCGCCGCGCTGCCGCTGCTGCCCACCGATGCCTCGGTGCTGGTGCTGCCGACCCAGCAGGTGGGCTTCAGCCCCGAGCATGTGCGCTTTCCGGGCACGCTCACGCTGTCCAGCGAAACCCTCATCCGCGTCTGGACCGAGCTAGGCGCCTGCGTGGCCCGCAGCGGGGTCAAAAAGCTGTTGATCTTCAATGCCCACGGCGGCCAAGTCAGCCTGATGGACATCGTGGCCCGCACCCTGCGCACCGAGCACGGCTTGCTGGTCTACAGCGCCAGCTGGTTCAACCTGCCGCTGATTGATGCGAACGCATTGTTCAGCCCCGAAGAACACCGCTTCGGCATCCACGCGGGCGACACAGAAACGTCGATGATGCGGGCCCTGCGCCCCCACACCGTGCGCATGGAGTTGGCCCTCAACTTCCCATCCACCTCGCAAGACCGCGCCGCCCAGTACCCCATCCTAGGCAATGGCAAAAGCGCCAAGCTGGGCTGGCAAATGCAAGACTACAACCCTACCGGCGCGGCAGGCAACGCGGCTGCTGCCACGGTAGAAAAAGGCCAGGCGCTGGTGGCGGCTTCGGGCCAGCAACTGGCGTTGCTGCTGCAAGAGATTGCCGATTTGCCGCTGTCCACCCTGGTGGACGGGCCGGATCTGGGCTAAACCAGGATTTAGGCCTGTTTTTTAGGCATTAAATCAGCCCCTGCCGCTTATTCAATCAGCGTGAGCAGCTCCTATTTTTGACATCAAAAACAAGAGCATCCGTTCACAGCAAACCATAGGCCAGCATGCCTGCCGTGCCCCACATCATCAGGGCCACCAGCCCGTCCAGCGCACGCCACAGGGCGGGCGACTGCAGGCGCTGCCCCAGCACCAGGGCGCTCAGCCCCAGCCCCACAAACCACAGCACCGACCCGCTGGCCGCGCCCAGCCCAAAAACGGTATTGCCCGGCGAGCCCCAGGCCAGCGAGGCCGTGCCGATCAGCACCAGCGTCTCCACCAGCGCGTGCGGGTTCAGCCAGGCCACCGCCAGCGCCGCCCCAACCGCCTGCTGGCGGCTCATGGCCGCCACCGGCGCCCCCACGGCCTGGTGCGCCGCCGACCCGGCGCGAAAGCGGCCCCAGGCCTTCCAGCCATAGCACAGCAAGAACACCACGCCACCGCAGACCATCGCCGCCTGCACCCCGCGCGGCAAGCCGCCCAACTGCGACAGGCCCAGCACCCCCAGCGCGATCAGCGCCACGTCGGACGCAATGCTCACCGCCACCGTCAGCCCCACATGCTGCCCCCGCAGCCCCATGCGCAGCACGTGGGCGTTTTGCGGGCCAATGGCCACGATCAGCGACAGGCTGAGCAGCAAACCGGCGCTGAAGGCAGGGGCGAGGAAGAAGCTGGACATGGCGGGGCTCTCAAAAAGGAATGCCCAGAGTGTCGAAGTTTTGCGCCACTACTTAAAGTTAACTAAATTAAACTTGCATCACACAAGAAATACTTAACCATGCTCGATGCCCGCCAATTGGAAGCCCTGGCCGCCGTACTCGAATACGGCGGCTTCGGCCCCGCCGCCCAGGCGCTGAACCTCACCCTGGCCGCCATCTCCCTGCGCATCAAGGGCCTGGAGGCCGCCATGGGCCAGCGCCTGTTGGTGCGCGGCAAAACCGTGCGCGCTACACCCGCCGGGCAGGCGCTGCTGGCCCACATCAAACAGCTGCGCATGATGGAGGCCGACCTGCTGGGCGGCCTGCCCGCCACCCGGGGCGCCAAAGGCAGCGCGCCCGCCTGGCAAACCCTGGGCGTGGCCGTCAACGCCGACTCGCTGGCCAGCTGGCTGCTGCCCGGCGTGGCCGCCAGCCTGGCCCGCCACCGCCTGCTGCTCGACGTGGTGATCGACGACCAGGACCACACCCACGAGGCCCTCAAAAACGGCGACGTGGTCGGCTGCGTCAGCACCCTGGCCCAGCCCATGCGCGGCTGCCTGGCCGAGCCCCTGGGTGTCATGCGCTACCGCTGCGTAGCCGCGCCCGCCCTGGCGCAGCAGTGCCGCACCAAAACCGGGGCCGTCTCGGTGCACCGCCTGCTGGCCACCCCCGCCATCATCTTCAACCGCAAAGACGGCCTGCAAGACGCCTTTCTGGCCCAGCACTTCGCCCTCACCGCCCCGCAATACCCCCGGCATTTCGTACCTGCGGTGGATGCGTACGACAGCGCGCTGGCCCATGGCATGGGCTGGGGGATGGTGCCCGACCAGTTTCTGGTGCACCGCGAGGGGCGGCTGCCGCTGGAGGAGCTGCTGCCAGGGAGTGCGGTGGAGGTGGCGCTGTATTGGCACCACTGGGAGCGGGAGCCGCTGGTGGCGCAGCGGTTGACGGGGGCGGTGAAGGGGGCGGCGGGGGGGGGGTTGGGGTTAACACTCGAGCTGAGTCGATGACGAGAGCCAGCATGCTGTCAGTTCGAGGTTAGAGGGCATTTTCGATATAAGCCTTGAGACCCGCAATTAAGCATTCAAGTTCAAGTGGGTAGTACTGAACTACTGCATCCTCTGTGCGGGCGCCGGTTTCAAGCCAAGACTGCCCAAGCTCGTTTTGCTCGGCAAGTGTATAACCGTCGTAAAGCTCATAGTGATAACGAGATTTCTCAAAAATGTACTGATACCAGAATAGAAATTTCTCGATTTGGGATAAGTTTGCAAGCCCAGGCATACGCTCCGACGCAAATGCAAGAATTTCCTTCCGAGCGTAACCAGGCATTCCGAGCCAAAGAGTTCTGTAGTTATGGCTTTGCTTTGGCTCTTGCCTTGAAACGAGAAGTGCTGCCTTCAGAAGAACTTCAAAGGCAAGGATCCGGATGATTGATTCGGAGTTGGACATTCTGTTCAGCGATGCGGCTAGGAGGTCGGCATCGTGCAGCCGATCCTGGGCTTCGCTGTACATGCACCTAATTCGATCATTCATGAGACCGCTGACTTGATTTGTGCGCCCAATCCTGCGATTTAAATCACCCATCGAATTTTCCTGAAAATGGCTTACGGGCCGGTCTTTCGTAGGGTGAGCCAGTTTCTATATAGGTATAAAAATTTCGACAAACCCCATAACGAGCCGATGGCCCACTATAGCCCGGCGAAGCCTTCCGACCGTCGCACAATGGTATCTCTCCTTCGTAAGCTGAAGGTGTGCAACGCTCTTCTTTCGATAGCTACTTACGCTTTTAGAAAAAGCGCTAGAGCCTCTTTTTTCTTAAAGGTTTTAATGGAGTTTCGTGGGGCGCTGCATTGCTGGATGCCGCAGTCGCCGCTGGCCGGGTGATGCGCCCGGCAGCACAGTCACTTGTTCTTTTGCGCAATGGCGTGCTCTGCGCGCGGGGTTCACTCACTTTGCGAAGCAAAGTTACCTGAACACCGAAAGTAACCATCGATGCGTAGCCCCCACTGTCTGCGCCCTCCGCTGGCGCTACGGGAACCTGCGGAGGGCGCTTTGGGCGGGGTCTGGCTAAACTCGCTGCGCAAACAACGCCAGCCCTTTTCAGCCCAAAGCTGTGCTCCTCGGCGTATACAGATGGGAACCCCAGGAAGCGGGATCGGCCCGGCGATGCCGGGCATCGCGCCAGTCGCGATATGCCCCCACCCCGGCCCTCCCCCGGTGGGGGAGGGAGAAATACCGGTGAGCACCACGGTATGTGCGGGCGTTCACTGCCTTGCTCCTTCCCCCGCCAGGGGAAGGTGGGGATGGGGGCACTCGACCGGGTAACGCTGTAGTTCACAGATTGATACCCAAGCCGTATGGCACGGCGACTTTCTAGACTATGGATGCCCACATCCGCCCGTGGGTACGCTCAATGCAGCCTCAACCCGGGGTCGCAATCTGCACCGACAATTTGAACCCCAACGCGCGCAGTACTTTGAACAGCGTATCGGTACTGGGAGCCCGCTCACCCGACAGGCTTTTGTACAGACTTTCGCGGGACAAGCCCGTGTCTTTGGCCAACTGCGCCATCCCGCGGGCGCGGGCAATGGCCCCCAGTGCGGCGCCCAACTCTGCGGGGTCACCGTCTTCCAGTACTTGGCGCATGTACTCGGCGACATCCTCATCGTCGCCAAGGTAGTTGGCCACATCGAAAGGCCGGGTTTTCAGTTTGCCCATTACAGCTCCTTCGCCATGTTGATGGCACGTTCAATATCCTTGCTTTGGCTGGCCTTGTCGCCGCCACCCAGCATGAGAACAATCGCCCCCGACTGCTCTACGTAGTACATGCGCCAGCCAGGGCCAAAGAATTCACGCATCTCAAACACCCCCTCGCCCACAGGTTTGACATCACCCAAATTGCCACGTCGGGCCTTGTCCAAACGGCGGCCAAGCCGAATCCGCGTGGCACGGTCTTTCAGCCCACCGAGCCAGTCACTGAATGCTTCAGTTTCAATCACGCTGTACATGCGTCGATTGTAGCCAATTGGCTACAAATATGGCATTAAAGACTGCTGCTGGCCATAGGACACTGGCTCCGTGCCGGCCTATCCACCGACAACGGGCGCCCCTAGCCTGGGCATTGCGGCCATCACGCCACCCGCTTTGGCGTCTCCCGGGGGTGGCAGATATTCCCATCAACCAGCACCAGGGCTGGCCACGGCAGCCCGGGCAGCAAGAAGCATGTGGCATCGAACGCACCTGCCTGTGGCACCCAGCCCTGGGGGATGAACGGGAACTGCCATGTGCCTGACCGCGTGCCCGCCGTCTTCGCCAGGTAGGTGTCGGAATCCGACCAGCAGGTGATCTCGATGTGCACCCGGCCTGGCTCGGTCGCGCCCAGGTCCAGGGCCTGGGCCGCGTGCTGGATGTGCGCTCGGGTGCTGTGCGCGGCATACCAGAGCACCCCGGCCACGCCAGCCACCATCCCGTACACGGGATGCCGTGTGAGCAGGCCGCCGACCAGCGCGCCGAGGGTGGCGGTGGCGCAGAGCAGCGTGAACCCGCGCAGGATGCCGGTGCGGGCCATCCGCCGGAGATTGTCTTTTTGCTGCTCCAAGGTCATGGCGTGGGTCTCGTAGATGTAAGGAAGTTCCCGCCAAAGCCCATGGCGGCGGGCAGAGGTGGCGGTGGTTTGGACCTGGGCTGGCAAAACATTTCCGTGGCAGGGTACGCTCCGGCCCTAGGCCTTGCCCCAGCCCGGCATCGCCGCCGCCTGCTGCACCCATTGCGCCAACTGCGCCTCCAGCTCCGGCGCATCAAGCTGGCCCTCGCGGATGTCCACCCAGCGGGCTTCCTTGGCCGTGCCACCCGAAGGAGCGGGCTGCAAGGAGCTGCCTTTGAAAAACGTGAGCTTCACGTAGTGCGTGAACACGTGGACGCTGGCGAACCAGCCCTGGCCGGGCATGCCGTACATGGGCGAGTTCCAGCGCACGGCTTTGTGCACGCCGGGCACGCTGTGGGTGATCAGGGCGTCCAGGCGCTGCCCGACGTCCTGCTGCCATCCGTTCAGGGCGGCGATGTAGGCCTGCACGGGGGCGTCGCCGTCGGCCTTGGCGATCTGCGGATTGCCGCCTGCAAGGAGCCGGGGCGGGGTGGCTTTGGGCATGCGGCCTCCTGGACCTGGGTCGAAGTGGAAATACCTGCGGCGTGGGCGGTGGGCCCCCTGTCGGATTGGCACTTTGCCGCGCGGGCACCTATGCTAAAGGGGATTGAGCGAAAGGACTGCATATGCTAGCCAATGCCTCTGTGACGACCATGCTCCCCGTGGTCGATATGGACCGCGCCCGGGCGTTTTACGAACGCTGTCTCGGCTTAGCGCCCAGCGGCTTGCGGCCCGACGGCAAGTTCATCTACCGGGTGGGTGGCAGTACGCTGGCCCTCTTTCCCAAGCCGGAGGGCACCAAAGCCGAGCACACCGCCATCAGCTTCCAGGTTCCCGACATCGCCGCCAGCGTCGCCGCGTTGAAGCAGGCCGGTGTGGTGTTCGAAGACTACGACCTGCCCGGATTCAAGACGGTAGACCATGTGTGCGTGCTGGGCGCAGAAAAGGCCGCCTGGTTCAAGGACCCCGAGGGCAACTACCTGTGTCTCCACCAGGACCTGGCCTGAACCTACGCGCAACCGGCGTGAATTGCTCCGTTTTTTATCGTTAAAAACAGGAGCTGCTTGCGCTTACCAAATAAGCGCAAGAAGGCATTTTGAATGCCAAAAAATGGCCCCATTTTGGCCAACTGTGCGCACCCTACAAAAACCCCCGCACCACCTGCGCCAGCCGCGCAAAGCTGGGGCCAATGTCTTCCTCCGGCACCGCACCGTAGCCCAGCAACAGGCCTTTGGTCGCCGCCGGTTGGCGCAGGTGGTACAGCGACAGCGGGCGGGTGCTGATGCCTGCGCGCAGGGCGGCCTGGGCCACGGCGGCGTCGTCTACCTGCGGGGGCAGGCCCAGCACCAGGTGCAGGCCCGCATCGCCGCCCAGGATGGGCAGCTGGCTGCCGAACTCTTGCCCGATGGCGTGGATCAGCGCGTCGTGGCGGGCGCTGTAGATGGCGCGCATGCGGCGGATGTGGGTGGCGTAGTGGCCCTCGCTGAGGAACTGCGCCAGCACCGCCTGCTGCACCGTCTGGCCCTCGCGAAACAGCTCGTTCAGCGCCTGCGCGAAGCCGTCCACCAGGTCGGGCGGCAGCACCAGGTAGGCGATGCGCAGGGCCGGGTACAGGGTTTTGGAAAACGTGCCCAGGTAGACCACGCGGCCCTGGGTATCCAGGCCCTGCAGCGCGGGCAGCGGGCGGGTGCCGTAGCGGAATTCGCTGTCGTAATCGTCCTCCACCACCCACACGCCGTGCACGGCCGCGTAGTCCAGCAGCTGCTGGCGGCGGCCATGGCCCATGAGCGCGCCCAGCGGGTACTGGTGCGAGGGCGAGAGGAACATCACCCGCGGCGGCTGGCGCAGTTGCGCCGGGCTGGGGGCCATGCCCTCGGCATCCAGCGCCACCGGCTGCAGGTCCAGCCCGTGGGCGCGGAACACGCTGCGCGCACCCCAGTAGCCGGGGTCTTCCAGCCACACGCGGTCGCCGGGGTCGGTCAGCAACTGGGCCACCAGGTGCAGCGACTGCTGGGTGCCGCTGGTGATGACCACCTGCTCCGGGCTGCACACCACGCCGCGCGTGCCCTGCAGGTAGTCCGACACGGCCTGGCGCAGCCCCGCATCGCCCGGGCCGGTGGCGTAGGTGAGCTGCGCCGGGGTTTGCCTGCGGGCGGCGCGGGCCTGCAGGCGGCTCCAGATGGCGGTGGGGAACATGCGTACCTCGGGCACGCCGGGGGTGAACGCGCCCCACTGCAGGGGGGCGGCCCCGGCCTCGCGCACCAGCTGGCTGCCGCGGCGCGACAGCAAAGCCGTGCGGGCCTGGCGGGGCGCGGCACTGCGGTCGGCCAGGCGCGGGCCCACGGCGGCCACAAAGGTGCCCCGGCCCACGCCCGCCTGCACATAGCCTTCCAGCGCCAACTGCTCGTACACGTGCACCACGGTGTTGCGGGCAATTTTTAGCGCCTGGGCCAGCACGCGGCTGGGCGGCAACTGGGTGCCTGCGGCCAGCACGCCGCTGCGGATGCCGCGCTGCAAGATGCCGTAGAGCTGGCGGTGGTCGTTGTGCGGGCTGGCGGCGTCGAACTGGCGCTGCACGAAGTCGGGCAGGGCTTCCGGCTGGTAGTTTGGCGGGTGAATTGGTTCCATAAACTAACTGTAATTGGTTCCATTTGTGGAGCCAAATAAATTTTAAACTGCGGGTTCCACTCAAGGACACCCCATGAACACCGCCGTCGCCCCCTCTGCTGTTACCCAATCCGCCATCCCCACCAACGCCCAGCTCGACCAGCGCCGTGCCGCGGCCGCTCCGCGCGGCGTGGGCATTGGTTTCCCCATCTACGCCGACCGCGCGTTGAACTCGGAAATCTGGGACGTGGAAGGCAACCGCTACATCGACTTTGCCGCCGGTATTGCCGTGCTCAACACCGGCCACCGCCACCCGCGCCTGGTTGCCGCCATCCGCGAGCAGCTGGACCACTTCACCCACACCGCCTACCAGGTCATCCCCTATGAGAGTTCGGTCTACCTGGCCGAGCGCCTGAACGCCCTCACCCCCGGCAGCCACGCCAAGAAAACCGCCTTCTTCACCACCGGTGTGGAAGCCGTCGAAAACGCCATCAAGATCGCCCGCGCCCACACCCGCCGCCCCGGCGTGATTGCGCTGACCGGCGCGTTCCATGGCCGCACCTTCATGGGCATGGCGCTGACCGGCAAGGTGGTGCCGTACAAGGTGGGCTTTGGCCCCTTCCCCGGCAGCATCTACCACGTGCCCGCCCCCATGGATGTGCACGGCGTGACGGTGGACGACACGCTGCACGCCATCCAGAACCTGTTCAAGTGCGACATCGCGCCCGACCAGGTGGCGGCCATCATCATCGAACCCATCCAGGGCGAAGGCGGCTTCTACGTGATGCCTCCGGCGCTGATGGTCGCCATCCGCGCCCTGTGCGACCAGCACGGCATCGTGATGATTGCGGACGAGATCCAGACCGGCTTTGCCCGCACCGGCCGGCTGTTTGCCATGGACCACCACACCGTGGTGCCCGACCTGATGACCATGGCCAAGAGCCTGGCCGGTGGCATGCCCTTGTCGGCCGTGTGTGGCCGCGCCGAGATCATGGACGCGCCCGCTCCCGGCGGCCTGGGTGGCACCTACGCCGGGAACCCATTGGCCATCGCCTCGGCCCACGCCGTGCTGGACGTGATTGCCGACGAGCAGCTCTGCGCCCGCGCCGAGCGCTTAGGGACCGTGCTGACCGACCGCCTCAACAGCCTGCGCGCCACCGTGCCGCAGATCCGCGACGTGCGCGGCCTGGGCTGCATGGCCGCCGTGGAATTTGCCAAGGCCGACGGCACCCCTGACACCGACTTCACCAAGCTCATCGTGCAGCGCGCCCAGAAAGCCGGCCTGCTGCTGCTGACCTGCGGCGTATACGGCAACGTGATCCGCTTCTTGTTCCCGCTGACGATTGAAGACAGCGTGCTGGCCGAAGGCCTCGACATCCTCGCCGCAGCCATGACCGCATAAAGAAACCACCTGATGACCACCACTCTGAACCTCAAAGATCCCACCCTGCTGCGCCAGCAGGCCTTCATCGCCGGTGCCTGGGTCGATGCCGACAACGGCGAAACCGTGCCGGTGACCAACCCCGCCACCGGCGAGGTGCTGGGCACCGTGCCGATGTGCGGCACCGCCGAAACCGTGCGCGCGATTGCCGCCGCCGAAGTGGCCCAGCGCGCCTGGCGCAATATGTCGGGCAAAGAGCGCGCCGCCATCCTGCGCCGCCTCAACGACCTGATGCTGCAGCACCAGGACGACCTGGCGCTGATCCTCACCTCCGAGCAGGGCAAGCCCCTGGCCGAAGCCAAGGGCGAGATCGTTTACTCGGCATCCTTCATCGAGTGGTTTGCCGACGAGGCCCGCCGCATCTACGGCGACACCATTCCCGCCCCCACCGGCGACCGCCGCCTGCTGGCCATCAAGCAGCCCATCGGCGTCACGGCGGCCATCACGCCCTGGAACTTCCCCACCGCCATGCTGACCCGCAAGGCCGGTCCGGCGCTGGCCGCAGGCTGCTCCATGGTGGTCAAGCCCGCCACGCAAACGCCCTACTCGGCCCTGGCCTTTGCCGAGCTGGCCGACCGCGCTGGTGTGCCCAAGGGCCTGCTGTCGGTGCTGACCGGCTCCGCCAGCCAGATCGGCGGCGAGATGACGCGCAGCCCCATCGTGCGCAAGCTCACCTTCACCGGCTCCACCGAAGTGGGCCGCACGCTGATGCGCCAGTCGGCCGACACCATCAAGAAGCTGTCGCTGGAGCTGGGCGGCAACGCGCCGTTCATCGTGTTCGACGATGCCGACCTGGATGCCGCCGTGGACGGCGCGATGATCTCCAAGTACCGCAACACCGGCCAGACCTGTGTGTGCGCCAACCGCATCTACGTGCAGCGCAGCGTGCTGGAAGCCTTCACCACCAAGCTGGTGGCCAAGGTGCAGGCGCTCAAGGTGGGCAACGGCGTGATTGAGGGCAGCACCCAGGGCCCGCTGATCGACGCCAAGGCCGTGGCCAAGGTGAAAGAGCACATCGCCGATGCCATCGCCAAGGGTGGCAAGGTGCTGACCGGCGGCAAGCCGCACGCGCTAGGCGGCCTGTTTTTTGAGCCCACCGTCATTGGCGGCGCCACCGAAGACATGCTGTTCGCCCAAGACGAAACCTTCGGCCCGCTGGCCCCGATCTTCGTGTTCGACACCGAAGCCGAGGTCATCGAGCGCGCCAACAACACCGAGTTCGGCCTGGCCGCCTACTTCTACAGCCGCGACATCGGCCGCGTGATGCGCGTGTCGGAGCAGATCGAGTCGGGCATGGTGGGCGTAAACACCGGTTTGATCTCCACCGCCGAAGCCCCGTTCGGCGGCGTCAAGCAGTCGGGCCTGGGGCGCGAAGGCTCCAAGTACGGGCTGGATGAGTTCATGGAAATGAAGTACATCTGCCTGGGCGGGCTGGACCGCTGAGGTTTGGTAGCCTGGTGGGGCCAGATCCCCATTGCGCTACGGGTGCTGGCGGGAAACGCGCAATCGTAGCCAATGGGGGTCGGATCCCAATTGCGCGATCAAAGTTGGCGGTTGGAGAGGGATGTACCCCGCATTTGGGCTCCGACCCCTATTGGCGGGTTGGCGTTGGCGTTTTCTGGGTGCCTGTCTACATCCCCGGCCGGGAGTTGCGCCCGGCGGCGCAGTACCTTTTCTTTGTGTGGCCAAAGAAAAGGCACCAAAAGAAAGGCCACCCCCACTGTCTCCGCCCTCCGCTGTCGCTGCGGGAACCTGCGGTGCTCACTTTGTGCGGGGTCTGGCTAAACTCGCTGCGCTCAAACAACGCCAGCCCTTTTCCGCCCAAAGCTGCGCTCCTCGGCTGCGACAGAGGGGGACCCCGAATGCGGGATCGGGGGCGCGCAGCGCCCCATCGTGCCTAGAGCACGAAGCTGGGTAGGCCTGCCAGCTTGCATTCAACCAGATTTAACCGCCGCTAACGCCACCCCAAAACTCGCGCCCTAGGCGCGATGCCCGGCTGCGCCGGGCCGATCTCGCTCCCCGGGGTCCCCCTCTGCAATGCGCCGAGGAGCGCAGCTAGCGATGGACCAGGGCTGGCGTTGTTTGAGCGCAGCGAGTTTAGCCAGACCCCATCGGTAGCGAGCACCGCAGGTTCCCCGGCGCGGGAGCGACGGGGCGCTGGCAGTGGGGGTGGCTTTTTCTTTGGTGACTTTCTTTTGGCCACACAAAAGAAAGTTACTGCGCTGCCGGGCGCACTCCCCGGCCGACGATGCCAATGAAACCCAGTCGCCCCAAATCGCTACTCTTTCGATAGTTAAAAACAGAAGCTGCTCACGCCCATCCCATCAGCGCAAGCAGCCATTGAGGCATCCAAAAAAAGACCTAAAAACCCCAAAACTCACAGCGCCGCCGTCACCCCGCCATCCACATACAAAATGTGCCCGTTCACAAACCGCGACGCGTCGCTGGCCAGGAAGATCGCGGCACCCACCAGGTCTTCCACGTCGCCCCAGCGGCGCGAGGGGGTGCGGTTGAGCAGCCAGGCGCTGAAGGCGGGGTCGTCTACCAGGGCCTGGTTCAGCGGGGTTTTGAAGTAGCCAGGGCCCAGGCCGTTGACCTGCAGGCCGTGCGGGCCCCAGTCGATGGCCATGCCTTTGGTGAGCATCTTTACCGCGCCCTTGGTGGCGGTGTAGGGGGCGATGTTCGGGCGGCCCAGCTCGCTTTGCACCGAGCAGACGTTGATGATCTTGCCGCGCCCGCGGGCAATCATGTGGCGGGCCACGGGCTGGGCTACATAGAACACGCTGTCCACATTGGTCCGCATCAGCTCGGCCCAGTGCTCCAGCGGGAAGGTTTCCAGCGGCGCGCGGCGCTGGACGCCTGCGTTGTTGACCAGGATGTCGATGGGGCCGTGCTCGCGCTCCCAGCCGTCGACGGCCAAGGCGGCAGCGGCGGGGTCGGTCACGTCGAACGGCAGGCTGGTGGCGGTGAAGCCCAGGGTCTGCAGCTTGTGCGCGGCCTCGGCCAGCCGGGGAGCATCGCGGCCATTGAGCAGCACGTGGGCCCCGGCCGATGCCAGGCCGCAGGCCAGCGCAAAGCCGATGCCGCTGCTGGAACCGGTGACCAGCGCGGTGCGCCCGGTCAGGTCAAAAGCCGCGAGTGCGGGGGGAAGGGTGTGGGGTGTTTGCATAAGCGCCACTCTACGCCAGCACTTGCATCCACCGCGCCCGCGCCCATGTAAGCTAGTGCGACCGCCAGGCCCTGCTCTTTAGGGAAAATAGGCCTCTGGCGCTTATTCCATCGGCGTAAGCAGCTATGTAAAAAATAGCATGCCGTCTGCCCTCTTTGAAAGGCCCCCATGGGTTTAGGCTTGTTTTCTCTGCTTAAGACCGTTCCCTGGACCGAGGTGATCTCGACCGCGCCGCTGGTGGCACAGGGGGCCAAAAAGCTCTGGGACAGCGTGGCGAAAAAAGCGCCCGCCGCGCCCACGCCACCACCGGCCCCGGTGCTGCCCACCCACGACCTGGTGGTGGCCGAGTTGCAGGGCCGCATCCTTGCCCTGGAGGCCAGCAGCGCCGAGCTGCACACTCAGATGCGCGCCTCCAGCGAGCTGATCCAGGCATTGGCCACGCAAAACACCGAGCTGGTGCAGCGGGTGGAGGCCAACCGCGTACAGCTGCGCTGGGTGAGCGCAGCCCTGGTGGTGCTGGTGGTGCTGGCGGTGGCCTACGCCCTCAAAACCGGGCTTTAGGCCGCGCCGGGGTTGGCGATCAGCGTGGTGCTGGACGCGCTGGTGCCCAGCAACCCAGCCTGGGTGTACACCGCCAGCTTTTGGCGCGTGTCGGCGATGTCCATGTTGCGCATGGTGAGCTGGCCGATGCGGTCGGCGGGGGTGAAGCCACCGGCGCCGCTTTCCATGGTCAGGCGCTCGGGGTGGTAGGTCAGGTTGGGGCTGACCGTGTCCATCAGCGAGTAGTCGTTGCCACGGCGCAGTTCCAAAGTCACTTCGCCGGTGATGGCGCGGGCGATCCAGCGCTGGGCGGTTTCGCGCAGCATCAGGCTTTGCGAGTCGAACCAGCGGCCCTGGTACAGCAGGCGGCCCAGCTTGCGGCCGTTGGCGCGGTACTGTTCGATGGTGTCTTCGTTGTGGATGCCGGTGACCAGGCGCTCGTAGGCGATGTGCAGCAGCGCCATGCCGGGGGCTTCGTAGATGCCGCGGCTCTTGGCTTCGATGATGCGGTTTTCGATCTGGTCGCACATGCCTAATCCGTGGCGGCCACCGATCTCGTTGGCGGCGTACATCAGGGCCACGGCATCGGGGAAGGTCTGGCCGTTCAGCGCAACCGGCTGGCCTTCTTCAAAACGCACGGTGACCGATTCGGCCTTGACCACGCAGTCGTCGCGCCAGAACGGCACGCCCATGATGGGCTTGACGATGTGCATGCCCGCGTTCAAGAACTCCAGGTCCTTGGCTTCGTGGGTCGCGCCCAGGATGTTGGAGTCGGTGGAATAGGCCTTTTCCACGCTCATCTTGTAGTCGAAGCCGTGGGCTACCAGGTACTCGCTCATTTCCTTGCGGCCACCGAGCTCGTCGATGAACAGCTGGTCCAGCCAGGGCTTGTAGATGCGCAGCTCGGGGTTGCACAGCAGGCCGTAGCGGTAGAAGCGCTCGATGTCGTTGCCCTTGTAGGTGCTGCCGTCGCCCCAGATGTTCACGCCGTCGTCGCGCATGGCCACCACCAGTGCGGTGCCGGTCACGGCCCGGCCCAGCGGCGTGGTGTTGAAGTAGGTGGCGCCACCGGTGCTGATGTGGAAAGCCCCGGCCTGGATGGCGGCAATGCCCTCCGCCACCAACTGCGGGCGGCAATCGACCAAACGCGCCATTTCGGCACCGTAGGCCAATGCCTTGCGCGGGATTTCGTCGTAGTCAGACTCGTCGGGCTGGCCCAGGTTGGCGGTGTAGGCGCAGGGAATCGCCCCCTTGGCCCGCATCCAGTGCACGGCGGCGCTGGTATCCAGCCCCCCGGAGAAAGCGATGCCGACGCGTTCGCCAGCGGGGAGTTTTTGCAGAATATTGGCAACCATGGTGTTCTCTGGGTCAGTGCGAAACCTTCGATGTTAATGGACGCGGGCAGCGCTGCGCGGCTTGCGCCCGACATCTGGACAAATGGCGGGCCGGTATGCGGGCTGTGTGCGCTGGCGTACAGACCCGGCCGCGTTCCGCCACCACCATGCATCTAACAACGCGCAGGAGCAGCGCGCTCCACTGTCAAGCCCACCAGGAGAGACACATGCAAACCCCCACCACCTCGCCGTCCGGCACCGTCCCCGTGGACGAAGACCTTGCCGCGCAGGCCCTTCCCGGCCACGGCATTCCCTCGCAGGACCCGGACCCTGCGGCGCAGACGGCACTGGACGCCCAGGACGCGGAGCGCGAAGCCAAGTCCACGCTGGTCGGCGGCGGCATGGTGGCCGGTATGGCCATGGGTGCCGCCATCGGCATCGGGGTCGCTGGCCCGGTAGGTGTGGTGGTGGGGGCGTCGCTGGGTGCCGTTGCGGGCGCGCTGGGTGGCGCCGCCGTTGGCACCACAGCCCACACCGGCGCCGTGCCTACGGCCGCGGTGCGCCTGCACATTGACGACAACGGTGGCGGTGGTCGGCCGCTGGTGTTGATCCACGGATGGCCGCTGTCGGCCCAGGCCTGGGAGCCCCAGATGTCGGCGCTCCAGGCTGCTGGCTATCGGGTGGTGGCCTATGACCGCAGGGGCTTCGGCCGGTCTGATAAGCCGGAGTCCGATTACAGCTACGACACGCTGGCCGACGATCTGCAGCGCGTGCTGGACCACTGCGGCCTACAGGATGTGACGCTGGTGGGCTTCTCGATGGGCGGGGGCGAGGTGGCACGCTACATCGCGCGGCATGGGCAATCGCGCCTGCGCAGCGTGGTGTTTGCCGCCGCCGTGCCTCCGTACCTGATGCAGACGGCCGACAACCCCGACGGCCCGCTCACGCCCGAGAAGGCGCAACAGAACAAAAAGGCGCTGGAACAGGACCGCAGTGCCTTCTTCGACCAGTTCACCCGCGACTTCTTCTCGGCCCAGGGTGTGCTGCAGGTCACCGAGGCGCAGCGTACCGAAGCGATCGCCCTGTGCCACCAGTCGGCGCCGCATGCGGCCCTGGCGTGCATGGACGCATTCGCCACGACCGACTTCCGCGCTGACCTTCAGCGGGTGACCGTGCCCACGCTGGTGGTGCACGGCGCGGCGGATGCGATCGTGCCCATCGAAGGCTCTGGCCTGCGCACCCACCGTGCCGTGCAGCACAGCCAACTGGTGACCGTAGGCGGTGCGCCGCACGGGCTGAACCTGTCGCACGCCCACGCGTTCAACGCGGCGCTGCTGCCGTTCCTGCGCAACTGAGCGTTGCAGCCGGGGCCCCAGCATGCGGCCACGGCAGGAATGAGCCGCTACATTTTTAGTAGCTTGTACTGCCGATAGATAGCGCGCTAGAGGCCGATTTGATCCACAAACAGGACCCCTTTGTCCTAATGCCCGGCCAGCACCTGCTCCAGCTCCGAAAACGTCTGCGCCATAGCCGTCACCGGCAGCGGGTGGCCCAGCTGGCGCTCCACCTGGGTTTGCGAGACCAGGCCGCGGATGCGCGGGGAGCCGTCGGCGGTTTCGGAATCGACCACCAGCAGGTGCGGGCGGCCGCGCTGGACCAGGGTGGCCACCACTTGCGCCACGGTGGCGCGCTGCAGCGAGGCAAAGGTGATCGCGTCGATGGCTGACAGCGGGGTCATCACGTCGGCGGCGGTGAGTTCCTGGTACTTGACCTGGCGCTGGTGCACCAGGCGCATGGGGCGGTCTCCGGCGATGTCGGCGGCGGTCAGGATGCCGTCCACCGAGGGCATGTCGGACACCACGAACAATAGGCGCACGCCCTGGTAGATCATCTTCAGCTCGGCCTGGCCCAGGCTGGTTTGCGGCTGCACCGTGGCGGCGCGGGTCTGCGCCAGGTCGGTAAACACCTCCAGCGCGGGCGACCCCAGGGTGACCGGGCCGTGCTGCGGCGGCTGGACCTGGACGATGTGGGTGCTGGCAGGGAAGCGGAAGGTGGGGAGGGGGCCGTCGGACATGGAAACCTTTCAAAACCACACCCAGGGAGTTCGGTTGCGTGGGTGTCAAAACGGTGCAACCGCCCCCCTTATAGGTCTGGCCCGCGGGCGTCACAAGCGGTTTTACCGGGTTTGTCCCTGGCTTTACCGGCAGTTTGCAATGGGCTCGGCCCAGGGGGCCAGGCGGATAGGGTAGA
Source organism: Rhodoferax sp. WC2427 (assembly GCF_040822085.1). Taxonomy (NCBI): domain Bacteria; kingdom Pseudomonadati; phylum Pseudomonadota; class Betaproteobacteria; order Burkholderiales; family Comamonadaceae; genus Rhodoferax; species Rhodoferax sp. WC2427. The sequence continues at coordinate 445,227 of NZ_CP162006.1, read as the reverse complement.
TTTACCGTTCCCCACCGCACCGTACACGTCCCATGACAACCTCCGCCTGGCTCCTGTTCATCACCATTTCCCTGGTCACCGCATTCACCCCCGGCCCGGCCGTGCTGCTGGCCATGTCCAACACCATGGCCTGGGGCCTGCGCAAGACGCTGCTGGGCAGCTCGGTGGGCAGCGCGGTAGGGGTGTTTGTGGTGTCGGGCATTGCCATGGCCGGGCTGGGCACCTTGTTGCATACCTCGGCATGGCTGTTTGCCGGGCTGAAGACCGCCGGGGCGCTGTACCTGATGTACCTGGGCTACCGCCAGTGGACCAACCCCGGCTCGGTGTTCCGCAAGACAGCACAGGTCGTGGAGCAAGCCGACAAATCCCGCTTGTCACTGGCCCGCCAGGGCCTGCTGGTGTCGCTGACCAACCCCAAAAGCATTCTGTTCTTCACCGCGCTGTTTCCGCAGTTCCTGCACCTGGACGCGCCCATGCTGCCGCAGTTCCTGGCGCTGACCAGCACCTTCACCGCCTGCGCCTTGACCTCGCACGTGGTCTATTCGCTGCTGGCCACGCGCTTGCAGGGCTGGTTCTCCACCCCACGCCGGGCCCAGGCGTTCAACCGGGTCACGGGCGGTGCCTTCGGCCTGCTGGGGCTGGGCTTGCTGCGGTTGAAGAACCCGAACTGAACCAGATTGCATGGCCGCGCCCCGCAACGCCACTGGCGACTCCTTTTTTGCCTGGGACGGCGACGTGCTGGTCGTCAACATCCTGGGCAAGCCCTCGGCCTGCTGCGACGCCATTGCCAAGCCCATGGGCACGCAGCTCAAGGTCAGCGTGACCGCCACACCCAAGAACGGCAAGGCCACCGACCACATGGTGCGCTTTCTGGCACCCCTGTTTGGCGTGGCGGTGGCCGATATCGAGGTGGTGTTTGGGCGCGAAAGCATCCACAAGCAGTTGCGCATCAAGGCCCCCAAGAAGCTGCCTGCGGTATTCACGCCACCCTGAGCTGGAACTTTGCAACGCCGCCCCGGCTCCCACCCCGCATACTGGAGTGTGGTGTTGCGCGCTATCTGGAACATAAAACCGCGTCTTTTTGTCCATGATGTCGTTGCAAATCCGCGCAATAGCGGAGCTATTGCTGTGGTTTCCGCCTAATCCTGACCAAAAATCCATCGGTTTTATTTGTTCCATCCAGCACGCAACACCACTCTAGCCCCACCATGCTGCACCGTTTTCTTACCGCTCTGCTTTTAATAGCTGCCTACGCCCTTCCCATGGGCGCCAGCGCCCAAAAAAGCATAAATTCTGTCGTGACCACGCCGCAGGTGCGCGCTGAACTGCTGGCGCATGCGCCGCAAGGCGTGGTGACCGGCCAGCCGGTGTGGGTGGGCTTGCAGATCGCACACCAGCCCGAGTGGCACACCTACTGGAAGAACCCCGGCGATTCGGGCCTGGCCACCAGCCTGGTCTGGACGCTGCCGCCGGGTGTGACGGCGGGCGACATCGCCTGGCCGGTGCCGCACAAGATCCGCATCGGCACCCTGGCCAACTACGGCTTTGAGGGCACACTGCTGCTGCCGGTGCCGCTGACGATTTCGCCGGACTTCAAACCCAGCCTGCTCGCCAGCGAGCTGGAGGTGAAGCTGCACGCGGTGTGGCTGGTGTGCCGCAAGGAATGCATTCCCGAAGAGGGCGACTTCGTGCTGAAGCTGCCGGTCAAAAGCTCCACCGGCATGCACGCCGCCGCGTTCGATGCCGCCCTGGCCGCCCAGCCCACCGATTTAAAGGCCCGCAGCCAGGTGCAGGTGGACGGCCCCGAGCTCAAAATCACCGTGGCCGACCTGCCCGCCGCGCTGCGCGGCAAGACCCTGGAGCTGTTTCCCGAAACGCCAGAGATCACCGCCCCCGCCGCCGATATCACCCAGCGCTGGGACGGCACCACCTGGTCCGCCACCGCCACGCTGACGGCCATGCGCAGCCAAAGCCCCACCGAAATGCCGCTGGTGCTGGCCACGGCCGACGGCGCGGGTTTCCGCACAGTGGCCGATGTGCAAGGCACCTGGCCGCGCACCGTCGCCCCGCCCACGATGTCTCCCGCCCTGGAAGCCGCCTTGCGCGCCAACAGCGCGGCATCCCAAATCCCGGCCGCGCCCAGCCTGTCGTGGGCCGCTGCTCTGCTCGGGGCGCTGCTGGGCGGGCTGATCTTGAACCTGATGCCCTGCGTGTTCCCGGTGCTCGCTATCAAGCTGATGGGCTTTGCGCAGCATGCGGACGATAAACAGGCCCACCGCGTGGACGGCCTGGCCTACACCGCCGGGGCGGTGCTGTCGTTTCTGGCGCTGGGAGGGCTGGTGCTGGGCCTGCGCGCGGCGGGCGAGCAGCTGGGCTGGGGCTTTCAGCTGCAGTCGCCTGCGGTGGTGGCGGGGCTGGCGGTGCTGTTCACCGTGGTGGGGCTGAATCTGGCGGGGCTGTTCGAGTTTGGCCAGTTTCTGCCCAGCCGCGTGGCCACGCTGCAGGCGCGCAACCCGGCGCTGAACGCGTTTTTGTCGGGCGTGCTGGCCGTTGCCGTGGCCTCGCCCTGTACCGCGCCGTTCATGGGCGCCTCGCTGGGGCTGGCGGTGGGCCTGCCGGTGGCGCAGGCGCTGCCGATCTTTGCGGTGATGGGCTTCGGCATGGCCCTGCCCTACCTGCTGGCCAGCCTGAGCCCAGCCCTGGCCCGGCGGCTGCCCCGGCCTGGCGCGTGGATGGCCACCTTCCGCCAGCTGATGGCCTTCCCGATGTTTGCCACCGTGGCCTGGCTGGTCTGGGTACTGGGCCAGCAAAGCGGCATCGACGGCGCGGGCAGCCTGCTGGCGATGCTGGTGGCGCTGGCGGCGGTGCTGTGGGCGCTGGGCCTGGCCGGGCGCACGCGCTGGGTGGTTGCTACGCTTTCCATAGCTGCTCTCGCCGGTGTCATAAGCGCTACGGGCCCAAACATTACCAAACTGATTCCTGCATCGGGCGCCGTGGCCGCCACCGAGCGCTGGCAGCCCTGGGAGCCGGGCCGCGTGGAGCAAACCCTGGCCACCGGCCAGCCGGTGATGGTGGACTTCACCGCCGCCTGGTGCGTCACCTGCCAGTACAACAAGAAAACCACCCTGTCCCACCCCGCGGTGCTGGCCGATCTGGAGGCCAAGAACGTGCAGTTGCTGCGCGCCGACTGGACCCGCCGCGACCCTGCCATCACCGCCGCCCTGGGCCAGCTGGGCCGCAACGGCGTGCCGGTGTACGTGCTGTACAAGGCGGGCAGCGCGCCGCAGGTGCTGTCGGAGGTGCTGAACGTGGACGACCTGCGGGCGGCGATCGGCAAGCTGTAAACGGCACCCCCACTGACAGCCAGGTTCATCCAAGCCTGCTATCTTGGATGGCAAACCCAAGGAGTCCCCATGACCGCCCCCATGCCCACCCCAACACCCCACGCGTTTGCCACCACCCTGCAAACCTTCACCACGGCCAGCGGTAGCACCGGCCAGTACTGGTCGCTGCCCCTGCTGGCGCAGCAGTACCCCGGCATCAATCGCCTGCCGGTGTCCATCCGCATCGTGCTCGAATCGGTGCTGCGCAATTGCGATGGCAAGAAGGTCGCGCCCCAGCATGTAGAGCAACTGGCCCACTGGCAGCCGAACGCCGAGCGCACCGCGGAAATCCCCTTCGTGGTGACCCGCGTGGTGCTGCAGGACTTTACCGGCATTCCGCTCCTGGCCGACCTGGCGGCGATGCGCACGGTGGCGGCTTCGCTGGGCAAAAGCCCCAAGACCATCGAGCCCCTGGTGCCGGTAGACCTGGTGGTAGACCACTCGGTGATGGTCGATTACTACGGCACACCCCAGGCGCTGGACCTGAACATGCAGCTCGAATTCCAGCGCAACCACGAGCGCTACCAGTTCATGCAATGGGGCATGCAGGCGTTTGACACCTTCCGCGTGGTTCCGCCGGGCTTTGGCATCGTGCACCAGGTCAACCTGGAGTACTTTGCCCGCGGCGTGTACAAGAGTCCGCAAGACACCGGGCCGGTGCCGGTGTACTACCCCGACTCGCTGGTCGGCACCGACAGCCACACCACCATGGTCAACGGCATTGGCGTCGTGGGCTGGGGCGTGGGCGGTATCGAGGCCGAGGCGGCCATGCTGGGCCAGCCGGTCTACATGCTGACGCCGGACGTGGTGGGCTTCGAGCTGTCGGGCACGCTGCGCGAGGGTGTCACCGCCACCGACCTGGTGCTGTTTGTCACCAACATCCTGCGCGCCGAAAAGGTGGTGGGCCAGTTTGTGGAGTTCTTTGGCCCCGGCGCGGCGTCCATCCCCGTGCCCGACCGCGCCACCATCGGCAACATGGCCCCCGAGTACGGCGCCACCATGGGCTTCTTCCCGGTGGACGACAAGACCATTGCCTACTTTCGCAACACGGGCCGCACCGCCGAGGAGATCGAACGCTTCGAGGCCTATTTCAAAGCCCAGGGCCTGTTCGGCATGCCCAACCCCGGCGACATCGACTACACCAAAATCGTGCGGCTGGACCTGGGCACCGTGGTGCCCAGCGTGGCCGGCCCCAAGCGCCCGCAGGACCGCATCGCCCTGGACCAGCTGGCCAGCACCTTCGCCACGCTGTACAGCCAGCCCAACGCCGCCAATGGCTTCAACCGCCCGGCCAACACGCTGGCGCTGCGCCATCCGCTGCCGTCCAACGACACCACCATCGGCAATGGCGACGTGCTGATCGCGGCCATCACCTCCTGCACCAACACCTCCAACCCCAGCGTGATGCTGGCCGCAGGCCTGCTGGCCAAGAAGGCCGTGGAGGCTGGCCTGACGGTGCTGCCGCACATCAAGACCTCGCTGGCCCCGGGCTCGCGCATCGTCACCGAATACCTGCAAAAAGCCGGGCTGCTGCCCTACCTGGAAAAGCTGGGCTTTTACCTGGCCGGTTACGGCTGCACCACCTGCATCGGCAATGCGGGCGACCTGTCGCCCGAGATCAACGCGGCCATTGCTGCGAACCAGCTGGTCTGCGCGGCCGTGCTGTCGGGCAACCGCAACTTCGAGGCGCGCATCCACCCGAACCTGAAAGCCAACTTCCTGGCCTCGCCGCCGCTGGTCGTGGCCTACGCCATCGCGGGCAATGTGATGACCGACCTGGCCACCCAGCCCTTGGGCCGAGGCACGGGTGGCAAGCCGGTGTTTTTGGCCGACATCTGGCCCAGCATGGACGAGATCGAAGCCCAGCTGCGCTTCGCCACCGACGCCCAGGCCTACCGTGCCAACTACGACAAGATCAAGTCCGACCCCGGCGCACTGTGGCGCAGCATCCAGGGCACGACGGGGCAGGTCTATGACTGGCCGCAGTCCACCTACATCGCCGAGCCGCCGTTCTTTGGCGGCTTCACCCAGGCGCACCAGGCGGCCGCGGTAGGCTTTAGCGGCGCGCGCACCATGGCGCTGTTTGGCGACTCCATCACCACCGACCACATCTCGCCCGCCGGTTCCATCGCCGAGGCCTCCCCCGCCGGGCAGTGGCTGCTGGCCCACGGCGTGCCCCGCGCCGACTTCAACAGCTACGGCTCGCGCCGGGGCAACCACGACGTGATGGTGCGCGGCACCTTCGCCAATGTGCGCATCAAGAACCTGATGCTGCCGCCCGATGCCACCGGCTCGCAAGAAGAAGGCGGCCTCACCCTGTACCACCCCGCCCAGGGCGCGCCCGAGAAGATGCCCATCTATGACGCAGCCCAAAAGTACCTGGCCGCCGGGGTGCCCACGGTGGTGTTTGGCGGCGAGGAATACGGCACCGGCTCGTCGCGCGACTGGGCCGCCAAGGGCACCCAGCTGCTGGGCATCAAGGCGGTGGTGGCGCGCAGCTTTGAGCGCATCCACCGGGCCAACCTGGTGGGCATGGGCGTGCTGCCGTTGCAGTTCTTGGGCACCGACAGCTGGCAGAGCCTGGGCCTGCGCGGCGATGAAACCATTGACGTGGTGGTCCGCGCCGCCCTGCAGCCGCAGATGGACGTGGCCCTGGTCATCCACCGCGCCAATGGCACCCAGCAAGAGGTCACGGTGCGCCTGCGCATCGACACGCCGATCGAGGTGGACTACTACCAGCACGGCGGCATCCTGCCGTTTGTGCTGCGGCAGCTGCTGGCGGACTAAGAGCTTGCCCGGTCGTTGAAGGCCGAGATATTCGCCACCTGGAAGCCGCCGGTGAGCGAGCGCAGCTCGGTGTGGTGCAACTGCGCCAGGCGCTGCAGGCAGGTGTCACCCGCCGGGGTCAGGCGCACCTCTACCTGGCGGCGGTCTGCCGCACTAGCGGTGCGCTCCACCAGCCCGGCGGCTTCGCAGCGCGACACCAGCGCCACCACGCCGTGCTGCTGCGTCTGCAGCCGCTGCGCCAGCTCACCCACCGTGGCCCATTCCCGCCCCGGATAGCCCTTGATGTGCAGCAACAGCTGGTACTGCAGCGGGGTCAGGCCTTCGGCCTGCGCGGCGTCTTCGCTGAAGCGCAGGAACCGGCGCAGCTGGTAACGGAACTCCGACAGGGCTTCATAGTCGGCTTTGGCAAGGGGGGTGGGACGGTTCGACATGGCAGAAAAATCCGTTTATTACATCACAGTGTGATGTAATTGCGGTCTTTGTGTGCCGCCCACCGCATGAAGCTGTCCCCTCCTTTGTGGCTGTTGAACCTGTACCCGCCAAGCACCTCGGTCAACCGCGTGGAACGGCTGCGCGCCTGCCTGGGGGCCTTGCTAGGCATTGCGCTGACAGGCTGGCTCAGTGCGCAAGCGATGGGGCTAACGTTGGCGACCGTGTGGTTGATTGCCCCCATGGGCGCATCGGCCGTGCTGCTGTTCGCGCAGCCCGCCAGCCCGCTGGCCCAACCCTGGTCGATCGTGGGCGGCAACCTGGTGGCAGCCTGCATTGGCGTGAGCTGCGCCAAGCTGCTGCCCGCACCGGTACCCGCGGCTGCCGCGGCCATCTTCTTCTCCATCGGGGCCATGTTCTGGCTGCGTTGCCTGCACCCACCCAGCGGCGCGATCGCCCTGACCGCCGTGCTCGGGGGACCGCAGATCCACGCAGCGGGTTACGGGTTCATCGCCGCACCGGTGGCCTTGAATACCGCCGTGCTGCTGCTGGCCGCGCTGCTCTACAACAACGCCACCGGCCGCCGCTACCCGCACGCCCAGCGCGCCGAAATACCCCATCCGCACCAGACCCAGGACACGCCACCCACCACCCGGCTGGGCTTTACCACCGCAGACCTGCAGGCGGTGCTGAAAGACTACAACCAGGTGCTGGACATCAGCTTCGACGACCTGGAACTGCTGTTCCACCGCACCGAAACCCAGGCCTTTCGCCGCCGCTTTGGTGCCACGCTGTGCGGCGATGCGATGTCCCGCGACGTGCGGGCGGTGGAATTTGCCACCGAACTTGACGAGGCCTGGCACCTGATGCACACCCACCGCGTGCAGGCCTTGCCGGTCATCGACCGGGCCCGGCGGGTGATCGGCATCGTCACCCGCTCCCACTTTTTGAGCCAATTGGAAGCAGACGGCCACCCTGCACTGGGCACCCTGGGCACGCGCCTGCGCGCTTTGCTGCAACGCACGCCGTTCAGCCATTCCCGCAAACCCGAGGTGGTGGGCCAGATCATGGCATCGCCGGTCAAAACGGCCTTTGAAACCACCCCGCTGGTCGAGCTGGTGCCCTGGATGGTCGATGCGGGCATGCACCATGTGCCCGTGGTCGATGCCGAGCGGCGGCTGGTCGGCATGGTCACGCAGACCGATCTGATGGCCACCTTGTATGAAACCAGCCTGGCGCATCTGGGCTAGACCGGTCGGATCCAGGCTCAGAGGTACAGCACCAGCACCTCGACCACCTGGCCATCCCGCCGGAACGGCACGGCCAGCAGACCGGTCGCGCCCAGGCCGCTGGCGGCCGCGGAGGGCGGGCCGGGTTCGCTGATGGGGTGGTCATTGATAGACGGCAACCCGCCCAGCCAGGCCTTGGCGATGGCACCAGCCGACACGCTGGTGGGCACCGGCATGGTGGCGATGACCGGCGCATAGCCGCCGTTGAGCTCGCTGAAGGCAAAGAGCCGTTGCAGGCGGCTGCCGGTGGCGTCCAGCGCCCAGCGCTCCACGCGCTGGGCCAAAGGCAAGCGCTGGCTCGCCAGGAACGCCAGCACATAGTCCACGCCGTGGTGCTGCCCGCAGGAAATCGCCAGGCCCCGCACCAGGCCCTGGTCGGCGGCCAGCGCGGCACGCACAAAGCCGTCTTGTGCGGCACCCAGGTCATCGATGAATTTGGCCGTGCCGCTGTGGTGCGCCGCACCTGGCAGCCCCGCGCCGGGGGCCAGGGTCACGCCCCGGGTAAAGGCCTCCAGGGCCTGTGCGTCCGGCCCGAAGGCTCCATCCACCAGGGTCAGGCTGGCGTCCAAACCAGGCTGCGCCTGCCACAGCTCCAGCGTCCCCGCCTGCGTGGGCGATGTGCCGCAGAAAAACACCAGCACCGACTGGATGTTGCCGTCCGCGAAGAACGGTACCGCCACCGCGCAGGTCCATCCGAGCGAGGTGGCGGCGGCGCTGCGGCGAAAAAAGCCGCCCTGCAGCTGGTTGAGCAGGATCGGCAGCCCTTGCTCCCAGGCACGGCCCGGCAGGCCCTCGCCGCGGCCAAAGCACATCGACCGCGTCAACGTGGCAAAGCCCCACGCTGGTGCCCCAAAGATCCCGGATTGGAATTCCAGCAGGTAACCATCGGCGCTGGGGGCCCACAACTCGACCGCCTGGATGAACGTGGATGCAGAAGACATGGCTGGTTCCCCCTAAACAACAGAATTAACAGGCGCGACGCAAGTAGCAGGCCATCTCCGCGGCGGAAACGAAAACCGCCGAGACCGCACAACGTGAGAGCAAATTAGGGTATGTTGGGTTCTCTGTACCGCCCTAGGAACCCCATGCGCACCCTCCACGCCTTCACCCCTTTGGCCCTGTCCGTCCTGCTCGCCGCCTGCGCCACGCCCTCCGCGGGTCCATCGGCCACGGCGAAGTTGGCGTCCACCACCGGCAACGCCGCCACGGGCAGCATCCAGTTCGTCCAGTTGCCCGGCAAGGTGCTGGTGCGCGGCGAGGTGCATGGCCTGCTGCCCAACACCGTGCACGGCTTCCACATCCATGAAAAAGGCGACTGCTCCAGCGGCGACGGCATGTCTACCGGCGGCCATTTCAACCCCACGGCCCATGCGCACGGGGCTGCCAGCGGCCCCCTGCACCACGCGGGCGACCTGCCCAGCCTGCAGGCCGATGCCAGCGGCAGCGCAAAAATCAATTTTGAAACCACCGACCTGGCCGTGGGCAGCGGCCCGAACGACGTGGTGGGCCGCGGCCTGATCGTGCACAAGGACCCCGACGACTTCACCACCCAGCCCACCGGCAATTCGGGCGCGCGGCTGGCCTGCGCGGTCGTCACGAAAGACTAGCTTCGCGTTACAGCTTGTGGGTCGATAGCAGGATGCTGGTCTCGGTGGTGGCAATGCCGCTGGTACGGCGGATGGCATTGAGCACCTTGTCAAACGCCTCCAGCGTGTCAGCCCGCAGCTCGGCCACCATGTCCCAGCGGCCGTTGGTGGTGTGCAGGCCAAACACGTTCGGGTGGCCACGCAGCGCCTGCAACACCTCGGCGGCGCGGTTGCCCTCTACCGCCACCATCATCAGGGCGCGGATGCGGTAGCCCTCGGCCGCGGGCATCAGGCGCAGGGTGTAGCCCTGGATGGTGCCCGCCTGCTCCAGCCGGGCCAGGCGGTTTTGCACCGTGGCCCGGGCGATGCGCAGCTTCTTGGCCAGCGCCACCACCGGCATGCGGGCATCGTCGCGCAGCAGGCTGATCAGTTCACGGTCGGTATCGTCCATAGGGTCATATTGGCAAGTGGTGGTGCACATTTTGCGCTGGTGCAACACAAAATGTGCCAACTTGTGCTCTTTTGCTTGGCGCAGGGTCCCCGGAGAATTTGGGCTCTACCCCAGGAGTCCCCATGCCCAGCCCCCGTTCTGTCCAAGCCCCCGATGCCGTCGTGATGGTGCGCCCCCACGCCTTCACGCCCAACCCGCAAACCGCCGCCGACAACCGCTTCCAGCGCCCGACCGACGGCACCCCCGCCAGTGCCGTGGCAGCAGCGGCCTATGCCGAAGTGACGGCCGCAGCCGCCACCCTGGAGCGCCACGGCGTGCGGGTGCACCTGTTTGACGACACGGGTGAGCGCGACACGCCGGACGCGGTGTTTCCCAATAACTGGTTTTCCACCCACGCGGGCGGCCATGTCGCGCTGTACCCGATGTACTCACCCAACCGCCGACGCGAGCGCCGCCAGGACGTCATCGAGATGCTGAAGGCCGAATACCGGGTGCAGGACGTGATTGACTACTCGGGCCTGGAGCCCGACGGCCTGTTCCTGGAAGGTACGGGGGCCATGGTGCTGGACCATGCCGAGCGCGTGGCCTACACCGCCCGCTCGCACCGCGCCAACCCGGTGGCGCTGGAGCGCTTTGCCACCCATTTCAACTTTGAACCCATGGTGTTCGATGCCGCCGACCCGCAAGGCGTGCCCGTCTACCACACCAATGTGCTGATGTGCATTGCCACCGACTTCTGCCTGGTGGGTTTTGACACCCTGACCGACCCGCAGCGGCGCGCCGAAATCCACGCCCGGCTGGCCCAGTCGGGCCGGGAGGTGGTGGCGCTCAGCCAGGCCCAGATCGCCGATTTCGCGGGCAACGCGATTGAGCTGACGGGCCGCGACGGGCGGCTGCTGGCGCTTTCGGCCCGCGCCGAAGCCTGCCTGACCGCCGCGCAAAAGCAGGTGATCGCCCGCCACGCCCAGACCGTGCCGCTGGTCGTGCCGACGATTGAAATGGCGGGCGGCTCGGTGCGCTGCATGCTGGCAGGCATCCACCTGGCGCGGCGCTAAGGCCGGGGTAGCTACACTGCGCAGACGAGGAAACACCATGCAAATCCAAGCCAGCGAAGTCGATCTACCCACCCCCACCGGCACCATGCGCTGCTATGTGTACCGCCCAAAAGCCGAGGCGGGCGCGGTCCCCAAAAAGTACCCGGCGCTGATCCTGTACTCCGAGATCTTTCAGCAGACCGGCCCTATCCGCCGCAGCGCGCAGACCATGGCGGGCCACGGTTTTGTGGTGGTAGTGCCCGAGGTGTTCCACGAGCTCAACCCCATCGGCACCGTGCTCGGCTACGACGACGCGGGGCGCGACAAGGGCAATGCCGACAAGGTGGCCAAAACCCTGGAAGCCCATGACAGTGACGCGCAAGCCATCATCGACTACCTGGGCACGCTGGACTTTTACTCCGGCAAAGTCGGGGCCATGGGCTTTTGCCTGGGCGGCGGCCTGGCCTACCGCGCGGCGCTGAACCCCGCCATCGCCGCCACCTCCTGCTTTTACGCCACCGACATCCACTCGGGCATGGTCCCATCCCGCCCCGGCAACGCCAGCCTGGCGCGCACCGGCGAAATCAAAGGCGAACTGCAAATGGTCTGGGGCAAGCAAGACCCGCACATCCCCGCAGAAGGCCGGGCCCTGGTCTACCAAAAGCTGAGCGACGAGGGCGTGCGCTTCACCTGGCACGAATTCAACGGCGTCCACGCCTTCATGCGCGACGAGGGCGAGCGCTATGACGCGGAGCTGGCCTTGCTGGGCTACCAGATGGCGATTGGCATGTTTCGGCGGGTGCTGTATTAAGCCCGCCATCCACGCCGCCATCATCGACCTCGACGGCACCATGGTCGATACCCTGGGCGACTTTGCGGCCGCCTTGAACGGCATGCTGGTCGACCTGGGCCTGCCCGCGATCGCCCCCAGCGCCATCGAACCGATGGTGGGCAAGGGCTCTGAGAACCTCATCCATTCAGTGCTTAAACATGTGCTGGCGCTTATTCCATCGGCACAAGCTGCTATCCATAATGAAGCGTTGTTCGACCGGGCGTTCGCGCGCTACCAGCACCACTACGGGGCCATCAACGGGCAGTTTTCGCAGCTGTACCCCGGTGTGGTGGCCGGCTTGCAGGCCATGCAGCAGCGCGGCTGGAAGCTGGCCTGCGTGACCAACAAACCCATCGCCCTGGCCCTGCCGCTGCTGCAGGCCAAGGGGCTGGGCGGTTTTTTCAGCCAGGTGTTTGGCGGGGATTCGTTTGACCGCAAAAAGCCCGACCCGCTGCCGCTGCTGAAAACCTGCGAAGCCCTGGGCACCCTGCCCGCCCACACCCTGGTGGTGGGCGACTCCAGCAACGATGCCCAGGCTGCCCGGGCTGCGGGCTGCCCGGTGCTGCTGGTGACCTACGGCTACAACCACGGTGAGCCGGTGCGCATGGTGGATTGCGATGGGTTTCTGGATGCGCTGGTAGATATTTAGCAGCGCTATGCATTTAGTAGCTGCTTACGCTTACCAAATAAGCGCTAGCAGGTCAAAAGACTATTAAGCCTTTAGCTTCAACAGATACGCCATGGCCGCCGCCGTAGTGCGGTCCATGTCCATGAAACTGCGCAGATCGTCGCCCGCCAGCCACGCGGCATCCCAGCGCTTGGCCTTGAGGCTTTGCAGCCAGGACGGGTGCGCGGTAGCCCGGTGCACACCATCGAGCAGCTCGGCCAGGCGCGCGGGGCCCACGCCGTTGCCGACCAGCAGGCCACGCCAATTGGACATCACCGCATCCACGCCCTGGTCGCGGATGGCCGGGATGCCGAACGTGGTCTTGCGTGACGACACACCAATCGCCCGCAGCTTGCTGCCTGCCAGCAGATCGGAAAACTCACTGTAGCCCGACACCCCCACCACCGCCTTGCCCGACAGCACGGCATCGGCCACTTGCACGCCCCCGGCAAACGGTTGGTAGACCAGATCGCCCACCGCAGCCCCGGCAGCGCGGACGAACAGGCCCGAAAAAATATGGTCGATCCCGCCCGCAGAGCCCCCGGCGAAAGGCGCGCCCTTGATGTCTTTGCGCGCCAGCGCTACCAGGTCGGCGACCGTCTGGATGGGCGAGTCGGCCTTGACCACCATGACCAGATAGTCGCTGGTGAGGCGCGCCAGGGGTTGTACCTGGCCGAGGTCGACCACCGGCCGCTGCAGGGCCACAGCCCCCACCATCACCGCGCCGCCGACCAGCAAGGCGTTGGGATCCTGGCCGTACTTTTGCACAAATGCAGCCAGACCTAGCGTGCCACCTTTGCCGCCCAGGTTTTCGAAATCAATCTGCTCGCACAGGCCCGCGGCCACCATGGACGCCCCCAGGGCCCGGCCCGTCTGGTCCCAGCCGCCGTTTTCATTGGCGGGGATGACGATGCGCATGCGCGCCGCCAAGGGCTTGGTGGGCAGCTTTTTGAAGGGGGGCAGGTTCTGGGCGTGCAGCGCGGGCGAGAGCCCGGTGAGCACGCCGCCCAGGCAGGCAAGAACGGAGCGACGGACCGGGTATCCAGCGTGCATAGAGGCTTTCATGGGAAAGCGTGGATTCTATGCACGCACTGGATCAGAAAGCGGAGAAATCCGGGCGGCGATTTTCCATGAATGCGGTCAGCGCCTCTTTGGCGGCAGGCTCGCGCAGCATGCGGCCAAAGATGGCGATTTCTTCGTCGATGCGCGCAGCCACCGGGGCGGCCTGCTCCTGCTTCATCAGGCGTTTGCTGGCCACCAGGGAAGCCATGGGTTTGGCCGCCAGGCGCTGGGCCTGGCGGTGCGCCAGGGCGTGCACCTCGGCGGGCGGCACGATGCGGTTGATCAGGCCCACTTCCAGCGCCGTCTCGGCGGTGAACGGGTCGCCCAGCAGCAGCGCTTCGGCCGCACGCTGGTGGCCCATCAGGCGCGGCAGCAGGTAGCTGGAGCCAGCCTCGGGGCATAGGCCCAGGTTGACAAACGGCAGCGAAAACGCCGCGTTGTCACCCGCATAGACCAGGTCGCAGTGCAGCAGCAGCGTGGTGCCCACGCCCACCGCCGCGCCGCACACCGCACCAATCAACGGCTTGGGGAAGCTGCTGATGACGCGCAGGAAGCGGATCACCGGCGAGTCGGCGCTGGGCGGCGCCTTCAAGAAGTCGCCGATGTCGTTGCCCGCCGAAAAGATGGTCTCGTGCCCCTGGACCACCGCCACCCGCACCACCGGGTCGGCCTGCGCCGCCTCCAGCGCGTCGGAGATCGCGGTGTACATGGCGGCGGTGAGGGAGTTCTTCTTGGCCACGCGGTTCAGCGTGATGGTCAGAATGCCGTCTTCGGTGTGGGTCAGGATGTCGGTCATGGTGTTAAACCCGCTCAAAAATGCCTGCTGCGCCCTGGCCCATGCCGACGCACATGGTCACCATGCCGTACTTCAGGTTGTTGCGGCGCAGCGCGTGGATAACGGTGGCGGCACGGATGGCACCGGTGGCGCCCAGCGGGTGGCCCAGGGCGATCGCGCCGCCCATGGGGTTGACCTTGGACGGGTCCAGGCCCAGGGTGTTCATCACCGCCAGCGACTGGGCGGCGAAAGCCTCGTTCAGCTCGAACCAGTCGATGTCCTGGTGCTTCAGCCCGGCGTAGCGCAGCGCGGCGGGAATCGCCTCGATCGGGCCGATGCCCATGATGTGCGGCGGCACGCCCTTGCTGGCAAAGCTGACGAAGCGGGCCAGCGGCGTCAGGCCAAAGCGCTTCACGGCCGACTCGCTGGCCAAAATCAGCGCGCCTGCGCCGTCCGAGGTTTGCGAGCTGTTGCCGGCCGTGACCGAGCCACGCGCCGAGAACACCGTCTTCAGTTTGCCCAGGCCTTCCACGGTGGTCTCGGGGCGCACGCCTTCGTCCAGGCTGACGGTGCGCTGGTGGATGCTGACCTTGGCGCTGTCCAGGTCGACGCTGCGGTCGTCCACCGTGATGGGAGTGATCTCGTCGCTGAAATAGCCAGCTTTCATCGCTGCCAGCGCCTTCATGTGCGAGGCGTAGGCAAACTCGTCTTGCGCGCTGCGGCTGATTTTCCACTGCTGCGCCACTTTCTCGGCGGTGAGGCCCATGCCGTAGGCGATGCCGTAGTTGTCCACGTCGTCGGTGTTGCTGAAGATATTGGGCGACAGGCTGGGGCCGTTGCCCATCATGGGCACCATGCTCATGCTTTCCACACCAGCGGCAAACATCACGTCGGCCTCGCCCACGCGGATGCGGTCAGCCGCCATCTGCACCGCGCTGATGCCCGAGGCGCAGAAGCGGTTGACGGTGATGCCCCCCACCGAATTTGGCAGCCCGGCCAGCACCGCGCCGATGCGCGCCACGTTCAGGCCCTGCTGGGCTTCGGGGATGGCGCAGCCGCAGATCACGTCTTCGATGCTGGCCGGGTCGAGGCCCGGCACCTGGGCCAGGGCGGCCCGCAGCGTGGTGGCCAGCAGCTCGTCGGGCCGGGTGTTGCGCAGATAACCCTTGTGCGAGCGGCCAATGGGTGTGCGGGTGGCGGCGACGATGTAGGCGTCTTGGATGTGTTTCATGGAGGGCTCCTGGAAATGTGTGCGGTATTCGCCCCTTCCCCCTCCGGGGGAAGGCTGGGATGGGGGCTGGTGGAGGCGGCAGCGAGTGCTTCCAAAATCACCACCAACACCCCTTCGAGATTGGAAAAAGGCGCGTCGGTCGCAAAGCGCAGCACGGTAAAACCCTGGCTGCGTATGAACGCCTCTCGGCGCGCGTCGTACGCAGCATGGTCGGCGTGCTGAGACCCGTCGAGTTCGACCACCAGCTTGGGGGCCAGACACGCAAAGTCGGCAATGAAGTTGCCCAGCGGATGCTGGCGGCGAAACTTCACTCCCAACTGCTCCCTGCGTAAACGCGACCACAGCCGCCGCTCGGAATCGGTCATTCCTGCCCGCAAAAGACGGGCATGGGTGTTGGCGGCGGGTGTGGCGTGGTTGTGCATGGTGCGTGCCCCCATCCCGGCCTTCCCCCGAAGGGGGAAGGAGGAAGTCGAGGGTCCGTTGCCGCTAGTTGCGTACCGGCTTACCCGTACTCAGCATACCCATGATGCGTTCCTGCGTTTTGGCATTTTCCAGCAGGCTGCAGAAGGCTTTGCGCTCCAGGGCCATGAGGTATTCCTCGGTGACCAGGGTGCCGTTGTCCACGTCGCCGCCCGTCACCACACCGGCGATCAGGCTGGCGATGTGGAAGTCGTGCTGGCTGATGAAACCGCCGTCGCGCAGGTTGACCAGCTGGCCCTGGATGGTGGCCTTGCCGTTGCGGCCTGCCACGGGGAACGTGCGTTTGTGCGGGGCGCGGTACCCGCTGGCGGCCATGGCTTTGGCTTCATTGAGGGCGACAAACAGCAGTTCGTCCTTGTTGGGCACGATGACGTCGCTGTCCAGCAGGTAGCCCAGCTTGCGCGACTCCAGCGCGCTGGTGCCCACCTTGGCCATGGCGGCGGCGGTGAAGCCTTCGGTGAGGAAGGGCAGCAGGTCTTTGTGCACCGACAGGGCGGCGTTTTCCGCGGCCCGGCGGGCGATATAGGTCAGGCCGCCCGCGCCGGGCACCAGGCCCACGCCCACTTCCACCAGGCCGATGTAGCTTTCCATCGCCACCACGCGGCGGGCCGAATGCACCGCCAGCTCGCAGCCGCCGCCCAGGGCCAGGCCCCGGATGGCAGACACCACCGGCACGTTGGCGTAGCGGATTTTCAGCATCACGCTTTGCAGGGCCTTCTCGGCGATATTGATGGCAGCCGCGCCGCCCATCATGAAGCCGGGCAGCATGGCCTGCAGGTCGGCACCGGCGCTGAAGGGCTCGTCGCCCGACCAGACCACCACGGCGGCGTAATCCTTTTCGGCCAGATCGACCGCACGGGCCAGGCCTTCGGAAACTTCGGGGCTGATGGCGTGCATCTTGGTTTTGATGCTGGCGATGACCACTTGGTCATCGAGCGTCCACAGGCGTATCGCCTTGTCTTCGAACAGCGTGGCGCCCGCCGTCTCGAATCCACCGCCCAGGCCCAGGCCTTGGGTGTGGCCGGATATTTTTTCAGGAAACAGCTGCCTATCGTAGACAGCAAGGGCGTGACGCGCTACAAATTTTGAAGTAGACGGGTTCCACGAACCTTCTGCCGTGTGCACACCACCGGCCTCGGCCACCGGGCCCTTGAACACCCAGTCGGGCAAGGGCGCATTGCTCAGGGCTTTGCCAGCCTCTATGTCTTCCTTGATCCAGTTGGCCACGGTGAGCCAACCGGCTTCTTGCCACAGTTCGAACGGGCCTTGCTGCATGCCGAAGCCCCAGCGCATGGCCAGATCGACATCGCGGGCGGTTTCGGCGATGGTTTGCAGGTGCACGGCGGCGTAGTGGAAGCTGTTGCGCAGGATGGCCCACAGGAATTGACCTTGCGGGCCTTCGCTGCTGCGCAGCAGGGCCAGGCGCTCGGCGGCGGGCTTCTTGAGCATGCGGCCATAGACCTCGTCGGCCTTTTCGCCGCCGGGCACGTAGGTGGCACTGGCCGCGTCGAAGCGCAGCACATCGCGGCCCACTTTCTTGAAGAAACCGGCCTTGGTTTTCTGGCCCAGGTTCTTCATTTCCAGCAACTGCGCCAGCACCGGCGGCGTGCCGTAGCTGCCGTAGAACGGGTCGGTTTCCAGGCTCAGGTTGTCTTGCAGCGTCTTGACCACGTGGGCCATCGTGTCCAGACCCACCACGTCGGCGGTGCGGAAGGTGCCCGAGCTGGCGCGGCCCAGGCGCTTGCCGGTCAGGTCGTCCACCACGTCATAGGTCAGGCCAAACTTTTGCGTCTCGCCGATGATGCCCAGCATGCCGGCGATACCCACGCGGTTGGCGATGAAGTTGGGCGTGTCCTTGGCCCGCACCACGCCCTTGCCCAGGCTGGTGGTGACGAAGGCTTCGAGCTGGTCCAGCGCTTCGGGCCGGGTGGTGGGCGTGTTGATCAGCTCCACCAGGTACATGTAGCGCGGCGGGTTGAAGAAATGGATGCCGCAAAAGCGCGGCTTGATTTCCTCGGGCAGCGCTTCACTGAGCTTGGTGATCGACAGGCCCGAGGTGTTGGAGGCCACCAGCGCGTGCGGGGCCACAAAGGGCGCGATCTTTTTGTACAGATCGAGCTTCCAGTCCATGCGTTCCGCGATCGCCTCGATGATGAGGTCGCAGTCCTTCAATTGCTCCAGGTGGTCGTCGTAGTTGGCCTCCTGGATCAGGGCTGCGTCGTCGGCCACGCCCAGGGGCGCGGGTTTGAGCTTTTTCAGGTTGGCAATAGCTTTGGCGGTGATGCCGTTGGCCGGGCCCTCCTTGGCTTTCAGGTCAAACAGCACCACTTGCACTTTGACGTTGACCAGGTGCGCAGCGATCTGTGCACCCATCACGCCAGCACCCAGCACGGCAACTTTTTTAATCGGGAATCGGGACATGGGCTTCTTTCAAAATTACTGTATGCGTTGCCACACCTGGGTGCGGTAGAACGGGCCGATATAGCCACGCACCTGGAGTTTCTTGCCGTCTTCCAGCGGCTCCAGGCGCAGGGTGTAGTTTTTGCCGTTGTCGGGGTCGAGGATCTTGCCGTCTTCCCACACGTCCTTGCCGTCGGCTTTCTTGGCGCCGCGGATGATTTCCATGCCCAGCTTGGGCTTGTCCTTGCGGTCGTCGGTGCAGGCGGTGCAATGCGTTTCATTGCTGGGCATCAGGGACTTTTCGACCACGCCGGACAGCACGCCGCCATTGGCGGTGATACGGATCTCGGCCTTGGGCTGGCCCGATTTGTCGTCGATGCTGCGCCACAGGCCTTCGGGGGTCATTTGGGCGAATACGGCGCTTGCGCAGATCAGACCAGCGGTAAGTGCTACGATTTTCTTCATTTTGGATCTCCGGTAAAAGGAACGAGGGTAACCACCCTGGACCCATAGCAGCCCGTAAGAAAGCGTTTCAATTGCATCAAAAAAACCGCTTCTGTCGGGGTGCCGGTGTCCGTGCGTCCTCAGGCCAAGGCGGCATCGGTGTCCATCAGCGCCTTGCTGCCCGAACGGGCCGTGCGCATCAGCGTCGCGGTCTCGGGGAACAGCTTGGCGAAGTAAAAGCGTGCGGTTTGCACCTTGGCCAGGTAGAAGGCGTCGGTGTTGCCTGCAGCGATTTCGCGCAGTGCCACCTGCGCCATACGGGCCCAGAAGTAGCCAAACACCAGGTGACCGGCCACGCGCAGGTAGTCCACGGCGGCAGCACCCACTTCATCGGCGTTCTGGAAGCCCTTGAAGCCCAACTCGGTGGTGAGCTTGGTGACCTGGTCGCCCAGAATGGCGATGGGGGTGATGAACTCGCCCATCTTCTCGTTCACGCCTTCTTCTTCCACCAGCGCGGCCACCAGCTTGCCAAACTTTTTGAGCGTGGCACCGTTGTTGCCCAGCACCTTGCGGCCCAGCAAATCCAGGCTCTGGATGGTGTTGGTGCCTTCGTAGATCATGTTGATGCGGTTGTCGCGCACGTACTGCTCCATGCCCCATTCCTTGATGAAGCCGTGGCCGCCGAAGACCTGCATGCAGGCGTTGGTGGCAATGTGGCCGTTGTCGGTGATGAAGGCTTTGACGATGGGGGTCAGCAGGGCCAGCATGTCGGCGGCGTCGGCACGCACTTTCTCATCGGGGTGGCTGTGTTCCTTGTCCAGCAGCGCGCCGCAGAAGATACCCAGGGCACGGCCCCCTTCGGCGTAGGCCTTGGCGGTAAGCAGCATCTTGCGCACGTCGGGGTGCACGATGATGGGGTCGGCGGCCTTGTCCTTGGCCTTGGTGCCCGACAGCGAGCGCATCTGGATGCGGTCCTTGGCGTAGGCCAGGGCGTTCTGGTAGGCCACTTCGGTCAGGCCCAGCGACTGGTTGCCCACACCCAGGCGGGCGGCGTTCATCATCACGAACATGGCGGCCAAGCCCTTGTTGGGCTGGCCGACCAGGGTGCCGTTCGCGCCGTCCAGCACCATCTGGCAGGTGGAATTGCCGTGGATGCCCATCTTGTGCTCAATGCCACCGCAATAGATGCCGTTGCGCTGGCCCAGCGTGCCATCGGCATTGGCCATGTATTTGGGCACGGCGAACAGGCTGATGCCCTTGCTGCCCACCGGCGCGTCCGGCAGGCGGGCCAGCACCAGGTGGACGATGTTGGCGGCCAGGTCGTGCTCACCGGCGCTGATGAAGATCTTGTTGCCGGTGATGGTGTAGCTGCCGTCGGCCAGGGGCTCGGCCTTGGTGCGCAGCAGGCCCAGGTCGGTACCGCAGTGTGGTTCGGTCAGGCACATGCTGCCGGTCCATTCACCACTGGTCAGTTTGGGCAGGTACAGGGCTTTTTGCGCCTCGGTGCCGTGGGCGTGCAGGGCCTCGTAGGCGCCGTGCGACAGGCCGGGGTACATGGTCCAGGCCTGGTTGGCCGAGTTCAGCATTTCGTAGAAGCACTGGTTCACTACAAAGGGCAGGCCCTGGCCGCCGTAGGCCGGGTCGCAGCTGAGTGCCGCCCAGCCGCCTTGCACGTACTGGGCGTAGGCTTCCTTGAAGCCTTTGGGAGCGGTGACTTCGTGGCTGACCTTGTCCAGCGTGCAACCCTCGGCATCGCCGCTGATGTTCAGCGGGAAAGCCACCTCGGCGGCGAACTTGCCGCCCTCTTCCAGGATGGCCTTGATGGTGTCGACATCGGTGTCCACGTGCTGCGGCATCAGCTTCAGGTCGTCGGTGACCTTGAGCACTTCGTGCATCACAAATTGCATGTCGCGCAGCGGTGGGGAATAGATCGGCATGGGGGCTCCTTGGAATTTTTAAAAGGCTGTTTTCAGGGGTTGGCAGGCTGTCCGTAGCGCGCCAGGAGGTGGGCAAAACCGGTGTTGGCACGGTCGACTGCGCCGGGGTTCTTCAGAAAGCGGTGCTCATAGTGCAGCGACAAGATCAAACCGTGTATCTCGAAGGCGACTTGGCGTTCATCGGCATCGGCACGCAGGTCGCCGACTTCCTTGGCCTGCACCACGGCGCGGCAAAACGCTGACAGCCAGGCCTGGACCGAGTTGGCCAGCGCGTCGCGCACCGGACCGGGCCGGTCGTCGAACTCGACCGCGCCGCTGATGAAAATGCAGCCCGACTGCAGCTCGATGGCCACGCGCTGCATCCAGTTGGCAAACAGCGCCTGCAACCGGGGCAGGCCGCGCCGGGCCTGCATGGCGGGGTAGAACACCTCGGCCTCAAACTGGCGGTAGTACTCGCGGATGACGGAGATTTGCAGCTCTTCGCGCGAGCCGAAATGGGCAAACACGCCGGACTTGCTCATTTGCGTGACTTCGGCCAGCGCGCCAATGCTCAGGCCTTCGAGTCCGATGTGGCTGGCCAGGCCCAAGGCGGCCTCGATGATGGAGGCCTTGGTCTGGCGGCCCTTGAGCAGTGCGCGCCCATCCAGGGACGCGTCGCGGGCTACTTTGGCGGGGTGTTCAGTGAGGGCCATGGGTGTCAAGTGAAAAATACGAACGATCGTGCTATTTTTTCGAATTTAACCAGATTGGGTTTCAAAAGTCTACCGATGGGACCGCATTTTTTGCGCCTGTGCGACAGGGTAAACCCATGGCGCCACCACGCAAAAGACCGCAGCAAAGCGGCGGTCTTTTTGTGTTTGTCAATAGCAATTGCTATTTATTCAATAGCTTCTCACGCTTATTCCATAAGCATCAGCAGCCTCAAAGGCATTGAGCCAGTGGTTACAGCTTGAAGGCCACCACTTCCTGGTGCTGCTCGCCCAGGCCATCGATCCCCAAGGCCATGGTGTCACCTTTCTTCAGGAACTTGGGCGGCTTCATGCCCAGGCCCACGCCGGGCGGGGTGCCGGTGGTGATCACGTCGCCGGGCATCAGGGTCATGAACTGGCTGACGTAGCTGACGATCTTGGCCACGGTAAACACCATGGTCTTGGTGTTGCCGGTCTGCACGCGCTGGCCGTTCACGTCCAGCCACATGCCGAGTTTTTGCGGGTTCGGCACTTCGTCGCGCGTGACCAGCCAGGGGCCGAGCGGGCCGAAGGTGTCGCAGCCTTTGCCCTTGTCCCATGTGCCGCCGCGCTCGAGCTGGTATTCGCGCTCGCTGATGTCGTTGATGGTGCAGTAGCCGGCCACAAAGTTGAGCGCGTCCTTTTGCGACACGTAGCGTGCCTGGGTGCCGATGACCACGCCCAGCTCGACCTCCCAATCGGTCTTTTTGGAGCCCTTGGGCAGCATGATCGGGTCGTTCGGGCCCTGGATGCAGCTGGTGGCCTTCATGAACACCACCGGCTCGGCCGGGATCGGCAGACCGGATTCGGCGGCGTGGTCGGCGTAGTTCAGGCCAATGGCGATGAACTTGCCCACGTGGGCCACCGGACTGCCCATGCGCGGCTTGCCCTTGACCAGCGGCAGCTTGGCGGTGTTGAGCTTGGCGATCTTGGCCAGGGCGGCATCGCCGAGCTGGTCGGGGCCGATGTCCTTGAGCTCTTTGCTCAGGTCGCGCAGCTTGCCTTCGGCATCGATGAGGCCGGGCTTTTCCTTGCCGGGCTTGCCGTAACGAACGAGTTTCATAAAGTCCTTTGCTGGGGGTTAAATGGTCATGCCGCCGTCCACCGAGTAGGCTTGGCCGGTGGTGAAAATGGATTCGTCGCTGGCCAAAAATACCACGATGGGCACGATCTCATGCGCCTGCGCCAGCCGCCCCATGGGCTGGCGGGCGATGAAGGCCTTGCGGGCGGCCACCGGGTCGGCGTTGGCGTTGATGCGGTCGGCCAGCGAAGGGGTGTCGACCGTACCGGGGGCGATGGCGTTGCAGCGTATGCCCTGGGCCACAAAGTCGGCGGCCACGCTTTTGGTCAGGCCGATCACCGCCGCCTTGGTGGTGCCATAGACGCAGCGGTTGGGCAGACCCTTGATGCTGCTGCACACGCTGGCCATGTTGATGATGCTGCCCGCGCCCTGGGCCAGCATACGCGGCAGCGCCGCCTGGATGGCCCACATCTGCGCCTGCACATTGAGCAAGAAGGCAAATTCCAGGTCGCTGTTTTGCACTTCCAGCACGGTGCCGTTGTGCACCACGCCTGCGCAATTGAACAGCACGTCGATGCGCGGCATGCTGGCGACCAGCGCCTGGATGGCGACCTGGTCGCGCACGTCCAGCGGCAGCGCGGTCACGTTGGCCACACCCTCGTAGCTGGCCAGCAGGGCCGGGTTCACGTCGGTGGCCCATACCTGGGCCCCCTCGGCCGCCATGGCCAGCACGGCGGCCTGGCCAATGCCTTGCCCGGCGGCGGTGACCAGCGCGGTTTTTCCTGAAAGTCGCATGCTTTAGCTCCAGAGAGTGAACGTGAAACAACGTTCATGGCGCGGGGTGCCTCTGCACCTGGGTCCATGAAGTTGGGGTTTTGCCCGATGGGCAGTGGGACAATCTGTGGGATTATGAATTGGCCTTACCACTTTACCAATTAAGGCTAACCCTTAAATTTGCATCCCATGCCCCTGCAACCCCTGGAACCCCAGCGCCTGTACCGCCAGATTGCCGACCAACTGCGCGCCGGCATGCTGTCGGGCGAATACGCCGTGGGCAGCCGCCTGCCCGCCGAGCGCGAGCTGGCCGTGCTGCTGGGCGTGAGCCGTCCGTCGGTGCGCGAGGCGCTGATTGCGCTGGAGGTGGAGGGCTGGGTCGAGGTGCGCACCGGCTCGGGCATCTACGTGCTGGAACGCGTCCACAGCAGCAAAGGCACGCCCGTGGCCGCTGCCGAATGGGGACCGCTGGAGCTGATCCGCGCCCGCCGCGTGGTGGAGGGCGAAACCGCCGCCCTGGCCGCCACCCTGGCCCAGCCCGAGCACCTGGCGGCCATGGACCAGGCCTTGCAGACCATGCGCGAAGAGGCCGCCCTGGGCCAGCCCCCGCTGGAGGGCGACCGGGCCTTCCATTCGGCCATCGTGCAGGCCTGCGGCAACGCCGTGCTGGTGGAGACGGTGCACAGCTTCTGGGACGCGCGGCGCGGCCCCCTTTTCACCCGGCTGGGCGGCTATTTTGAAACCCCGCGCTCCTGGCGCACCGCTTTGAGAGAACACCAGACCATCCTGGCCGCCATCCGCGCCCAGGACCCCACTGCCGCCCGTGCCGCCATGCACGCCCACATGGACAAATCCCACCACCGCCTCAACGCCAGTTGGCACAGCGCCAATCCGACCTAACCAGAGCACCCCACCATGACCACCGCCCCTTTCATCCGCCTCCACCCCGCCGACGACGTGCTCATCGCCCGCAGCCAGCTGCTCAGCGGTGCCACCGTGGAGGGCGTCGCCGTCAAAGGCATGGTGCCGCCCGGCCACAAGATCGCCACCCACGCCATTGCCGCGGGCGTGCCGGTGCGCCGCTACAACCAGGTGATCGGCTTCGCCAGCCGCGCCATCGGCCCTGGCGAGCATGTGCACACCCACAACCTGGACATGGGGCCCGACAAAGGCGACTTTGCCCGCGACTACGCCTTTGGTGCCGACGTGAAACCCGCGGCGCCCCGGCAAGAGGCCACGTTCATGGGCATCCGCCGCGCCGATGGCCGGGTCGCCACGCGCAACTACATCGGCATCCTGAGCAGCGTCAACTGCTCGGCCACCGTGGCCCGGGCGATTGCCGCGCATTTCTCGCGCCAGACGAACCCGGCGGCGCTGGCCGACTATCCGCAGATCGACGGCGTGGTGGCCCTGACCCACGGCACGGGCTGCGGCATGGACGGCGAAGGCCTGGGCCTGCAGCTGCTGGAGCGCACGCTGGCAGGCTATGCCCGCCACGCCAACTTCGGTGCGGTAGTGGTCGTGGGCCTGGGCTGCGAAGCCAACCAGGTCAGCGCCTGGCTGGCCCACAGCAGCCTGCGCGAGGGCGATACCCTGCGCACCTTCAACATCCAGGACACCGGCGGCACCCGGCAGTCGGTGGACAAAGGCATTGCCCTGGTCACCGGCATGCTGGCCAGCGCCAACGCCGTCACCCGCGAGCCCTGTAGCGCCTCGCACCTCACCATCGGCCTGCAGTGCGGCGGCTCCGACGGCTATTCGGGCATCAGCGCCAACCCGGCCCTGGGCGCGGCCGTCGATTTGCTGGTGGCCCATGGTGGCACCGCCATCCTCAGCGAAACGCCCGAGGTCTATGGCGCCGAGCACCTGCTGACGCGCCGCGCCGTGGCCCCCGCCATCGCCGAAAAGCTGATCGAACGCATCCACTGGTGGGAGCACTACACCCAGATCAACGGCGGCGAGATGAACAACAACCCCTCCCCCGGCAACAAGGCCGGTGGGCTGACCACCATCCTGGAAAAGTCCCTGGGCGCGGTGGCCAAGGGCGGCACTACCAACCTGGAGGGCGTGTTCGAGTACGCCGAACCGGTGACGGCGCACGGCTTTGTGTTCATGGACACCCCCGGCTACGACCCGGTCAGCGCTACCGGCCAGGTGGCGGGCGGGGCGAATCTGATCTGCTTCACCACCGGCCGCGGCAGCGCCTACGGCTGCGCGCCCACCCCGTCGCTGAAGCTGGCGACCAACACCGCGCTGTGGAAGAAGCAGGAGGAAGACATGGACATCAACTGCGGCGAGATCATCGACGGCAGCAGCACGGTGCAGGCCATGGGCGCGCGGATCTTTGCGCTGATGCTGGCTACCGCCTCCGGCACGCACAGCAAGAGCGAACAGCATGGCTACGGCCAGAACGAATTCGTGCCCTGGCAGGTGGGTGCGGTTATGTAGTGTTTTAGGCCGCTAGCGCTTATTCCATAAGCGTAAGAAGCTATAAAACAAATAGCAACCTGCTATTTCAAGCCCAGCATCAATTCCAGGTTCTGCACCGCGGCACCGCTGGCGCCCTTGCCCAGGTTGTCCAGGCGGGCGATCAGCACGGCGTGGTGGTGCTCGGCATTGCCGAACACGCGCAATTCCATCTTGTTGGTGTTGACCAGGGCGGTGGCATCGAGTTTGCCGCTGTCGCCCGGGGCTTCCACCGTGACCCAGGTGCTGCCGGCGTAGTGTTTGGCCAGGGCATCGTGCAGGTCTTGTGCCGTGGGCTGGCCGGGCAGCAAATCAAGATGCAGGGGCAATTGCACCAGCATGCCCTGCGCGAAGTTGCCCACCGAGGGCACAAAAATCGGCCGCCGGGTCAGGCCGGTGTAGCGCATGATTTCTGGCAAATGCTTGTGCGACAGGCCCAGTGCGTAGGTTTCAAACAGCGGGGCTTCGCCCTTTTCATAGGCCTCCATCATGCTGCGCCCGCCGCCCGAGTAGCCGCTGACCGAAGGCAGTGCCAGGGCGCTGTCCGGGGCGATGAAACCGGCATCCACCAAGGGGCGGATCAGCGCGATGGCACCGGTGGCATAGCAGCCGGGGTTGCCCACGCGGTCGGCCCGGGCCACGGCTTCCTGCTGGCCTGCAGCCAGCTCCGGGAAGCCATACACCCAGCCCGGTGCGGTGCGGTGGGCGGTGGATGCGTCGATGATCTTGGGCTTTTTGCCGGGCAGGCTGTCGATCATGGCCACCGATGCGATGGCGGCATCGTCGTGCAGGCACAGGATGACCAGGTCGACGCCGGCCATCAGCGCGCGCTTGGCCTCGGGGTCTTTGCGCAGCGCGGGGTCGATGCTGACCACCTCGATCTGCGGCATGGTTTGCAAGCGTTCACGGATTTGCAAACCGGTGGTTCCGGCTTCACCGTCGATAAAGACTTTGGGCATAAAAAGGCAGTCAGTAGGTGGAGAGGCAGGCCCGCGCCGTCAGCGACGGGTCAGTTCGTTGCACTGCAGCATGATACATTCCTAGGTTGACAGAACGGGGTCCTTTTGTGCGGTTTTACCTGTACAGACGGGCAAAAATCCATCCATTCCTGAGAGAGCCCTCATGAAGATTCACGAATACCAAGGCAAGGAAATCTTGCGCAATTTTGGTGTCCCGGTGCCCAAGGGCATTCCGGCATTCACCGTGCAAGAAGCGGTGGAAGCCGCCCAGAAACTCGGCGGCCCCGTGTGGGTGGTCAAGGCCCAGATCCACGCTGGTGGACGCGGCAAGGGTGGCGGCGTGAAGCTGGCCCGCTCGATCGACGAAGTCAAGCAACTCGCCACCGAAATCCTCGGCATGCAGCTGATCACGCACCAGACCGGCCCCGAAGGCCAAAAGGTCCGTCGCCTGCTGATCGAAGACGGCGCCGACATCAAAAAAGAATATTACGTGTCGGCTGTGACCGACCGTGCGACCCAAAAGGTTGCCTTCATCGTGTCCAGCGAAGGCGGTATGGACATTGAAGAAGTGGCCCATTCGACCCCTGAAAAAATCATCACCGAGTTTGTTGACCCTGCGACCGGCATGACCGATGCGCAAGGCAAGAAGCTGGCTGACGCGATTGGCGTGCCCGCTGGCTCCACCGCCCAGGCCGTGGACGTGCTGCAAAAGCTGTACAAGATCTATATGGACACCGATGCGTCCCTGGTGGAAATCAACCCACTGATCCTGGAAGGCAACGGCAACATCAAGGCTTTGGACGCGAAGTTCAACTTTGACCCGAACGCGCTGTTCCGCCACCCCGAAATCGTGGCCTACCGCGATCTGGACGAAGAAGACGCAGCCGAAGTCGAAGCCAGCAAGTTCGACCTGGCCTACATCAGCCTGGACGGCAACATCGGCTGCCTGGTGAACGGCGCTGGTTTGGCCATGGCCACCATGGACACCATCAAGCTGTACGGCGCCGAGCCGGCCAACTTCCTGGACGTGGGCGGCGGCGCCACCCCCGAGAAGGTCACTGAAGCCTTCAAGATCATGCTGAAGAACCCCAAGGTCGAGGCCATCATGGTCAACATCTTCGGCGGCATCATGAAGTGCGACACCATCGCCACCGGCGTGATCACCGCCTGCAAGGCCGTGAACCTGTCCGTGCCACTGGTGGTGCGCATGAAGGGCACCAACGAAGACCTGGGCAAGAAGATGCTGGCCGAGTCCGGCCTGCCCATCATCAGTGCAGACACCATGGCCGAAGCGGCTGAAAAAGTGGTGGCTGCTGTTAAAGCTGCTGCGTAAGGAACCTTTATGTCCATCTACATCAACAAAGACACCAAGGTCATCACCCAAGGTATTACCGGCAAGACCGGCCAGTTCCACACCGAAAAGTGCCAGGAATACGCCAACGGTAAAAACTGCTTCGTCGCCGGCGTGAACCCCAAGAAGGCGGGCGAGTCGATTTTCGGTATCCCGATTTTTGCCTCCGTCAAAGAAGCGGCTGTCGATACCGGCGCGACCGTGTCGGTGATCTACGTGCCGCCCGCCGGTGCCGCTGCCGCCATCTGGGAAGCCGTTGAGGCCGACCTGGACCTGGCGATCTGCATCACCGAAGGCATCCCCGTCAAGGACATGCTGGAACTGCGCAACCGCATGAAGGCCAAGGAAGCCGCTGGCGGCAAGAAGACCCTGCTGCTGGGCCCCAACTGCCCCGGCCTGATCACGCCCGAAGAAATCAAGATCGGCATCATGCCCGGCCACATCCACCGCAAGGGTCGGATTGGCGTGGTTTCGCGCTCCGGCACGCTGACCTACGAAGCGGTGGCACAGTTGACCGAAATCGGCCTGGGCCAGTCCAGCGCCGTCGGCATCGGTGGCGACCCGATCAACGGTTTGAAGCACATCGACGTGATGAAGGCCTTCAACGACGATCCTGATACCGACGCGGTCATCATGATCGGCGAAATCGGCGGCCCGGACGAAGCCGAAGCCGCCCGCTGGTGCAAGCTGAACATGAAGAAGCCCATCGTCGGCTTCATCGCAGGCGTGACCGCGCCCCCCGGCAAGCGCATGGGCCACGCCGGTGCGCTGATCTCTGGCGGTGCTGATAC
This sequence comes from Rhodoferax sp. WC2427, assembly GCF_040822085.1. Classification (NCBI taxonomy): domain Bacteria; kingdom Pseudomonadati; phylum Pseudomonadota; class Betaproteobacteria; order Burkholderiales; family Comamonadaceae; genus Rhodoferax; species Rhodoferax sp. WC2427. The sequence goes on along the minus strand of NZ_CP162006.1, from coordinate 416,350 downwards.
GGCCGATGCCAAGCTGGCAGTGATGGAAGAGTGTGGCTTCACCGTCACGCGCAACCCGTCTGAGATGGCCAAGCTGCTGAAGGCTTTGCTGAAGTAACACGTTTTTGCGCCAAGGCCCAGGGCACCACGCGGTGTGCCGGGCCCGGCTCTCCCCATCGGCTTGGCATTGCGGTTATCCACAGTGCCAGGCCGTTTTTTTGGGCGAAAATATTAACTTTTGTAAAGCGCGCCTGTTACTGACAGCCCTGTGCGCTATTTCACCCTAAGGACCACCATGGAAGAATTCCTCACCGCCCATTTCTGGCTGGCTGTCGGCCAAATCATCATGATCGACATCTTGCTGGGCGGCGACAACGCGGTGGTGATTGCACTGGCTTGCCGAGGACTGGCCCCCTCCCAGCGCACCAAAGGTATTTTGTGGGGCACCGTGGGCGCCATTGTTTTGCGCGTAGTGCTGATCGCATTTGCGCTCTCGCTGCTGCAGGTGCCTTACCTGAAGCTGGTCGGGGCTATTTTGCTGCTATGGATTGGCATCAAACTGCTGGTACCCGAAGATGACGGCGGACACGACAACATCCAGGCCAGCGACAAACTGTGGAGCGCGGTCAAGACCGTCATCGTGGCCGATCTGGTCATGAGCGTCGACAATGTCATTGCCATCGCCGGTGCGGCGCAAGGAGCCGGTGAGACGCACCAGTTGCCATTGGTGATCTTCGGCTTGCTGGTGAGCATTCCCATCATCGTTGGCGGCAGCCAGATCGTCCTCAAGCTGATGGACCGCTTCCCGATCATCATCACCCTGGGCGGCATGCTGCTGGGATGGATTGCCGGCACCATGGCACACTCCGACCCCGCGCTGGCGGCTTACCTGCCGCAAGATAAAACCACAAGCTATGTCTTTGGTGTCGCCGGGGCACTGCTGGTACTGGCCGTGGGAAAATGGATGCAGCGCAAGTCGGCAACTTCCAGCGTTTGATACAGTTCGGGGTTGGCAGTCGCTCGAAAATAGCCTCTACGGGGCTATTTTTGCCCGCAATTTGTAACAAAATACGTCCAAAGTGTGCAAAAGTCTCTTGTTGCGGGTATACCCCTCAGCTACGGTTGGAGACTGCGCAGATGCGTAGCCTTGGGGCATGTAAATGGACTCCTTCCACCGTTCCCGACTGATAACCCTCCACGGCCACTGTTCCAACGAAGTTAGCCCGCTCAAAGATGATGTACGAGTTCTGCACGCAAACCCACGCTGGTTTATTGCGTGAAAATAATGAAGATGCCGTGGCATTCGATGCCCCCAGTGGAGTGGCTGTATTGGCCGACGGCATGGGCGGCTACAACGCAGGTGAAGTCGCCAGCAGCATGGCAACCGCCTTTATCCAAACAGAATTGGGCCGCTGGCTACTGGACGCCGGGCAGCAAGCCAATGGCAAGGAAATCCGGCGCGCCATGGACATTTGCGTGCACAACGCCAATCTGGCCGTGTTTACTGCGGCCAATACGCACGACGAGTTCTTAGGCATGGGGACCACCTTGGTGGTCGGCGTGTTCCAGGATTCCCGTGTGGTGGTGGGCCATATTGGCGATTCGCGCTGCTACCGCTTCCGGGACAAGACCCTGGTACAAATCACCAAGGACCACTCGTTGCTCCAAGAACAATTGGACGCGGGCCTGATCACCCCGGCACAGGCGGCGGTATCGACCAACAAGAACCTGGTCACCCGGGCGTTGGGCATTGAAGAAGCTGTGATGCTGGAGGTGCACGAACACAACGTCGAAGAGGGAGATGTGTATTTAATGTGCTCCGACGGGCTGTCCGACATGGTGGACGATGTGCCGATCGCCCGTATTATGGAAACCGACGCGCCACTTGAACAAAAAGCCCGCCAACTCATCAGCATCGCCAACGCCCACGGCGGACGGGATAACATTACAGTATTGCTGGCCCACGCAGTTGCAGGAATTCCCAAACGGGGGTTAATGTCTCGCCTGCTGGGCAACTAGCCCCTCTTATTACGATTGCCTAGTCTATGAACCGTCACAGGAGCCGAGCATGCCGAAACTGATCGTGTCGATCGACGGTGTGGTCATCAAGGAAGTGCAGCTGACCAAAGATCGGACGACTTTGGGTCGGCGGCCTTATAACGACATCGTTATCGACAACTTGGCGGTCAGTGGCGAGCATGCCGTGGTGTTGATGGTGGGGCACGAGGTGCACCTGGAAGACCTCAACAGCACCAACGGCACTTACATCAACGGCAAGGCTGCACGCAAGCAGATTTTGCAAAACAACGATCTGGTGGAGGTGGGCAAGTACAAGCTCAAGTTCATCAACGAGGCCACCGAAACCGGCTTCGAGAAGACCACCATGGCCCGGCCCGGCATGTTGGGCACCCCCCCAGTGCCATCGGGCTCGGGCAACCTGAACCGGCGCGCCACCGACCACTCGGCCGCCATGCCCCTGGCGGGTACGGAGACCATCACCCTGAGCCATGCAGCGATCAAGGTACTGACGGGTGCCGCTGCCGGACGCGAAGTCACACTGACCAAAGTGGTCACCACGCTGGGCAAGCCGGGCGTGGCAGTCGCCGCCATTACCCGCCGCCCCCACGGTTATGTGGTGGGACATGTAGAGGGTGCAGAACTTCCCACCTTGAACGCCACCCCGATCGGCGCAACACCAGTGGCACTCAAGCATGGTGACGTATTGCAACTGGCGGGCACACAAATGCAATTTATCCAGCCGTGACCAGGCTGTGCCGCCGCGGGAGGGGCGGCTGATGCGAGCACTGGTGCAACACTGGCCCCGGGTGCTTGTGACCCTCATTCCGGTCATTTTTGCCTTGTTGCATGCTGCAGGCATCTTGCAACTGGGCGTTTTGCAGCACCTGGATAACATCATTTTTGATGCACGCCTGCGGGCCACCATGCCCCGCACCCTGGACGAGCGCATCGTCATCGTGGACCTGGATGAAAAGAGTCTGACCGAACTGGGTTGGCCCTGGAGCCGCAACAAGCTCGCCGCACTGGTCAACACCCTGTTTGAACGCCAAAAAATCCGCCTGCTGGGTTTTGACGTGGTGTTTGCCGAAACAGACGAAAGTTCGGGCCTGGCCCAGTTGCAACAACTGGCACGCCACCAGTTGCGCGACCAACCCGGTTTTGCCGAAGCCGTGCAGCAACTGCGCAGCACGCTGGACTTTGACGCGGCCTTTGCACGGTCGCTGCGCAATCGGCCGGTGGTGCTGGGCTACTACTTCAGCAGCGACCGCGACGGACGCACCTCGGGCACCTTGCCCGCTCCGGTGGTGGATGCAAAGGTTATCCAAGAGCGTCCATTGGGGTTAACCGTCTGGAGCGGCTACAACTCCAACATCGACAGCATTGCCACCGCCGCACCCAACGCCGGATTCTTTAACGCCATCACCGACGCAGACGGCGTAGTCCGCTCCCTGCCGCTGCTGGCCGAGCACCAGGGCCGCGATTACGAGTCTTTGTCACTGGGCATGTTTCGCATGCTGACGGGCCTACCCCGCGTCACGCCCGGCTTCTCGAAAGACAGTTTTGGAACATCCCAGCAGGAAAGCCTGCTGCTCCAACATGGCAACCAGCAGCAGGCCATACCCATGGATGCACGCGGTGCCGTGTTGGTGCCGTTTCGTGGCGCAGGTGGTACCAGCCACGGCCAGGGCAACTCCTACCGCTACGTTTCCGCCGCCGATGTCCTGGCCCACCGCCTGCCCGACCGCAGTTTGCAAGACAAGATCGTGTTGGTGGGCACCACGGTGCCCGGGCTGCTCGACCTGCGTGTCACCCCCGTGGGCGAAACCTACCCCGGAGTGGAGATCCACGCCAACGTTCTGTCCGGCCTGATGGACGGCAACATCGCGGTCAAACCCGACTATGCCGTGGGCTACGACATCCTGGTGCTGCTGTTGGCCGGACTGACCCTGGCCTGGGCTCTGCCGCGCTTGTCCGCCCTGCGCGCAGTGGCGCTCAGCGCAGGCGTGCTGCTGTCGGTGGTGGGCCTGAACGGAGCGCTGTACCTTGGCCATGGACTGGTGTTGCCGCTGGCCGCCGCATTGTGGATGGTGGTGACCGCGTCGGTGCTGAACATGGCGTATGGCTACTTTGTCGAAAGCCGCTCCAAACGCGAATTGGCCCACCTGTTCGGTACCTACGTACCACCTGAGCTGGTCGACGAGATGCTCAAGCACCCCGACAGCTACACCATGCGCGCCAGCAACCAGGAGCTGACGGTGATGTTTTGCGACATCCGGGGCTTTACCCAAATGTCCGAGAACATGGAGCCGCTGCAATTGCAAGCGGTACTCAACGGCGTGTTCAGCCAACTCACCGCGCAGATACGTACCCACCGCGGCACCATCGACAAATACATGGGCGACTGCGTGATGGCCTTTTGGGGCGCACCAGTGGCCACTGCCGACCACGCCCAATTGTCGGTGCAAGCCGCACTGGCCATGGTGCAGGCCGTAGAGCAATTGAACGAAGAGCACCGCAGCCGCAGCATTCCCGAAATCAGCATCGGCATAGGCCTGAACACCGGCAGCATGTGCGTTGGCGACATGGGCTCCAATATTCGGCGCAGCTACACCGTGATCGGTGACGCCGTCAACCTTGGGGCCCGGCTGGAAGGTTTGAGCAAAATATACGGTGTGGCCATCGTCGTCAGCGCCTCCACCCGCGCGCAGGCGCCCGAATGTGTATGGCAAGAACTCGACAAAGTCCGCGTCAAAGGCAAAGAACAGGCCGTGGCCATTTACACGCCCCTGGCAGCCGCAAACCCCACTTCCCCCCTGCTGGCGGACGAACTCCAGCTCTGGGACCGCTTCCTGGGCCACTACCGTACCCAAAATTGGACGGCATGCGAACCGCAAATACTGCAACTGCAAAACATGGATGCGACAAAATACCTCTACCGCCTCTATGCCGAACGAGTTGCTACCATGCGCGTGTTACCGTCCGATCCCACATGGGATGGTGCTACCAATTTTGAAACCAAATAAAGGGTGTCGTCATGAAAGTCCGCGTGCTGGGATGCTCTGGTGCCATCGCTAAAGACTGCAAAACCACATCGTTCCTGGTCGATGCCGATGTACTGATCGATGCCGGCACCGGCGTGGGCGACCTCACCCTGGACGAGATGTGCGCCATCAACCACGTCTTTCTGACCCACTCCCACCTCGACCACGTTGCCGCGCTGCCGCTGATGGTGGACGCCGTCGCCTCCCAACGCACCGCTCCCCTCAAAATCTACGCGCTCGCCGGCACCATCGCCGCGCTGAAAACGCATATTTTCAACAACGTGATCTGGCCCGACTTCAGCGTCATCCCCACCGTTGCTGCGCCATTCATCACCTTCCATGAAATCACCGTGGGTGAAACCACATTGATTACCGGCAAAACCATCGAAGCGCTGCCTGCTGTGCACACCGTGCCTGCGGTGGGCTACGCTGTTTCGGCAGGTGGCCCTTGTTGGGTGTTTACCGGCGACACCGAACGCAATCCGGCGTTCTGGCAGCGACTGGAGCAACTCGACGTGGCCATGCTGGTGATCGAAACCGCCTTCAGCAACCGCGAAAAAGACCTCGCCCGCCGCAGCCTGCACCTGTCGCCGGTAGCGCTGGCCGAGGAGCTCGAAGGCATTAACCCCCGGAAACAATTCCCCATCTTCATTACCCACACCAAACCCTTCGAGACAGAGCTGATCATGGACGAGATCGCCGAATTTGATGGCGCATTGCCGGCGGGACGGCACGTACCGCATGACATCCGGTGGCTCAAGGCCGGGCAAGCGTTTGAGGTCTGACTTAGCGCGGCGACGGACTTTGGCGGGTGACAAAAATGTCGCGACCTTCATTTCCCTGAAGACAAGTTGACAAAAATGCGCCTCTCTCCGCGCGAGAATGCAAGAAAAAGTTACAAATCAACCCAATTTGTGGCAAATTTCACGAGCCTTTGCACCAAAGCGCGCTGGCACGCAACCTGCGTTACAGCTGTGTCTTAACCGTTCACCCTAGGAGTACTCCATGAAAATGAAACGTTCACTGCAACAAGGCTTTACCTTGATCGAATTGATGATCGTCGTGGCGATCATCGGTATTTTGGCGGCTGTAGCCTTGCCTGCATACCAGGACTACACCGTGCGCGCAAAGGCCACGGAAGTGATCTTGGCGGCCTCTTCGCCAAAGACCAGCGTTTCTGAAGCGGCCCAAACACTTGGTCAGATGCCGGGAACTAACAGCGTGACGGTCGATACGCAAGCATCCACATACGTGGCCTCGGTCAGTTATGCCCAAACTAATTCATCGGTCGGCGTTATCACTGCTACTGCCAGTATTGCTCGCGAAGCCAAATTGGCGGCAGGTGGTACGGGCAGTACCGCCGGAACGATTGTGTTGACAGGTACCATCCAGGGTAACGGCCAGGTTGTCTGGGTATGCTCTGGAACCATTGCATCCAAATACCGCCCTGCAAGCTGCCAAGGCTAATATTGCGGGTACGATCAAAAAGCCTCCTTCGGGGGGCTTTTTTTATGCCTCCTCTCAATGGCGAGGCTCATGGGTTTTCAAGGGGTTTGATCTAGTGCTTTCAAAACATCCGCTTCCACCGCTATGGTTAGGCTTATGGGCACCATTGCTCGCCATTGCCTGGGTGATGCCCAACCACTACTTCCCTTGGCCTGCTTTTCATTCGGATGCTTGGGTAGCGGTCATGCTGGCGATAGCGGGAGCAGCGGTGTTGATGCGGTCCCCTGCCCCTGTCGCATGGCATGGAATTACCGTGGTGATGGCTTTGTTGGCGGCAATGCCTTTTGTGCAGTTTGCTACAGGATTGCTGCCGTTCAGTGGACAAGCTTGGCTCTACACCGCGTTTGTGTTGGGTCTGCTGATGGCCTTGTTGGTGGGGGCTGGATGGGAGGCAGCGACGCCTGGGAAAGCGGCGGATGGTTTGTTTTTAGCCATTGGAATCGCAGCACTTGCCTCGGTGGGGATGCAGCTACGCCAGTGGTTTGGGTTGGCGGAAGACGGTGTCGAGATGACGATTTGGACTGCCGAGTTCACACCTGGGCGGCCTTCTGCTAATTTAGGGCAACCGAACCAATTGGCGACCCTGTTGCTGTGGGCGGTGCTGGGTTGCGCGTGGGCCGTGTTACGCAAGCAGGCACGGATCGGGTATGCCGTCTTGGCCACCATGTTTCTTCTGTTTGGTGTAGCGCTAACACAGTCGCGTGTTGCCTTTATGGCCATCCTGCTGATCACCTTGTGCGCCTGGGCTTGGCGGCGGTTTTTACCGTCCCGTGGTCCTTGGGTGGTGACGCTGCTTTGTGTGTATTTCTTGGTGTGCGCCTTGTCCCTGCAGCACCTCAGCGACCTGTTTGGTCTGGATGTGCAGATTCGGTCCGTCTCCCTGGGTGGAGGCTCCACCGAATTGCGGCTCAAAGCCTACCGCTTGTTTCTAGACGCTGTTTCTCAGCGCCCTTGGTGGGGTTTTGGCTGGGACCAGCTCGCCGTGGCGCAGCTGGCAGTGGCACAGAACCATGGAACGCTGTCATCATTTTTCCAGCATTCGCACAACTTGTTTTTGGACTTGGTGCTGTGGTGCGGCATTCCCATTGGCGGCGTGGTTATTTTGGCTTTGGTGGGCTGGATTTTGCGTGCAGCCTGGAAGGTAAATTCCCGCGAAGATATGGTGCTGGTGCTGTTCATAATGGTCGTTGGGCTACATGCCATGGTGGAGCTGCCCCTGCACTACGCATATTTCCTGTTGCCCACAGGGCTGGTAATGGGCATGTTGAACCAGCGCCAGCACCGGTGGGTGGCGTGGAGTTGCAATCGCTGGAGCGTCTTGGTTTTATGGCTGGGCACCAGCGTGCTGCTGGGAACCATCATTAGCGACTATTTGCGCGTAGACAGTAGTTTTAGAACTTTCAGGCTGGATGCCGCACACATTGGAACTCTACCGCCTGGGCTTCCACCCGATGTCCTGGTACTGAACCAAATGCGGGAATTTATTGTCAATGCCCGACTTGAAGTCCAACCCACAATCAGCGCAGCTGAGTTGGAGAAGTTGCGTAGTTTGACCACCAGCTTTCCCAATCCCAGCAATTTGTTTAATTTCGCGAAGGCCTTGGCGTTTCGCCACGAGCCAGAAGCGGCCACAGATTGGATCGCCAAGGTGCTGAAGGTGCAGCCGGCTGAATTCAACGTGACCATGCGCCGCGCCTGGAAGGCCCAAGCGGCCACCCAACCGGCCATGGCGGCGGTCCAGTGGCCTGAAACCGACGACGCACCGGCGGCCCCCAGCGCGCAACAACCTTAATCTTTGCTGCCATGCGCCCAGCCGCCACGTCCCCCGCAGCGACCGGCATCGCCACCCTCCTCCTCGCCCTCCCCTGGCTCAACCCCTTCGCCCCCGGCCCGATGGCGGCGATGGTGCCCTGGCTGGTGGCGCTGGCGTCAGTGGCGGGGCTTTTGGCGGTGCAGGCGATTTGGCAACCTGCCCGGCGGGCGGGCGCCTCTGGCTGGGCCGGTGCTGCCGCTGGTGGCTGGCTGGTGGCAGGGGCGCTGAGCTGTGCCATAGGCATGGTCCAGTACTTCGGCGTGAGCCCGGCGTTGGCCCCGTGGGTCAACACCACGCCACTGGGCGAGGCGTTTGCCAATTTGCGCCAGCGCAACCAGTTTGCCAGCCTGGTCCATATCGCCTTGGCCGCTTTGCTGTGGTGGGTGGTGCAGGTGCGGCCTGCGGTGGCCCGGCACGCGGCGCGGAATCTGGCCGTGGCTTTGGCCATTTTGCTGGCGGTGGGCAACGCCGTGTCGTCGTCTCGCACTGGCTTGGTGCAGACGGCCCTGGTGGTGGCGTTGGCAGCGGTCTGGGGGGGGTGGCGCGACGCGGCGGTACGCCGGGTGCTGCTGGCATTTGTACTGGCCTACGGGCTGGGCCTGCTGCTGCTGCCGAGCCTGGTGGGGCTGGACACCGGGGCCTGGGCGCGGCTGCGCGAGGGCGATGCGCTGTGCTCCAGCCGCCTGACGCTGTGGCACAACGTGCTCACGCTGGTCGCCCAGCACCCCTGGCTGGGCTGGGGCTGGGGCGAACTGGACTACGCGCACTACATCCACCTATACGACGGCCCGCGGTTTTGTGACATTTTGGACAACGCGCACAACCTGCCGCTGCACCTGGCGGTGGAGCTAGGTGTGCCTATGGCGGTGGCGGCGTGCGGCCTGCTGGTCTGGTGGGTGCTGCGCAGCCAACCCTGGGCCGAGACGGATGCCAGCCGCCGCATGGCCTGGACGGTGCTGGCGGTGGTGGGTTTGCACAGCTTGCTGGAATACCCACTGTGGTACGGACCGTTCCAGATCGCCGTAGGTCTGTGCGTGGTTTTGCTGTGGCGAACCCCGCAACCGGCCCCTATAAGAAAACAGGCTCCCGTGCTTATTCCATACGCGCTAGCAGCTCTGTTTTTAATAGCAACATGCCTGTACACGGCCTGGGACTACCGGCGCGCCAGCCAGGTCTACATGCCACCTGCGGCGCGCGACCCGGCCTACCGGGACGACCCGCTGGCCGCTGCGCGCAGCAGCTTTTTGTTCCAGAACCAGGTGCAGTTTGCCGAGCTCAGCACTACGCCCCTGACCCAGGCCAATGCGCGGGCGCAATACCAGTTGGCGCTGGCGCTGCTGCATTTTTCGCCCGAGCACCGGGTGATTGAACGGGTGATCGACAGCGCCATGCTGCTGGGCCTGGACGATGTGGCGGTGTTCCACATGCTGCGCTTCAAAGCGGCTTTTCCCGAAGCCTTTGCCGACTGGGTGGCTTCCCGCCGCCGGGATAACGTGCAATAACGTTCAGTGCTCGGGATCTGCATCCTGGTCCATGCAAGTCAGTGCTGGTTGAACTCCACAATGCCGTCGACAAACTCCTTGATGGTCTGCGCGGCCTTGGTCTCGATAGAGGTGAACTCCACCGGGCATTTGTATTCGCCGTGGACCTCGGTCACGCGCAGCACCTTGGCGTAAATTTCGGTCAGTTCGCGGCCCATCAGGGACAAAGAGAGGGTGATCTTGATATCGTCAAACGGGGCCAGCGCCACCGGGCTGACGACGAACATGCCGCCGTAGCCCATGTCCACTATCTGGCCGACATGCTCCTGCGGCAGGACGGATTTGCCTTGCAGTATCTGGAAAACCAGCGGCAGGTCCACCTCGACCCGGGGGCTGTTGCGCACCTCGCGCTTGGGCGCTATCAGCGGGTGGCTGCCGCGTAGCGCCAGCAGCTCGACCATGCGCACGCAGCCCTTTTTACCTTTGACCTGCACCTCGTTGATGTCGCCAATGTCGATGAAGTCCCGGGCCTGCTGGTAGGTGCTCTCGCTGAGCAGAATCTGCCCGCGCAGGCTGTGCGCCTCCACCCGCGAGGCCAGGTTCACCTGGTCGCCAATCACGGTGTACTCGCTGTGCAGCCGCGAGCCCAGGTGGCCCACCACCACGTCGCCGGTGTTAATGCCAATGCCCATGTACAGCGCGGCCATGCCATGCAGCTTGTTTTCAGAATTGATCTCGTCCATGGCCAGCTGCATTTCGATGGCGCAGGCCAGCGCGGACTCGATGCTGTTGGGCAGGGCGTGGGGTGCCCCAAACAACACCATGATCGCGTCGCCCATGAATTTGTCGATGCTGCCACCGTGGCGCAGGATGATTTCGGTCATGCGCGACAGGTAGCGGTTCAGCGCAGCCACCATCTCCATGGCCGAGAACTTCTCGGCAATCGCGGTAAAGCCGCGCAGGTCGGACAGCAAAATCGTCACCCGGCGGGTTTCGCTGTCGGTGGCGTGCTGGGTGGCGTCGTCAATGGCTTCGGTAATCGCCTGCTGTCGGCCTTCGGCGCTCAGAGGAGCAGCCGGGTTGGCGGGATCACAGATGGCGACAAGCCGCGCGATGAGTTCTTGCCGGTTGACGTGCTTCACAGGGAGCCTCTGGCGGTAGAAAGTCGTAACAGAATACCAGACAGTGGGCCATCCAAAGAGGGCTACCGGGACGGTACCTGCGCCACAAAACTGCCCGACTTGCCGCCGTGCTTCTCCACCACCCGCACGCCAGTGATGGCCATGCCCCGGTCGACTGCCTTGCACATGTCGTAAATGGTCAGCAAGGCGACCTGGACGGCGCACAGGGCTTCCATCTCTACGCCGGTGGGGCCCACGGTTTCTACGGTGGCGGTGCACACCACGGCGGCAGGCTCGGACACCACCGCAAAGTCCAGCGCCACCCGGGTCAGCGCCAGTGGGTGGCACAGGGGCACCAGGTCGCTGGTCTTCTTGGCGGCCTGGATACCGGCAATGCGGGCAATGCCCAGCACATCGCCTTTTTTGGCGGTGCCACTCTCGATCAGCGCCAGGGTGGCGGGCAGCATCTCGATGCGGCCGGTGGCGACCGCCGTGCGGTGGGTGTGGGCCTTGGCCGCCACATCGACCATGTGGGCTTGGCCGTGCGCGTCAAAATGGGTCAGGGTGGACATGCGGGTCACAATCCTATTTACAGAACGTTTATGGTGGAGCCGCATCATACGGACACCCTCCCCTCCACAGCGCCATGCCATGGGAACCCAATTGCAGCAAAAATTTATAAAAAAACAGGGCCTATCGCTTATAGCATCAGCGACAGCAGCTCTAATTTTAATAGCATTCAGCGCAGGCATCCCGGCCACGGCTCAACCGTCGCAACTGCCCCAGCTGGGCGACGGCAGCAGCATGACCACCAGCGCCGAGCGCCGCCTGGGCGAACGCATCGCCCGTGAAATCTACCGCGACCCCGACTACGTGGACGACCCGGTGCTGGTCGAATACGTGCAAAGCATCTGGCAGCCGCTGCTGGCCGCCGCCCGCCAGCGCGGTGAGCTCACCGATGAGCTCGACCAGCGCTTTGCCTGGGAGGTGCTGATGGGGGCCGACCGCACCATCAACGCCTTCGCCCTGCCCGGCGGCTACCTGGGCCTGCACCTGGGCCTGGTGGGCGTGGTCACCAGCCCGGACGAGCTGGCCTCGGTGCTGGGCCACGAGCTCAGCCACGTTACCCAGCGGCATATTTCGCGGATGATGGAATCGCAAAGCAAGGCCATGCCCTGGATGATCGGGGCCATGATTCTGGGCGCACTGGCCGCCAGCAAGAACCCGGACGCGGCCAACGCCATGGTCGTCGGCGGGCAGGCGGCGGCGGTGCAAAACCAGCTCAACTTCTCGCGCGACATGGAGCGCGAGGCCGACCGCATCGGCTACGGCGTGATGACCCAGGCGGGCTATGACCCCATCGGCTTCGTCAGCATGTTCGAAAAACTGCAGCAGGCCTCCCGCATCGGCGACAACGGCTCGCTGCCCTACCTGCGCACCCACCCGCTGACCACCGAGCGGATTGCCGACATGCAGTCGCGCCAGGCGCTGGACGCGCGCCCTGTGCACGCCCCGCCCAATGCCCTGCACGCCATGATGGCCGCCCGGGCCCGCGTGCTGGGCAACCCCGGCGTGGACATGCTGCGCGCCTGGGTGGCCGAGGCCCGGGCCGTACACCCCAGCGGCCCGGCCCTGGACGTGCGCAGTGTCGGCGTGCTGTACGCCGGCACGCTGGCGGCGCTGCAGCAGCGCGACGTTCCCATGGCCCGCACCTTGGTGGCGCGGCTGCAGGCCCTCACAGGTACCGACCCGGCACTGGCCCGCACCAGCCGCCTGCTGGCCGCCGAAATCGAATGGACGGCGGGTGACGCGCCCGCCACCGCCGCCTTGCTGGAGCTAGAAGCCCCGGGCCGACCCGAGCTGGTGCTGGGCTCCCAGGTGCGTATCCGCATGGGCCAGGCGGCCAACGCCATGGCCCGCCTGCAACCCTGGGTGGCCCTGCACCCGCGCGACGGCACGGCCTGGCAGCTATTGGCCAGTGCCTACACCGCCCAGGGCCAGACGCTGCGCGCCATCCGGGCCGAAGCCGAAGCCCAGGTGGCCCGGCTGGACTATGCCGGGGCCATGGACCGCTTCCGCGCCGCGCAAGATTTTGTGCGCAAGCCGCCGCCGGGCAGCGGACCGGTGGACGACATCGAGGCCTCCATCATCGACACCCGCACGCGCCAAATCCAGGCCCTGCTCAAAGAACAGGCCCTGGACAAAGCCAACAACTAAACCACGGCGTCGATCACGATACCGGCGGCCGAATACAGCAGCGAGCCGATCAGGGCGGCGGCAAACCCGGTCACGTGGAAGCCCGCCAGCAGGCCCGAGGCAGACCAGAACATCAGCGCGTTCACCACAAACAAGAACAGCCCCAGCGTGAGCACGGTCACCGGCAGCGTCAGCAGCACCAGCACCGGCCGCAGCACCGTGTTGAGCAGGCCGATCACCAGCGCGGCGATGAGCGCGGTGGTGAAGTTCTGCACCTGCACCCCACTGTACAAATGGGCCACCAGAAGCAATGCGGCTGCGCTGAGCAGCCATTTGAGGATGAGTTTCATGCGGGCAAGGATAGCGCGATTACGCTACCCCCGCCCCGCCATCACGCTGCCGACACTTTGCGGCGCGCGGCCCAGCTACCGGTTGCCAGCACACCGGCCACGGCCACCGTATACAAGCCCCAGTGGGCGGCAGTGCTCCAGGGGGCGTCCGGGCCAAACACGCTGGCCAGCACCGGTTCGCCCACGATCATCTTGGCAGCGGTAAAGGCCAGCACCGCAGCGCCGATCTGGATGATGGCCGGGAAGCGCTCCACCAGCTTCAACACCACCGTGCTGCCCAGCACCACGATGGGCACGCTGACCAGCAGGCCGATGATGACCAGGTCAAACGCGCCGTGCGCGGCACCGGCCACGCCCAGCACGTTGTCCACGCCCATCAGCGCGTCGGCCACCAGAATGGTCTTCATCGCACCCCAGAAGGTGCTGACCACCGGACCGTCGTGCCCGTCTTCATTGCCCTGGTCGGCCAGCAGCTTGTAGGCAATCCACAGCAGGCCCAAGCCCCCCACCAGCATCAGGCCGGGGATCTTCAGCAGCCAGACCACGCCGATGGTCATCACCGAGCGCACCGCGATGGCACCCACCGTGCCCCACAGGATGGCTTTCTTTTGCAGATGCGGCGGCAGGCTGCGCGCCGCCAGGGCGATGACGATGGCGTTGTCGCCCGCCAGTACCAGGTCGATCAAAATGATCGCCAGCAGGGCAGACCACCAGGGGGCGGATAAAAATTCCATGAAAAACACTCCTTTGCAGTTGAAAAACAGCAAAGGCGGGAATCGGGATGCAGATGGTGTGGTGGCCAGCAAGCACGCTTCGAAACCCACCTTGGCAGATGGACATCGAAGGTCTTGCTCGGCGTGGTGAAACATGTTCACCACTGCCCCACTGCCCGGTTGCCCGCGCGGGGCAACGTATTGACGACCAGTGGATGCCCACCAGGATGGCGGGCGGGAGCTACTCCCCTTCAGGGACGCAATTAGAGCACAATCGGCCTCCTTTCGCATTCTTCCCCGCCATGGCCGGACTCCACATCACCGACATCGAAGCCGCCATCAACTACTGGCGTGCCCAAAAGCCCTCCCCCGACGGCTTCACCCTGTGCGCCGAATTGCGCGCGCTGGCCGAGGTGTACGCGCTGATGGTCTACCACCACGAAGACACGGTGGACGCTGCGTCCATGGCCGCAAACGCCCCCGAGGCGTGGGCTGCCTGGCTGACCTGGTACGAGACGACGCCCGACACGCCCTGCATCGCCATCTGCTCCACGTTCCAGGGCGATGCCATCTGCAAAGGCTGCGGCCGCACGTTTGAAGAAGTCCAGCACTGGCCCGCCATGGGCCCGGCCGACAAGCGCGCCACCTGGCGGCGCATCACGCTGGAAGGCAATTCCTGGCGCTTCAACCGCTATGCCGAGCGCGCCGCCGAAGGGCGCATGCCTGCTATTGATTAAGTAGCTGCTTGCGCCTATGGAATAAGCGCCAGCGGCCTAAAAGATCCGCCAAATTACTTCCAGCGGACGCACTCCACATCCACGCTGCCTTTTTCGCTGCCCAAGGTGAGGTTGCCTTCCTGCACCGTGGCCTGCAGCTGCATGCTGCGTTCGGCCAGGGCGGCCAGGGCCTGGGATGCGTCGGTGGGCACGCGCCAGACCTGCAGGTTTTGCGGGCGGGCCAGCTTGGCTTCCATGGTGCGCCACCACACGTCGGCCGACGAGCTGAACGGGTACAGCAGCACCTGGTCGGCCTTGCCGCAGGCTTTGATCAGCGGTTTGTCTTCGGGCTGGCCCACTTCCACCCACAGTCGGGTGCGGCCGGTGTAGTCGCGCAGGCTGAGGTCGGGGTCGTCGGGGTTGCTCAGGCCCGCGCCAAAGGCCAGCACGCCATCGCCACCCAGCTCGCTTTGCAGTTTGTAGGCGTTCAGCGCCAGGGCGACCAGGCGCACCATCATGCGTTCGTCGGTTTCGCTGGGGTGGCGCGCCAGGGTCAGGGCGTGGTCGGCGTAGTAGCCGTGGTCAATGTCTGCAATTTGCAGGTTGGCCTTGAAGATCGTGGATTTGAGGGCCATGCCTGAATACTATTGTTTTTATAGCTGCTTGCGCTTATCAGATAAGCACAGGCAGGCTATTTCATTGAGAAAATTACGCGCGACGGGCCAGGTCGGCGGCGATGCCGGTGTAGCTGCCCGGCGTCATGGCCAGCAGGCGCTGCTTTTCGGCATCGGGAATGGCCAGGGAATTGATCAGGCCGTGCAGGGCTTCGGCGGTGACCGTTTTGCCGCGGGTGACTTCCTTGAGCTGCTCGTACGCCCCCGACACGCCAAAGCGGCGCATCACCGTCTGGATCGGCTCGGCCAGCACTTCCCATGAACTATCGAGGTCGGCGGCCAGGGCTTCTTCGTTCAGCTCCAGCTTGTTCATCCCGGTCAGCAGCGACTGGTAGGCCAGCGCGGCGTAACCCACGGCCACGCCCATGTTGCGCAGCACGGTGGAGTCGGTCAGGTCGCGCTGCCAGCGGCTGATGGGCAGCTTTTCGCTCAGGTGGCGCAGCAGGGCGTTGGCCAGGCCGAGGTTGCCTTCGGCGTTTTCAAAGTCGATGGGGTTGACCTTGTGCGGCATGGTGCTGGAGCCGATTTCGCCGTCTTTCAGGCGCTGCTTGAAGTAGCCCAGGCTCACGTAGCCCCACACGTCGCGCGACCAGTCGATCAGGATGGTGTTGGTGCGGGCCATCGCGTCGAACAGCTCGGCCATGTAGTCGTGTGGCTCGATCTGGATGCTGTAGGGCTGGAAGGTCAGGCCCAGGCCCCAGGGGTTGATGCCGGTGTCGGGGCCGTGCTCGGGGGTTTCGACGACTTTGCGGCTGAAGGCCTCCCAGTCGAAGTCGGGCCAGGCGGACAGGTGGGCGTTGTAGTTGCCCACGGCGCCGTTCATCTTGGCCATCAGCGGGATCTTGGCGATCTTGTCACGGGCGGCGACCACGCGCACCAGCACGTTGGCCACTTCCTTGCCCACGGTGGTGGGGCTGGCGGTTTGGCCATGGGTGCGGCTGAGCATGGGCACGTCGGCGAAGGCATGGGCCATGGTGCGCAGCTTGGTGATCAGGGCGTCCAGGCCGGGCAGGATGACCTGGTCGCGGGCGCCCTTGAGCTGCAGCGCGTGGCTGGTGTTGTTGATGTCTTCGCTGGTGCAGGCAAAGTGGACGAATTCGCTGGCGTGCTCCAGCTCGGGGCGGGCTTCGAACTTGGACTTGATCCAGTATTCGACGGCCTTGACGTCGTGGTTGGTGACTTTTTCAATGTCCTTGATGGCCTTGCCATCGGCTTCGCTGAACTTGGTGACCAGGTTCAGCAAATAGGTGCGCGCGCCCGGCGTAAGCGGCTTGAATTCGGCAAAACCGGCATCGCTCAGGGCGATGAACCAGGCCACTTCCACCTGGACGCGGCGTTGCATGTAGCCCAGTTCGCTCATCAAAGGGCGCAGGGGGGCGAGTTTGGCGGCATAGCGACCGTCCAGTGGCGACAGGGCCGAGATCGTAGAGAGATTCATGTTGCGAATTGTAGGATGCGCGCCACCCTTGGCAAACCGGGCCTTCTTGGCAGGGGTGAATCGCTAGAATGGAAGCATCCCCAGATCCTTGCCCCAGAACCACCGTGCCCATGAAACTTATCGGATCTCTCACCAGCCCCTACGTGCGCAAAGTGCGCGTCGTGATGGCCGAAAAAAAGCTCGACTACCAGTTTGTGCTGGACGACGTGTGGGCACCCGGCACCGTGATCGCCGAATCCAACCCGCTGGGCAAAGTGCCCTGCCTGGTGATGGAAGCGGGCGAGGCGATCTTCGATTCGCGGGTGATCGTGGAGTACCTGGACACCTTGTCGCCGGTGGGCAAGCTCATTCCGTCGCAAAGCCGCGAGCGGGTCGAGGTCAAAACCTGGGAAGCCCTGGCAGACGGTATGTCCGACGCGGGCATCCTGGCGCGCATGGAGTCGGTGTGGGTCGAGCGCTTTGTGGAGCAGCGTAGCCAGGCCTGGATCGACCGCCAGATGGGCAAGGTCGATGCCAGCCTGAAGGCCATGGCCCGCGGCCTGGCCGAAAAGCCTTACTGCAGCGGCATCCACCTCAGCCTGTCGGACATTTCGGTGGGCTGCGCGTTGGGCTGGCTCGACTTCCGCTTCCCCGACCTGCCCTGGCGCAGCCGCCACCCCAACCTCGCCAAGCTGCAAGACAAGCTGATGCAGCGCCAGAGTTTTATCGACACAAAGCCGGTTTAGGGCGTGGGTAAGCCCTTGATCGCCACACCGCAATACCACCACTTTGCCGACCCGCTGCCCCTGCAAGGCGGCGGCTCCATCCGCGCCTACGACCTGGCCTATGAGACCTACGGCACGCTGAACGCCGACCGCTCCAACGCTGTGCTGGTCTGCCACGCGCTGAACGCCTCACACCACGTGGCGGGCACCTACGAAGGCCAGCCTAAATCGGCAGGCTGGTGGGACAACATGGTCGGCCCCGGCAAGCCGCTGGACACCAACCACTTCTTCGTCATCGGCGTGAACAACCTGGGCTCCTGCTTTGGCTCCACCGGGCCAATGCACATCCACCCCGACACCGGCCAGGTCTACGGTGCCGACTTTCCGGTGGTCACCGTGGAAGACTGGGTCAACGCCCAGGCCCGGCTGCTCGACCAGCTGGGCATCCAGACCCTCGCCGCCGTGATGGGCGGTAGCCTGGGCGGTATGCAGGCGCTGGGCTGGACGCTACAATTTCCAGAGCGTGTGCGGCACGCGGTGGTGATTGCCAGCGCGCCCAACCTCACCGCCGAGAACATCGCATTTAACGAAGTTGCCCGCCGCGCCATCACCACCGACCCCGATTTCCACGGCGGCCACTTCTACCGCCACGGCGTAGTGCCCCAGCGCGGCCTGCGCATCGCCCGCATGATTGGCCACATCACCTACCTGAGCGACGACGTGATGAACACCAAGTTCGGCCGCCAGCTCATCCATGGCAACTACCGCTACACCACGCAGGACGCCGAGTTCCAGATCGAAAGCTACCTGCGCTACCAGGGCGACAAGTTCAGCGAATACTTCGACGCCAACACCTACCTGCTGATCACCCGCGCGCTGGACTACTTTGACCCGGCGCGGAATTTCGGCGGCAGCCTGAGCGCGGCGTTTGCCCAGGTCAAGGCCAAGTTTTTGCTGGTCAGCTTCACCACCGACTGGCGCTTCTCGCCCCAGCGCAGCCGCGAAATCGCCAAAGCCTTGCTCGACCACCACCACACCGTGAGCTACGCCGAAATCGACGCGCCCCACGGCCACGATGCGTTTTTGCTCGACGATGCCCGCTACATGGCCGCCGTACGCGCCTACTTTGACCGCATCGCGGCGGAGGTGATGCCATGAGCGCCCAATCGATGCTCGAATCCATTGCCCGCCTGGTGCCCGTGGGCTCGCGCGTGCTCGACCTGGGCTGCGGCGACGGCGCGCTGCTGGCCCATTTGCAGGCCACCCGCGGCTGCACCGGCTACGGCGTGGAAATCGACGATGCCAAGCTGCTCAAGTGCGTGCAGCGCGGCGTGAACGTGGTGCAGCTGAATCTGGACGAGGGCCTGGCCCTGTTCGAAGACGCGTCGTTTGACGTGGTGCTGCAGATCGACACCCTGCAACACCTGCGCAACGCCGAAGTCATGCTGCGCGAAACTGCGCGCGTGGGCCGCATGGGCGTGCTGGCCTTTCCCAACTTTGCCCACTGGCCCAACCGCCTGAGCATTCTGCGCGGCCGCATGCCGGTCACCAAGCGCCTGCCCTACCAGTGGTACGACACGCCCAACATCCGCGTCGGCACCTTCAAGGACTTCGAGGTGCTGGCCGGCAAGAACGACCTGCACATCCTCGATGCCTTCGGCCTGCAAGAGGGCCGCGAGGTGCGCTTCCTGCCCAACATGCTGGCAGGCACGGCGGTGTTCAAGTTCCAAAAGGGCTGAGTGTGCCGCCCGGCAAGGGCATTTTTTCAGCATGAAAATGGCAGCCTGTGCTTATGGAATGGGCGTGAGCAGCTATTTATTTTGATGCTAAAAATCGTAGCATAGCGCTGCATCTCTCCTGCTCTACGGCACCACCGCCGCTAGTTGTTGCAAGCGCTGCGCCCATGCTGCCAGGGCGGCGCGCAAGGCCGCTGGCTGGCGGATCTCAAAACTAAACGGCAGGCGTGCCAGTTCGCGGGCGAACCAGTCCACATCATCGGCCTGGCTGTGCAGCACGACACCGCCGTCGGCAGGGTGGAGCAGGCCGATGCTGTCAAACAGCGCCCTGCGCGCCGTCTCC
The DNA here is from genome assembly GCF_040822085.1 of Rhodoferax sp. WC2427. Classification (NCBI taxonomy): domain Bacteria; kingdom Pseudomonadati; phylum Pseudomonadota; class Betaproteobacteria; order Burkholderiales; family Comamonadaceae; genus Rhodoferax; species Rhodoferax sp. WC2427. The sequence goes on along the minus strand of NZ_CP162006.1, from coordinate 396,520 downwards.
ATGTCGGTGTGCAGCAGCACCTCGATCTGGACCGCCCGGGGGATGCTGGCCACGCCCAGCGCCAGATGGCGCACCGCATCAAAGTTGGCCGGGGCCACAAAGCGCTGCGCACGCGGCTCGATAGCCTGTACCCGGTCCAGCCGCAAAGAGCGCAGCGCACCGCGCAAATGGCAGTAACCCACCACGTACCACCGGTGGCCCCGGTAGGCCAGGCCGTAGGGGTCGAAATCCCGCTGCGTGGTCTCCAACTGCGCCGAACCATAGTGCACATGCACCTGCTGGCATTGGTAGCAGGCCAGACTGAAAGCCATCAGCGTCTGGCTGTCTTGCAGGGGGGTGGAGGGCTGGCGGTCCAGGGCCACGGTTTCGCCCAGGGCCCGCACGCGCTGCTTCAAGGGGCCAGGCATGACCCGCTCCAGCTTGGCCTGCGCGCTTTCCACCGCCGCGCCCGCCACCGCCAGCCCACGGGCTGCCACCAGGCCCAAGGCGATGGCCAGCGCTTCGTCGTCGGTGAACACCATGGGCGGCAGCTTGAAGCCGGGCATCAGGCTGTAGCAGCCGTAGCGCCCACGCTCGGACAGCACGGGAATGCCCAGGTCTTCCAGTCGGCGGATGTAGCGCCGCAGCGTGCGCCCGTCCACCGCCAGCCGCTGGGCCAGGTCCGGGCCGCTCAGGCGGCCATGGGCCTGCAGGAGTTCCAGCACGGCCAACACGCGGGTGGTGGGTGAATACATGGTCTGAGTTTAATCAGGGCCAATACCGCCCGGATACGGTTTTAGAGTGGGGTTTTAGCATCCACCGAGACCCTGCACCATGACCCACTACGCCCACCTTTGGCTCTTCTTCTTGATGGTATTCGGCATCATTGCCCTGCCCGGTATGGACATGGCCTTTGTGCTGTCGAATGCCCTGGTGGGAGGGCGTACATCCGGCCTGGTTGCGGTGGCGGGCATCGTGGCCGGTGGGGTGTGCCATGTGGTCGCCGGGGTGCTGGGCTTGGGGCTGGTGCTGCGCTGGGTGCCGGGCCTGCTGAACATCTTGTTGCAGGCCGGGGCGGCCTATATCGCCTGGATTGGCGTGGCGGTGTTGCGCAGTGCGTCAGCCATCGGGCCATTGCCCGCCGTCGGCACGCCACCGCCCAGGGTGATTTTTCGCCGGGCCCTGCTGACCTGCCTGATGAATCCCAAGGCTTATTTGTTCATGTTGGCCATCTTTCCGCAGTTTTTGCGCGTGGAATATGGGTCCATAGCAGTACAGGCCGTGGTGCTGGGCGGCATCATCGCGCTGACGCAAACCGTGGTGTACGGCCTGTGGGCGCTGGCGGCGGGCAGTTCGCGGGCCTGGCTGGAGTCCCGCCCCCGCGCCGCAAACGCCATGGCCCGTGGCGTGGGCGGGGTGCTGGTGCTGGGGGCGGTCTGGACGGCGGTGCAGGGATGGAACTCCATTTAGCGTGGCGTTTTACACTCTAGGGTTGCGCCCCGCCCAATTTCCTCTTGAGAACGCCCCCATGACCACAGTCCACACTTCCTCCATCCACAGCCTGCCCCTGCTGGCGCGCGGCAAGGTTCGCGACAACTATGCCGTGGGGACCGATCGCATTCTGATGGTGGCCAGCGACCGTCTGAGTGCCTTTGACGTGATCCTGGGCGAGCCGATTCCCGGCAAGGGCATTTTGCTGACGCAAATGGCGCTGTTCTGGTTTGCCAAGCTGGGCCACATCTGCCCCAACCACCTCACCGGCGAAGCCCCCGAGAGCGCCGTGCTGCCGGAAGAAGTACCCCAGGTCACCGGCCGCTCCATGCTGGTCAAGCGCCTCAAGCCCCTGCCCATCGAGGCCGTGGTGCGCGGCTACCTGGCCGGTAGCGGCTGGAAGGAGTACCAGGACAGCCAATCGGTTTGCGGCGTGCCCCTGCCTGCGGGCCTGCGCAACGCCTCCAAGCTGGCCGCCCCCATCTACACCCCGGCGGCCAAGGCAGCCGTGGGCGACCACGACGAAAACATCACCTTCGCTCGCAGCGTGGAGATGATTGGCGCCGACCTGGCCGGGCGCATCCGCGATTTGAGCATCCAAATCTACTCAGAAGCCGCCGCCTTCGCCCTGACCAAGGGCGTGATCATTGCCGACACCAAGTTCGAGTTCGGCCTGGACACCGACGGCACCCTGGTGCTGATGGACGAGGTGCTGACCCCCGACTCCTCGCGCTTCTGGCCGGTGGAAGGTTACGTGGAAGGCAGCAATCCCCCCAGCTACGACAAGCAATTCGTGCGGGACTGGCTGGAGCAGGTGCAGATCGACGGCAAGCCCTGGAACAAAACCCCACCCGCGCCCCGCGTCCCCGCCGACGTGATCGCCAAGACCGCCGCCAAGTACCAGGAGGCGCTGGAGCGGTTGACGGCGTAGGCCTCTGGCTATGACCTCCTCCCTCGTCACCCGCAGCCTGGCCCACATCTGGCATCCCTGCACCCAGATGCAGCGCGCCGCCGAGGTGCCGCCACTGCCCATCGTGCGCGGCCAGGGCGTGTGGCTCTATGGCGAAGATGGCAAGCGCTACTTCGATGCCATCAGCTCCTGGTGGGTCAATTTGTTTGGCCATGCCGATGCGCGCATCAACGCCGCCATCAAGGACCAGCTCGACACCTTGCCGCATGTGATGCTGGCGGGCTGCACCCACGCCCCGGCGGTGGAACTGGCCGAACGTTTGTCGGCCCGCACGGGCGGCGTGCTGGGCCACTGCTTCTTTGCCAGCGACGGCGCGTCTGCCGTGGAGATTGCGCTGAAGATGGCCTTCCACCACTGGCGCAACCGGGGCCTGGGTGACAAGCGCGAATTCGTCTGCCTGCGCCAGGGCTACCACGGCGAAACCCTGGGCGCGCTGGCCGTGACCGACGTGCAGATCTTCCGCGATGCCTACGACCCGCTGCTGATGCGTTCGCACCAGGTGATGTCGCCCGATGCGCGCCAGGCCCTGCCCGGGGAAACCGCCGCCGACGTGGCCCGGCGTGCCGCCGCCGAAGTCGACAGCTTGCTGCAAGCCCGCCACGGCCAGATCGCCGCCCTCATCCTGGAGCCGCTGGTGCAGGGCGCAGCGGGCATGGCCATGTACGACCCGGTGTATTTGCAGGCCGTGCGGGCGCTGTGCGACCGGTACCAGGTGCTGCTGATCGCCGACGAGATCGCCGTGGGGTGTGGCCGCACCGGCACCTTTTTCGCGGTGGAGCAGGCCGGCATCTGGCCGGATCTGCTGTGCCTGTCCAAGGGCATCAGCGGCGGTTACCTGCCTTTGTCGCTGGTGCTGTCGCGCGACAGCGTGTACGAGGCCTTTCTGGACGACAACGTGGCGCGGGGCTTTCTGCACTCGCACTCCTACACCGGCAACGCCCTGGCCTGCCGTGCCGCGCTGGCGGTGCTGGACCGGTTTGACTTCGATGACGTGCTGGCCCACAACCGCCTGCAGGCGGCGACCCTCAGCGCGGCGCTGGCCCCGCTGCAGTCCGACCCGCGGGTGGAGAACTTCCGCCACGTCGGCATGATTTGGGCCTTTGATGTCAAAGACCCCGGGCCACGCTTTGCCGAGCGCTTCCACCTGGCGGGCCGGGCCCGCGAGCTGCTGATCCGCCCGATTGGCCGCACCGTCTATCTGCTGCCGCCGTATTTGCTGGAGGCCACACTTTCAGAATGGCTGGCCCGCCAGGTCCTGGCCACGCTGGACGACACCCTGAACCAAGCCCCCACCGATGCTGATAGACCACCTGAACCGCCAACTGCGTGAGCGCGCCGACCAGGCCCTGACCCGCACGCGCCGCACTGCCGAGTCGCCCTGCGCGCCGCGGCAAACAGTGGATGGCCGCGACCTGCTGGCGTTTTGCAGCAACGACTATCTGGGCCTGGCCCACCACCCCGCGCTGGTGGAGGCCCTGGCCGAGGGCGCGCGCCGCTTTGGCGCGGGCAGCGGCGCATCCCACCTGGTCAGCGGCCACTCGCGGGCGCATGCCACGCTGGAAGAAGAGCTTGCCGCCTGGATGGCCCCCTGCATCCCCAATGCGCGGGCGCTGTACTTCTGCACCGGGTTTATGGCCAATATGGCGCTTGTGCCCGCCCTGTCTGCACAAGGCGCTACGATTTTTGCAGACAAGCTAAACCACGCCTCGCTGGTCGATGGCGCGCTGATGTCCAAGGCCCGGCTGCACCGCTACGCCCACCGCAACCTGGCGGTGCTGGAGCGGCAACTCAGTGCCTGCGATACCGAGATCAAACTCATCGTCACCGACGCCGTCTTCAGCATGGACGGCGACCTGGCCGACCTGCCCGCTCTGCTGGCGCTGGCCGAGCGGTTCGATGCCTGGCTGGTGGTGGACGACGCACACGGCTTCGGCGTGCTCGGCACCCAGGGCCGGGGCAGCCTGGCGCACTTCGGCCTGCGCAGCGAACGGCTGATTACCATGGGCACGCTGGGCAAGGCCGCAGGCGTGGGCGGTGCCTTTGTGGCCGCGCACCCCACCATCATCGAGTGGCTGGTGCAAACCGCCCGGCCCTATATCTACACCACCGCCGCGCCGCCCGCCATCGCGCATGCGCTCAGCGCCAGCCTGCAACTGATCGCTGGGCCCGAGGGCGAGCAGCGCCGCGCCCACCTGCACGCGCTGGTCGCCCAACTGCGCGGTGAGTTGTCAAAATTAATAGCTGCCCACGCCGATCTGGGCTGGTCTCTGGCCGATTCAGCTACTGCCATCCAGCCGCTCATCGTGGGCAGCAACGCCGCCGCGCTGGCCCTGTCTGCCGCGCTGGACGCGCAAGGCCTGTGGGTGCCCGCCATCCGCCCGCCCACCGTGCCCGTGGGCACGGCGCGGCTGCGCATCACACTCAGCGCCGCCCACAGCGCACAGGACGTGCAGCGCCTGGTCGACGGACTGGCCGTGGCCGCGAAGGAGTTGCATGCGTAACGTCTTCGTCACCGGTACCGACACCGAAGTCGGCAAAACCTGCTGCAGCGCCGCTCTTCTGCACTGGTGCGCCCAACAAGGCTGGCGCAGCGCAGGCTTCAAGCCGGTGGCCGCCGGGCTGGACGCAGACGGCGTGAACGAAGACGTGCAAATGCTGCTCGCTGCCAGCTCGCTGCCCCTGACCCGCGCCGAAGTCGGCCCGCTGCAGTTCCAGGCAGCCTGCGCCCCACACATCGCGGCGGCGCTCGAAGGACAAACCATAGCCATGGCCACGCTGGTGCAACAAGCCCGGGCCTTGGCTGCCCGCGCCGACGTGCTGGTGGTGGAAGGCGTGGGCGGCTTCTGCGTGCCGCTGGGGCCGGAGGTAGACACCGCCGACCTGGCCGTGGCGCTGGGCTACCCCGTCATCCTGGTGGTCGGCCTGCGCCTGGGCTGCATCAACCACGCGCTGCTGACGGCCGAGGCCATCCGCGCACGCGGCCTGCTGCTGGCGGGCTGGATCGCCAACACCATCGACCCGCAAATGGCCCAGCTGCAAGCCAATATCGACACCCTGCGCCATGAATTCCAGCGCCGCCACCAGGCTCCCTGCCTGGGCGTGGTTCCGCGTCTGATTGGTAACGCATCTGCCACCACCTATCTGGATGCTGCGGCCCTGCACAAGATCTTTACCGCATGAATGCCACCGCCCCCTTTGTCGATGCCGCCTTTCTGGCCAACCCCTACCCGGCCTACCAGGCCCTGCGCGAGGCCGGGCCGCTGCACTGGAGCACCGAATTCTTCGGCGGGGCCTGGCTGCTGACCCGCCATGCCGACGTGGAGCAGGTGCTGCGCGACCCGCGCTTTTCGGCCCAGCGCACAGGCGGTTGGGTGACCGACCGCGAGGAAACCAAGGGCGAGCTGGCCGGTTTCCAGCAGCTATTTGCCCGCGCCATGCTGTTCCTGGACGCGCCCGACCACACCCGCATCCGCAAGGTGCTCAACGCCGGTTTCAAACCCGCCCAGATCCAGGCGCTGGAGCCGTTCATCGCCCAAACCGTGGCCGAACTGCTGGACGCGGTGGGCGATGCCCCCCGTTTCGACTTCATGCAGGCCGTGGCCCGCCAATTGCCCACCCGCGTCATCGCCAAGATGATGGGTATCGAGGAGGCGGCCAATGCCGACTTTGCGGTCTGGTCCGACGACCTGGCGGTGTTTATCGGCGCACCGCTGGCCACCCACCAGCAAGCCCGCCGCGCCCAGGCCAGTTTGTTGGCCATGGGCCGGTATTTCGAGAAATTAATCGCCGAACGCCGTAAGAACCCTGGCGACGACCTGGTCAGCCGCCTGCTGCAGGCCGAGGCCGATGGCGCGCTGCACAACCACGCCGAGCTACTGGCCCAGTGCGCCATGCTCTTGTTTGCGGGCCATGAAACCACCCGCAACCTGCTGGGCAACGGCCTGCAGGCCCTGCTGGCCCACCCGGACCAGTGGCAGCGCCTGCAACAAGACCCCAGCCTGGTCCCCAGTGCCGTGCGCGAGCTGCTGCGCTTCGACAGCCCGGTGCAGTACACAGGCCGCCGCGTCGCCACCGATCTGCAACTGCACGGTCACACCCTGTGCCGGGGCGACCTGGTGGTGCCCCTGATCGGCTCCGCCAACCGCGACCCGGCCCGCCACCCCGAGCCGGATAAGCTGGATGTGGCCGGGCGCGATGGTGCTTCCATCTCTTTCGGCAGCGGCGCCCACGTTTGCATCGGCGCCCTGCTGACCCGCATCGAGGCCGAAATCACCTTTCGCCAGGTGCTGCAGCGCTGGCCCAACCTGCGCCTGGCCGATGCGCCGCCGCAATGGGCCGACAACCCGGCCTACCGGGGGCTGGTGGCGCTGGATGTAGTAACCGGCTAACACCCACCACCTCTTTTCGCTGCCCACAATGGCTTACCAACTACCTTTGAGGAGACAGCCATGGCAGCGAAAAAGATTCTGATGATCTGCGGCGACTACTGCGAAGACTACGAGACCATGGTGCCATTCCAGGCGCTGCTGGCCGTGGGCCACACGGTGCACGCGGTCTGCCCCGACAAAAAGGCCGGGGACCACATCAAAACCGCCATCCACGACTTCGAAGGCGCGCAGACCTACAGCGAAAAGCCCGGCCACAACTTCACCCTGAACGCCACCTTTGCGGGCCTGGATGTCGCCAGCTACGACGCGCTGGTCATTCCCGGTGGCCGTGGCCCCGAGTACCTGCGCACCTACCCGGCGGTCGTGTCGGCGGTGAAGCACTTCTTTGAAGCCAACAAGCCCGTGGCTGCCGTCTGCCACGGTGCCCAGCTGCTGGCCGGGGCCGGTGTGCTCAAGGGCCGTACCTGCTCGGCCTACCCGGCCTGCCGCATGGAAGTGGAGATTGCGGGCGGCACCTATGCCGAGATCGCCATCGACGCGGCCATCACCGAGGGCAACCTGGTCAGCGCCCCCGCCTGGCCCGCCCACCCGGCCTGGATTGCGCAGTTTTTGACCCTTCTGGGCACCAAAATCAGCCTTTGACACGGGTGGCTTGCCGTCGGATGATGGCAGATTGCTCCCCACCGGAAATCGCCATGTGCCAAGTATTTATCAGCGCCGACCCCCACCTGTACGACAGCCGCGCCCGCTCGGTGCGGCTGCATGGCGTAGCAACCAGCATCAAGCTGGAAAACCTGTTTTGGCAGGTGCTGACCGAGATCGCCCAGCGCGACGGCATGGGCGTGCCCCAGTTGTGTGCCAAGCTGTACGACGAGCTGGTGGCGCAGCGCGGCGAGGTGGACAACTTTGCCTCGTTCCTGCGCGTCAGCTGTGGCCGCTACCTGGCCTTGCAGCTGTCGGGCGGCATTCCGCAAGATGCCAGCATTTCCATTCGCAGCCTGAACGCCCAGCAGGTGCTGGCCACCGAGGGGCACCGCAGCCTGTTGGCGCGGGCGGCGTAGCGGGGGCTACAGATCCACGAAGTCGGAACCCATTACCCCCAGATCGTCCATCAGGGCGCCTAACTCGGTATTGGCCTCGGTGTGCCAGGCGGGGGCGAAATCGGGCAAAAAACGGCTGTGACCACTGTCGATGCTGAAACAAACGGTGTGGCCGGTATCCCAGATAAACGGGTAGACCACCAGAAAGTCGTCGCCCGGGCGGTCCTTGAAGAAGCAGGCGGCCCGCATCGAGGGCAAAAACTCCAGAAATTCGCCGTAGTTCTCGGAAAACTGCAGTACGCAGAACTGCCAGGTCTCGGTGGCCTCGTCATAGCGGGACGCCGCGGCGTTCTCGGGTTCGGCACACCACTGTGCGACAAAGGTACCCACCGACACGTCTGGCCCCCCGCGCCGGGCGTACTCGGCCACCCGCTTTGGGGTCATGGGGCCGCTCACCAGCTCAATACCGCCAAGCCACTCCATCCAGTCGCCAAAGACATTGGCGTTGGCACACCGGCTGTCCATGAATTTTTGGTAAGCCCTTTTGGATAAATGGACGCGGACATACAGCGAATGGAGTTCTGACATGGTGTCTGGGTCTCTACGAATTGTTACAAGTAAGCTAGCCTGTATTTATAAATCCAAAATCTTTGTATACAATTATATTTTCATTTTTATGATGCGGTCACCACGCTCACGGGTAACGCCCTATGGGGTATTCCCGTTCTACAGCCCAGTTTCACGCCCTATTCCATGACCTTCAACCACACGCCCGCGGCACTCACCCAGCGCATAGCCACCGCTTTTTCCCAGCTTCCCATGGTCCAGGCCATCGCCATGGGAGGCTCACGGGCCACCGGCCTCAACGACGATTTGTCAGATATCGACCTGTACATCTACACCACTGCCGAAGTGCCGCTGGGCCAGCGCCAGGCCATCGTGCAGGCATTGGGCACCCAGCACGCGGAGCTGGACATGCGGTTTTGGGACGTGGGCGATGAGTGGGTCGATACCCAGACCGGCATCCATCTGGACGCGATGTACTGGGGCACGGACTGGATCGAAGGGCTGCTGGAGCAGGTGGCCCACCAACACCGTGCCAGCCTGGGCTACAGCACGGCGCACTGGCACACGGTGCAGCGCTCCACCGTGCTGTGGGACCGGTCGGGCTGGTTCGCCGACCTGCGCCAGCGCTTTGGCGGTGCCTATCCTGCGGCCCTGCGCGACGCGATCCTGGTGAAAAACCACGCCGTGCTGCGCCGGGTCATGCCCAGCTACGCCAACCAACTGGCCAAGGCCTGCCAGCGCGGCGACGCCTTCAGCGTGCACCACCGAACCACAGCCTTGCTGGCCAGCTATTTCGACATTATTTTTGCGCTGAATGGCCAACTGCACCCGGGCGAAAAGCGCCTGCTGGCCCACGCCCAGCAGCGCTGCGCCCTGCTGCCGCAGACGATGGAGGCCGATGTGCACGCGGTGCTGGCCGCCGCAGGCCAGGGTGACACGGTGGTGTTGCCCCCAGTGGCCCGCCTGCTGGACCGCCTGGATGCGCTGTTGCGGACGCAGGGGTTTGCGCAGCTGCTGCAATTGGACTGAAGGGCGCTGGGGTCTAATACCGGGTTTCGCACCCACCCCCATCCACCCGGTACCGCCCCATGAAACGCTCTTTCCTCCAAACCGCCCTGGCCGTGGCCACCCTGTGCTTTGCCGGGCTGACCAGCGCCCAGCAGGTGCTGCGCCTGACGGCCATCCCCGACGAAGCCCCCACCGAGCTGGCCCGCAAGGCCGCGCCGCTGGTCAAGTACCTGGAGGGCCGGCTTTCCATGAAGGTCGAGTTCACCCCGGTGAGCGACTACGCGGCGGCGGTCGAGGCGCTGGTCAACAAGCAGGTGGACGTGGCCTGGTTTGGCGGCTTCACCTTTGTGCAGGCCAACGAGCGCTCGGGCGGCAAGATCATCCCGCTGGTGCAGCGCGAGGAGGACACCAAATTCCGCTCGGTCTTCATCACCGCCGACCCGGCCATCAAGGCGCTGGCCGACCTGAAAGGCCACACCCTGAGCTTTGGCGCACCGTCCAGCACCTCCGGCCACCTGATGCCGCGCAGCTTTTTGCTGGAAGCCAAGGTCGACCCCGACAAGGACCTGAAACGCCTGGCCTTCTCGGGCGCACACGATGCCACCATCGCCGCCGTGGCTGCGGGCAAAGTGGACGCGGGCGCGCTCAACATCTCGGTGTGGGACAAGTTTGTGGCCGACAAAAAGGTCGACACCGTCAAGGTCCACGTGTTCTACACCACCCCGCCCTACTTCGACTACAACTGGAGCGTGCACGCCGACATGCCCGTGGCCCTGCGCGAGAAGCTGGCCAAAGCCTTTCTGGACCTGAGCAGCGCCACCCCCGAGGGCAAAGAAGTGCTGGAACTGCAACGCGCCACCCGCTTCATCCCCACCCAGCCCGCCAACTACAAGGGCATCGAAGCCGCAGCCCGCAGCGCCGGTTTGCTGAAATAGGCCGCACTACAAAATAAATAGCTGCTCGTGCTGATGGAATAAGCGCAAGAGGCTCTTTTTATATAAACCCATGCTCTATCACCCGCCCAGAAAGTCTGCGCCATGATGCGCACTGCCGAAGACTTGATGCAAGAGTTGCTTGCCCTCGATGAATCACACGGCATCGAGGCCAAGCGCTGCACGCAGGTGGATCGCTCGGTCATGGAAACCGTATGTGCCTTTGCCAATGAGCCTGGTCTGGGAGGCGGCTACTTGCTGCTGGGTGTGGAGCGTGACCCACAGGACCTTTTCGGCAATGCCTACCAAGCCCTAGGCATCGCCAATCCGGACAAGTTGCAATCCGACTTGGCGAGCCAATGCGCCAGTGTTTTTAATCGGCCCGTGCGACCCCGCATTTCGGTGGAGACACTAGGTGATAAAACGGTTGTCGTGGTTTTTGTTCCCGAGGCAGCCCCCGCTGACAAGCCTATTTATCTGTCAAATTTGGGCCTGCCGCGTGGTGCGTACCGGCGCATTGGCCCGACCGACCAAGAGGGTACGGAAGACGACCTCATCGCCTTGTATGCAGGCCACCAAGTGGATACCTACGATGCAGTGGTACTGGAAGATGCCAGTTTGGAAGACATCGACCCCTTGGCCATCGAGGACTATCGCAAGCTGCGCGGCCAAATCAACCCCAGTGCCGAAGAGTTGACCTGGACCGACCCCGATTTATTGCGTGCATTAGGCTGCGTTAAAAATCAGAACACCCGTGCGGGCATCCGGCTCTTGCCCACCGTCGCAGGCATCTTGTTGTTTGGTACCGCTTTGGCGTTGCGTCGCTGCTTTCCGATGATGCGCATCGACTACATCCGTGTAGCGGGAAGAACATGGGTGGAAGACCCCAACCACCGTTTCGATACGCTGGAAATACGCGCACCCTTGTTCACGGCCATTCGCCGTGCCACCAACACCGTGCGCGACGAGTTGCTGCAGTCCGGCACCGTGCCCGAAGGTTCTTTGGTGCGAGAAGATGCGCCTACTTTGCCTCTGCGGGTGATTCGCGAGGCGATTGTCAACGCGGTAATGCACCGCAGTTACCGCATTCATGGTGCCATCCAGATCATCCGCTACGCCAATCGGCTGGAAATCCGTAACCCCGGCCACTCCATCAAAGCAGAGGAGCAACTGGGTGAGCCAGGTTCGGAAACCCGCAACCCCCACATTGCCGCTGTACTGCACGAAGTCAATATGGCAGAAACCAAGGGCAGTGGCATCCGCGCCATGCGCGAACTGATGCTGAGCCACGACCTGTTACCGCCCACGTTGGAGTCGTCACGCAGGCCCGACCAATTCGTGGCCACCTTTCTGTTCCACCACTTTTTAGGTCCCGATGATCTGGTGTGGCTGCGCCGCCTGACCAGCGAGACCATCTCAGACGAAGAAGCCCGCGCGCTGGTTTTTGTGCGTGAGGTGGGGGCCATCGACAATTCGTCCTACCGCGCCATTAATCGTACCGACACCCTGAACGCCTCAGCCCATCTACGCCGACTGCGCGACCTGGGTTTGGTGGATATGAAAGGCAGTGGCAGCCGTACGTATTACGTGCCAGGGGATGTGATGCTGATGCCCGCGGATGGGCATCAGTCCACAGCGGATGGGCACCACCCCCTCACGGATGGGCACCACCCCCTCACGGATGGGCACCAGTCCCCCTCACTCCCGGATGGACTCAAAGCCCGCATTGCGGCGACGGGGATGCGCCCCAGAAAAGAGATTTTGCGATCATTGATTACGGATATATGCCAGTGGCAGCCGTCAAGTTCCCGTGAAATTGCCTTTATTTTGGGCAAGCAAGACCATAAGAAAATCCTGCGCAACCACCTCACCCCCATGGTGGCCGAAGGCGTTTTGGCCTACACCATCCCCGCCATGGAAAACCATCCAGATCAGCGTTACACCCTGCCTGACTTAACACTACAAAATAAATAGCTGCTCGCGCAGGTAGTACATGCGCTAGAGGCTCTTTTTATATGCAACTCCAACTCCTGGACACCTCGGCCCGCCACCCTGCTGCTGCCGCGCACGCCCCTGCCGCTCTGCGTGCGGTCGGTCTGGCGCTGGCCGCCGGGGAACAGATGGCGGTGATCGGGCCATCAGGGGCGGGCAAGACCACGCTGCTGCACGTGCTGGGCTGCGCGCTGCGGCCCGCTGTGGGTCAGGTACTGCTGGACGGGCGCGACCCCTGGGCGCTGGCGCGGGCCCAGCTGCAAGGCCTGCGCCGCCAGCTGTTCATCGCCCCGCAGGTGCCGCCGCTGCCGCCGCGCCAGCGGGTCGTCACTGCCGTGCTGGCCGGGCAACTGCCGTCCATGGGGCTGTGGCGCAGCGTGCGCAGCCTGTTCTACCCGGTGGACATTCCGGCGGCCGAGGCGGCGCTGGCGCAGTTCGACCTGGCCGATAAATTGTTTGAGCGGGTAGACCGCCTGTCGGGTGGCGAACGCCAGCGCGTGGGCCTGGCCCGGGCACTGGTGGCCGACGCCCGGCTGTGGCTGGTGGACGAACCCCTGTCGGCCCTGGACCCGGCCCGTGCCGAGCAGGCCATGTTGGCGTTGACCCAGGCCGCCCAGGCGCGCGGCACCACGCTGGTGGCCAGCCTGCACCACGTGGACATGGCGCTGGCGCACTTCCCGCGCATCCTGGGCCTGCGCGAGGGGGCCATCGTGTTCGACCTGCCCGCCGCGCAGGTGAACCGCGAACGGCTGCACAGGCTGTACGCCCAGCACCTGGACGAGCTGACCGGGCCGGCGCCCGAGCCTATGCCTGCGCTGGTCAGTGCCCCGGTGGTGATGCATTGCCGATAAGCCCCCATCTTCCCCGCGACTCCATCCGCGACCCCGCCTGGCACAGCCGCCTGTTCTGGCTGCTGGCCGCCACCGTGCTGCTGTGGCCGCTGCTGGTGCTCACCGAATTCCAGCCCTGGGTGCTGCTGCAGCCCGACAGCCTGCGGCCCACGCTGCGCTTCGTGGGCGACTTTTTCCCGCCCAAGCTGGAGCCCGCCTTTTTGTGGACCGTGGCCCAGGAAACCTGGCGCACCGTGGCCATGGCCACCGCAGGCATCACCCTGGCGCTGCTGCTGGCGGTGCCGCTGACGCTGCTATCGGTACGGGTGCTGTCGATTTCTGCGCTGACGGGCCGCATGGCTCCGCTGGGCGCGGGCGTGCGGCTGGCGGTGCGCTGGCTGCTGGTGCTGCTGCGCAGCGTGCCCGAGCTGGTCTGGGCGCTGGTGTTTGTGCGCGTGGTGGGCCTGGGCCCCACCTCGGGCGTGCTGGCCATTGCGCTGACCTACGCGGGCATGCTGGGCAAGGTCTACGCCGAGATTCTGGAATCCGGTGAGCCCGCCGCCACCCAGGCCCTGCTGCGCCATGGCACCGGGCGGCTGCAAGCCTTCTTCTACGGCCTGCTGCCGCAAAACGCGGGCGAGCTGACCAGCTACACCGTCTACCGCTGGGAGTGCGCCATCCGCTCGTCTGCCGTGCTGGGCTTTGTGGGCGCAGGCGGCTTGGGCCAGCACATGGACGCGTCGATGAAGATGTTCAACGGCTCCGAAGTCAGCACCATGCTGTTGGTGTTCATGGTGCTGGTGTGGCTGGCGGATTGCACCAGTGCGTGGTTGCGCAAAGGGCTCGCGTGAAACTTGCCGCCAACGAGACTTACAAGCTGCCCCCGGCACTGTTCCACGCCCGCTCCAAGGCCCTGTGGTTCGTCCTCGGCGTGGTGGCACTGGTGGGGGCCAGCTTTGCCACGCTGGATTTGCAGTGGGCCAAATTCCTCTCCACCGACGCGCTGCAGCGCATGGGCCGCTTTGTGGCCGAGCTGCTGGTGCCCAACACCACACCGGCCTTTCTGCGCAAGCTGCTGACCGCCACGCTGGAGACCCTGGCCATGTCGGCCCTGGGCACGCTGCTGGCGGTGGTCTGCGGCCTGGCGCTGGCCCTGCCCGCCAGCAAAACCCACGCCGAGGATAAGGCGCTGTGGCGCGGCCCCACGCGGGCGCTGCTGAATGCGCTGCGCAGTATCCCCGAGCTGGTGTGGGCCACGCTGCTGCTGGTCGCCGCCGGGCTGGGGCCGTTTGCCGGTACGCTGGCGCTGGCCCTGCACACCACCGGCGTGCTAGGCCGCCTGTTTGCCGAGAGCCTGGAGAACGCCCCCGACGGCCCGGCCCAGGCCCTGCGCGCGCGTGGTGTGGGTGCTGTGCAAGTGCTGCTGTACGCCTGCCTGCCCCAGGTGCTGCCGCAGTTAGTGAGCTACACCCTGTACCGCTGGGAAAACAACATCCGCGCCGCCACCGTGCTGGGCGTGGTGGGCGCGGGCGGCCTGGGCCAGATGCTGGCCTTCCACATGGGCCTGTTCCAGATGCCCGAGACCAGCACGGTGCTGGTGGCCATGCTGGTGCTGGTGGCGCTGGTGGACGGGCTGAGCAGCGGCGTGCGCTGGGTGTTGATGCGTTAAAACCTAATCTGACACTAGCCGGAACTGGACAGCATATGCCCCGCGCTCTGGAGCTTCAGCACGCGCATCCATCTCGCTTGCAATGCTCTGCCATTGATTACGCTCAACAAACACCTGCCCATCCACTTTGCCGCATACCCCTGGTGGTTTGTTGACTTCAAGCGCACTAACGCGGAGCGGGGATGACCCGTTCACCGTCCGAGGCAGCTCAGCCAAGCAGAGCTGGAGGCGATATGAACCCAGCGGAACGGTCGGGGTATACGCCATAGAAAAACCATGAGCTCTCGCGTTGTAGCCAGATAACTCCCGCAAGACGGCACTGGTGTTGCGCAATTCCACAACAAACGGGCTACTGACATGGGCGCAACCACGTTGGCTCGCAGGCACAAGACCCGACTGAAGGTCATTTGCATACCCTTCTCGAATCTCGAACTGAAAAGCCAATCCACTTGCTGGTGAGGGTGGACATGCATCTGCCGCAAATGCAGCAACAGATAAAACAGAACTCAAAATTGCAGTCACCCTTGGCGCTATCCACACGTCAAACAGCCCTCAATTCAGCACCATGCTCAGCCGCCGACGATAGGTAGCCACCAACTGCGCCTGCGGGTCTTGGGCTGCTACGGAGTTGCCAGACAGCTCAATCCCGCCTGCGGTCTTGTTGCCTGCATCCGCGCTGGCTTTGGGCTTGGGCGGGGTGAGCAGCTCCAGGATGGCGATGAAGGCCTTGCGGGGGGCTTCGTCGTTCCACTTCTTGTCGCGCATGATGATTTCCAGCAGCTCGTCCATGGCGGCGGTCCATTCGCCCTGGGCCATCAGGATGCGGCCTTTGGCAAAGCGGGCATCGAAGTCGCGCTTGTTGGCGGCGATTTTTACGTCAAATTCGGCTGTATCGCCCGTTCCATCGGCGTGGATAGCTGCGAAATTAAGAGCACCAATCCACTGTAACAGGGCTTCAAAGCGCAACTGCAAGGGGATGTATTTGCGGGTGGGTTGCAGTGCGGCTTCGGCCTCTTCCAGGTGGCCGGCCTGGGTGAGCAGGCGGACGTAGTCAAAGCGGGCATCGTCGTTGGCCGGGTCCAGCGCCAGGGCATCGGCCAGCTTGGCCAGGGCGGCGTCGGTGTCGCCCGCCTCGGCCAGGGCCAGGGCTTGTTCGGCCTCAGACGGCTCGGCATCCAGCGGCGCGCCCTCGGGCACATGCTTGTCGAGGAATTCCTTGATCTTGCCCTCGGGCAGCGCGCCCTGGAAGCCGTCCACCGGCTGGCCGTTGACCACCAAAATGCAGGTGGGGATGCTGCGGATGCCGAAGGCTTCCGCCAGTTGCTGCTCCTGGTCGGAGTCGATCTTGACCAGCTTGAAGCGGCCCGCGTAGTCGGCCTCCAGCTTCTCCAGCATGGGGCCGATGACCTTGCACGGACCGCACCACGGGGCCCAGAAATCGACCAGCACCGGGGTGGTCATGGAGGCGGCAATGACCTCGGTTTCAAAGTTGGCAAAGGTAACGTCGATCATTTTGGGGTGTTGCCGCAAGGCAAAAAGTAAAATTCGGGGTTAAACAGAACAAAGCCCTATGACTTCTATTCAAATTGGTGTGGTGATGGGTTCCAGCTCCGACTGGGACACCATGCAGCATGCGGTGCAGATTCTCCAACAGTTTGGCATTGCGCATGAGGCACGCGTCGTATCGGCCCACCGCATGCCCGACGATATGTTTGCCTACGCCGAAGCCGCCGCCGGGCGCGGGCTCAAGGCCATCATCGCAGGTGCCGGAGGTGCCGCCCATCTGCCGGGCATGCTGGCGGCCAAAACCACCGTGCCGGTGCTGGGCGTGCCGGTGGGTACCAAGCATTTGAGCGGCGTGGATTCGCTGTACAGCATCGTGCAGATGCCCAAGGGCATCCCGGTGGCCACGTTTGCCATTGGCAACGCGGGCGCGGCCAACGCCGCCCTGTTTGCCGTGGCCCTGCTGGCCAATGAAAACCCGGCCCTGCGCGCGCAACTGGAAGCCTTCCGCGCTGCGCAGACCGAGGTGGCCCGCAACATGACCGTGCCGCCTGCACCGCCCGTGCTATGAGCGGCCCCATCCTTCCCGGGGCCACGCTGGGCGTGATGGGCGGCGGCCAACTGGGCCGGATGTTCATCCACGCGGCCCAGCGCATGGGCTATTTCACCGCCGTGCTCGACCCGGACCCGGCCAGCCCGGCCGGGCGCGTCAGCCACCACCATATCCAGGCCGGCTACCTGGACGCGCCGGGCCTGGGCCAGTTGGCAGAGACCTGCGACGCCATCACCACCGAGTTTGAAAATGTGCCGTCGTCGGCCCTGGCCCGCCTGGCGGTGTACACCACGGTGTCGCCCGCGGCGTCGGCCGTGGCCATCGCCCAGGACCGCGCGGCCGAAAAAGCCCATTTCGTGCGCTGCGGCGTGCCCTGCGCGCCCTATGCGGTGATCGACACGCCAGAGCAACTAGCTGCAGTGGACGAAACGCTGCTGCCCGGCATCCTGAAAACCACCCGCCTGGGCTACGACGGCAAGGGCCAGGCCCGCGTGGCCGACCGCGCCGCGCTGGCCGCGGCCTGGGCCGACATGCACAGCGTGCCCTGCGTGCTGGAGAAAATGCTGCCGCTGGAGGCCGAGTGCTCGGTGATCGTGGCGCGCGGTGCCGACGGCCAGATGGTGCACTTGCCACCCCAGCGCAACCTGCACCGCGACGGCATTCTGGCCGTCACCGAAGTCTATGAAGAAAATATGCCTCTACCGCTGATGGAACAAGCGGTAGCAGCTGCAAAATCCATAGCAAACGAGTTGCAGTACGTGGGCGTGCTGTGCGTAGAGTTTTTCGTGCTGCAAGACGGCAGCCTGGTGGTCAACGAGATCGCCCCGCGCCCGCACAACAGCGGCCACGCCAGCATGGACTGCTGCGATGTGTCGCAGTTCGAGCTGCAGGTGCGCACCCTCACCGGCCTGCCGCTGGTGCAGCCGCGCCAGCACAGCCCGGCCATCATGCTGAACCTGCTGGGCGACCTGTGGTTTGTGCGCTCCGAGCAAGCCGCCACGCCCCCTTGGGCGGACGTGCTGGCCCTGCCCGGCGCGCACCTGCACCTGTACGGCAAGGCCAGCGCCAACAAGGGCCGCAAAATGGGCCACCTGACGCTGACCGGCCCCACCGCGTCCGCCGTGCGCGCCACCGCCCTGCAGGCCGCGGCGCTGCTCGGCATCGAGGCGTTCTGATGCTGCTGTCCGGCCAGGACCCCGCGGCCATCCAGCAAGCCGCCCAGGCATTGGCCCACGGTGCGCTGCTGGGCCTGCCCACCGAAACGGTGTACGGGCTGGCGGCTGACGCGTCCAGCGACGCGGCGGTGGCCAAGATCTTCACCGCCAAGGGCCGCCCCAGCGACCACCCGCTGATCGTGCACATCGCCTCTGGCGGGGATGGCGTGGCGCATTTCGCGTCCCAGGTACCCGCCTTTGCCCAGGCGCTGATGGACGCGTTCTGGCCCGGCCCGCTGACGCTGATCCTGCCGCGCCGTCTTGGCGTGGGCACCGCGGCGGCGGGCGGGCAAGACAGCATCGGCCTGCGCTGCCCGGCCCACCCGGTCGCCCAGGCAGTGCTGCAAGCCTGCGCCGCCCTGGGCGTGGCCGGGCTGGCAGCCCCCAGCGCCAACCAGTTTGGCCGCGTCAGCCCCACCACGGCGGCCCATGTGCAGTCCGAGTTCGGCCCCGACCTGCTGGTACTGGACGGCGGGCCGTGCACCATGGGCATCGAGTCCACCATCGTGGACTGCACCCGGGGCGTGCCGGTGCTGCTGCGCCCCGGCAGCATTGGCCGCGAACAGATCGAAGCCGCCTGCGGCCAGCCGCTGCGCGACAAGGACGCGGTAGCCAACGCCCCGCGCGCCTCCGGCACGCTGGAGGCGCATTACGCGCCCACGGCCAAAGTGCGGCTGA
This sequence comes from Rhodoferax sp. WC2427, assembly GCF_040822085.1. NCBI lineage: Bacteria > Pseudomonadati > Pseudomonadota > Betaproteobacteria > Burkholderiales > Comamonadaceae > Rhodoferax > Rhodoferax sp. WC2427. Next base: position 377,706 of record NZ_CP162006.1, on the reverse strand, counting down.
TGACCGCTGCCGCGCTGCAAACCGCGCTGGACCTCCTGGGCACCGGCCTGGACGGCCAGTCGGTAGCGATTGCCGTGTACGCCCGCCAGCCGATGCGCAGCCGCTCGGCCCAGGTGGTGTGCAAGCCCATGCCCACGGACGCTGCCGCCGCGGCCCAGGCGCTGTTTGCCGCGCTGCGCGATTTCGATGCCCTGGGCGTGCGCCTGATCTGGGTGGAAACGCCCCCCGACACCCCCGAATGGGAAGGCGTGCGCGACCGGTTGCAGCGCGCTTCGGTCGCATAAAGAGGGCTTACGCTTCTTTACCCGGCGCGGCTGGATTGCCTCGTTAAACTTATCTATTGTTTTTTTTGGAGTTACCTATGTCCGTTTTTAGCTTGCGCCGCGCCGTTTTGGGGCTGGCCTGCGCCTCGGCCGTCTTGTTGGCCGCCTGCGGCTCCAGCAGCGTCGAGTCGCAGCTGAAGCCCAACCGCATCATTGCGTTTGGCGATGCCTTCAGCGTGGTCACCCCCGGCGCCAGCTTCACCGTCAACGACTCCGCCATCAATACCTGGCTGGGCCAAATCGCCAGCAGCTACGGCATGACCGTGGCGCCCGTGGCCAGCGGCGGCTATGTGTACGCGCAGCCCAATGCCCGCATCAAACTCACGCCCGATGCCGCCGGTAGCACCACCACCCAAACCGTGACGCAGCAGATCGACACCTTCCTGGCCAGTGGCGTGGCCCTGGGCGACAACGACATCGTGACCATCAACGCCGGCATCAGCGACCTGGTGGTGGAGATGAATGCCGTGAACGCAGGCACCGAAACCTCGGCCACGATGGTGGCCAACGCCACCCAGTACGGCAAGGACCTGGGCGCGCAAGTGCGCCGCCTGGTGGCCGCTGGTGGCAAGCACGTGGTGGTGGTGGGAACCTACAACCTGGGAGTCAACCCTTGGGCGGCTTCGCTGAACCAGTCTGGACTGCTGCAAAGCGCCAGTAGCAACTTCAACAATGCCATGCTGGTGTCTGTCGCTGACCTGGGTGCCAACGTGCTCTACATCGACGCGGCCTACTACTTCAACCTGCTGGCCGGTACCGACCACAACAACTACGCGATCTCCAACGTCACCGGTCTGGCCTGCAGCTCGGTGGATTCGGGTGCGGGCATCGGCACCGGCACGGGGCAGGTCAACGCTTCGAAGTGCTCCCCCAGCACCCTCAACCCGGCCATCACCGCCAATTCGGCCGGTGTGACCTATGACCAGTACCTGTTTGCCGACAACCTGTACTTCACGCCGATTGCGCAGCGCCTGTTTGGCCTGTACGCCTATGGCCGGATCCACCTGCGCTGGTAAGCGCGGGGCGGTGGGTTAAAACCCGACGCAACAAAAAACCGACCCAAGGGTCGGTTTTTTAATGGGCGCGTGGGCGGCTTAGAAGCGGTAGCCCAGGCTCAAGGCCAGCGTCAGGGGGTTGAGGGTCACGTCGATCGTCTGGCCGGTAGACAAGGTGCCCTTGGTTTTCAGGAAGGTCTTGACCACGGAGCCTTCCACAAACCAGCGGTCGTTCAGGGCCACGGTGGCACCGGCCTGGATGGACAGGGCCAGGTTGGATTCCAGCTTCAGCGTGGTCGGGTTGCTGGCGGTGCCGCCGGTGATGCCCGTCAGGGTGGCGTTGCCGCGCTCCTTGAAAAACTTGGCATAGGTCAGGCCCGCGCCCACATACGGGCGAAACTGGGCACTGGCTTCGCCAAACCGGTACTGCCCAAACAGCGACATGGGCAGCGCCTTGGTTTCGCCAATCTTGCCCACGCCCTGGATGGCCCCGGCACCGGTCAGCGTGTGCTTGAATGGCAAAGCCAGGGGCAGGTCCAGCGCCCACTGGTCGGTAACCATGTAGGTGATGCCGCCCGCCAGGCGGGTGTTGCCGTTGGAGTCGATCTTGGTACCCGGCAGGCTGGACGCCGACAGGTCGCCGCTATCGACCTTGGGGGTGATATTCATCAGGCCGCCACGCAGCATCCAGGTGCCTGCCGTTTGGGCGTGGGCTGCGCCTGCAGCCAACAAGAGGGCACAGGCCATGCCAAGAGAGTTAAATTTCATCATGTGTCCTTAAAGGGCTTCATCCAACCAATTAGAGCCAGCCAGCAATAGCCATTTGCTTGGCAACGTAGCGGTACAACAACTTGTAGCCTGCGGGCGTGGGGTGGACGGAGTCGGCGTAGAAGTAGGCACTGACATCCTTTCCGGCCAGGGTGTTGTTGACGGTGCAGGCCAGGGAGGAACCCAGCAGGATGTTGCCCGCCGGATTGGTGGCGCTGGGGGCGTCGCTGCTGCAGGCCGCATCGGTCACGTTTTTGATGCCGTACGGTGCCGGGTCGTTGTACTGGGCGATACCCTGGGTGTAGGCATCCACTATCAGCACCGTGGACACACCGGCCAATTCGTTTTTCAAGGTGCCGTTGAACGTGGTCACCATGGAGCGCAGCAACGCGCCCGCGCCGGAGCCCTGGCCAAACGGCGTGAACTCGATGCTGGGCACATTGACCACCACCACATGCTTGGCACCCATGCCGGTCACCGAATCCTTGATGGCCGTGGCCAGCACGGCAGCATCCTGGGCCGCGTGGGTCACGGCGGCGGTGGCGGCGGCGTTCACGGCCGCGGCCCCGCCAGCGGCAACCGCGTTTTGCTCGGTCGGTGTCCAGCCCGCCAGCGCGGCGGCGCCCACCGCGCCCGCGCCCCCGGCCGCCGCTGCGGACACGGCATTGGCATACATGAAGATGTCGTTCGCACCGGCCAAGACGGTGACCAGCTCGTTGCCGGTGTAGTTGCCATGCGCCGCCAGGTGGGTTGTGAACTGGGTCTTCACCGGCACGGCCATCAGGCCGATATTGGTGGCCGGGGCGATGTAGGGCTGCAATGCCACCGCGTTGGGGCCAAAGGGCAGGCTCACGCGCGAGCTGCCCTGGGCGTAGTTGGTGCAGTTCGCATTGTTGACCACCGCCACCAGCGGAATCTGCGGGACGTTGGACAGCAAACCGGTTTGGGCCGGGCAGGGCGCCGCCACACTGAACTCGCCCGCCAGCAGCTCGGTCCAGTTGACCGGGCCGGTGGTGGTGCCGTTGACAGTCCAGCGGCCGCCCCCCACGGCGGCAATGGCCCCCACCTTGTAGGTGCCTACATCGCTGAGGCTGTCGCCGAAGGACACCAGCGAGGTGTAGGTGACTCTGGTGGACGTGTCGCTACCGCCGCCTCCGCAGGCAGACAAAACCAACGCCGCCGAGACCGAAGCCACCAGCACAGCCATTTTTGTGGGCATCCAACGCATTTTTCACTCCTGTTTAAAAAAAGAACGGTCGTTCGTTTGTAACTAAAATGGTACGCCGGAGCCCGCGCGAGTCACAAAGGGTTACTACCAACGCGCAGAGATAAATAACATTTGTTACTCTTTGACTGCCCACTCCACCAGCGCGTCCAGTGCCGGGCGCGCCGCCGGGGCCAGCGGGTGGTTGACGATGCCCACCACCACGTAGCGCTGGCCGCTGCGCCCGGTGGCATAGCCGGCCACCGAGGCCACGTCGCGCAAGGTGCCGGTTTTGAGCTGGGCGTTGCCGATGGATTCGGGGGCCAGGCCCCGGTCGCGCATGCGCTGGGCAGTGCCGTCGACCCCGGCCACGGACAGCGAATGGGCAAACACCGCCGCCTGCGGGTGGGCGGCGGCGCGGCGCAGCAACTGGCCCAGGGCGCTGGCGCTGGTGCGCTCGTCGCGGCTGAGGCCGGAGCCGTTTTCCAGCGTGGGCACGGGCACGTTGCGGCCAATGGCCTGCGGCCACCAGGCGGCCACGGCGGCGCGCGACGCGGCAAAGGTGCCGGGTCGGCCCGCCTGCAGACCCAGCGTCAGGAACATCTGCTGCGCCATTACGTTGTTGCTGAATTTGTTGACATCGGCGATCAGCTCGCCCAGCGGCAGCGAGGGCGCGTCCATCAGCCAGGTGGCGTCTCCTGGCGTACGGCCATCGCGCACCACGCCGGTCAAGCTGCCGCCCAGCCCCAGGTACATGGCCTGCAGCACCCGGCGGGCGTAGCTGGCGGGGTCGGTGTAGGCCACGGGCCAGACGCGTTCGCCGCATTTGACCGGGTAGCTGCCCCCGAAATGCACCTGGTCCGGGTTGGCAAACTCGGCCTGCAGCGCGCCGCGCCAGTCGTTGCAGCTTTGGGTGCTGAGCGGCACCTGCGCGTCCATTTGCACGTCGGCAATCGGCGGCTCGCTGCGGATGCGGGCAATGCCGCTGTCGGGCTCGGGGGTGAAGGTGAAGATCAGCGACTTGAAGTTGACCAGCAGGCCGTCGGGGGCGGTGTTGTAGGGGCTGAGCGCCTGGCCGTCAAACTCGGCCGGGTCGCGGGCTTCGGGCTCGAAGAGGTGGTGGTCCAGCACGATGTCGCCGCGCACTTTTTGCACGCCGCGGGTTTGCAGGGCGGCAAAGGTGGCGGCAATGCGCTCCAGCACCAGCTTGGGGTCGCCACCGCCCTGGATGTACAAATTGCCGTAGAGCACGCCGTCCTTGAGCGGGCCGTCGGCGTAGAAGCGGGTTTTCCAGGTGTAGTCGGCCCCCAGCGTGTCGAGCGCGGCAAAGGTGGTGACGAGCTTCATGACCGAGGCCGGGTTCACCAGCACGCTGGCCCGGTGGCTCAGGCGCGGCGAGCCCAACCCATCGGCGCGTGCCACATACAGGCTCACGGCGTCTTGCGGCACCTTGGCCCGGGCCAGGGCGTTGGCGACATCGGGCGGCAGGCGCTGGGCCAGCGCCAGGCTGGATGCGGCCCACAAAGCAAGAGCGCACAGGCTGCGCCAGAATCGGGGGGAGTGTGTGGAATAGGTCATAGGTTATCAGCTATAGAAATGGTAGCTGATTGCGCTAGATAATCCTGCGCTGACAGCCACTTTCTTATGTAAATCTGCCCCATGAACTTGTTAGCCTTCGACACCAGCACCGACACCCTGTCCATCGCCGCCACCGATGGCGTGCAGGTGTGGCAGCACGCCGGGCCGGGCGGGGCGCAGGCCTCCAGCACGCTGATCCCGGCGATTCTGGCCTTGCTGGCCCAGGCCGGGCTGCGGCTGGACCAGCTGGAAGCCATCGCCTTTGGCAGCGGCCCCGGCTCGTTCACCGGGCTGCGCACGGCCTGCTCGGTGGCGCAAGGCTTGGCGTTTGGGGCGAATGTGCCGGTGCTGCCCATTGACACCCTGATGGCCGTGGCCGAAGAAGCCCGGCACCAGCACGGTGTGCTGCAGGTGCAGGCGCTGCTGGACGCGCGCATGGACGAGGTCTATACCGGCTTTTACCGCTACCAGGACGGCCAATGGGTCCAGCGCGACGACTTCCAGCTGCTGCGGCCCGAGCATCTGCAACACGAGGCCGGCTGGGCCCAGGCGGGCAATCCATTCACCGTGTACGTTGACCGCATCCCTGCCAGCGACGGCTTGCGCACCACCGCCCTGCCCACCGCCACGGCCATGCTGCGCCTGGCCCCGGCCTTGCTGGCCGCCGGTGGTGCCGTGCCCGCCGACCAGGCGCTGCCGCGTTACATCCGCGACAAAGTGGCCAAAACCACCGACGAGCGCATGGCCGAAAAAGCGGCACTGGCCCTGGTGGCCGCCCAACCATGAGCGCCCTGCTGGCCCCGCCCGACGCCTCCGAGGTGCGCTTCGAGACGCTCACCCCGGACTGGCTGGACGCGGTGCTGCCGGTGGAGCAGGCGGCCTACGCCCACCCCTGGTCGCGGGCCAATTTCCAGGACGCACTGGCCGCAGGCTACCAGGCGCAAATCCTGCTGGCGGACGACACCATTCTGGGCTACTTCGTGGCCATGCAGGGCGTGGACGAGGTGCACCTGCTCAACATCACCGTGGCCCCCGCCTACCAGGGCCAGGGCTGGTCGCACCTGATGCTGGATGCGCTGGCCCTGTGGTCGCGCGGCCAAAAAGCCCAGTGGCTGTGGCTGGAAGCCCGCGTGGGCAACCACCGCGCGCTGCACGTCTACACCCGCTACGGCTTCAACCGCGTGGGCATGCGCAAAGACTACTACCCCAACGGCCCCGGCCAGCGCGAACACGCCATCGTCATGAGCATGCCCCTATGAGCCTGGACCCCCGCCAGCGCGCCATGCTGGCCGAGATGCACAGCCCCGTGTGGTGGCCGCAAGCAGAGCCCGAAGCGGAGGCCCCACCGGTAGAAGCCCCCGCGCCGCGCAAGTCGGCCCCGCAAAGCATCGCCCAGGTGCTGGACCGCACTCCTGAATTAGTAGCTTCTCCCGCCCATTCCATCAGCGCTGGCAGCACAAATGTCACTGAAAACACTGCCACGCTGGACTGGCCTGCGGCACTGGCCAGCGTGTGGCTGAACGCCGCCCCCGGCGGCCCGGCCGACTGGCTGGTGCTGGGCGAGGCGCTGGGCATTGCCGACGACGCGGCCCGGCCCTTTGCGGTGCCGGATGCGCCCGAAGCGCAACTGCTGGGCAACATGCTGCACGCCGTGGGCATCACCCCGGCACGCAAGGAAGGCGCGCCCTCGGCCTGCATCACCAGCGTGCAAAAGCTGCGTTTGGATGCCAACGCCGACCCGGTGGCCGACAGCGCCCCCCACCTGCGCCGCGCCGTGGCCCTGCTGCAGCCCAAGGTCATTCTGGCGCTGGGCCCGTTTGCGGCCCAGCTGCTGCTGCAAGACAGCACCCCGCTGGGCCAGATGCGGGGCCGGGTGCACCGCTACCACGGCGTACCGGTGGTGGTGAGCTACCACCCCGCCACGCTTTTGCGCAACCGTCCGGAAAAGGCCAAGGCCTGGGCGGACTTGTGCCTGGCGTTGGGCGTGGTGGCTTAGCCCCGGGCCGGAATCCCCAGGCCCTTGACCACGGCGGGCCGCTCCACAAAGGCCGCCAGCACCCGTGCCACCTCGGGGTAGTCGGCAAAACCCACCAGGTCCCCCGCGCCGTAAAAGCCGATCAGGTTGCGCACCCACGGGAAGATGGCGATGTCGGCAATGGTGTAGGCATCGCCCATCATCCAGGCCCGCCCGGTCAAGCGCTGGTTCAGCACCGCCAGCAGGCGCTTGGACTCGGCCACGTAGCGGTCGCGCGGGCGCTTGTCGTCAATGTCCTTGCCTGCAAACTTGTGGAAGAAGCCCAGCTGGCCAAACATCGGGCCGATGCCGCCCATCTGGAACATCAGCCACTGGATGCACTCGTAGCGGCCCGCCGCGTCCTGCGGGATGCACTGGCCGGTTTTTTCGGCCAGGTACAGCAGGATGGCACCCGACTCAAACAGCGCCAGCGGCTGGCCGCCGGGGCCGTTCGGGTCCAGGATGGCCGGGATCTTGTTGTTCGGGTTGAGCGACAAGAACGCGGGCGACATCTGGTCGTGGGTCTCGAAGCTGACCAGGTGCGGCTCGTAGGGCAAGCCAATTTCTTCCAGCAGGATGGACACCTTCACGCCGTTGGGCGTGGGCAGCGAGTAGAGCTGCAGGCGTTCGGGGTGCTGGGCGGGCCATTTTTGCTGGATCGGGTGGGTCATGGGGTTCCTTGGGAATGAAGCGCTGCGGCATTTTGACCGCAACCGGCCATCCCTGCTGCTTGTAAGCCCAATTGGCCTCCCACGCGCATGGCATAGGCGTAAGCAGCTCTTATTTCAATAGCAAATCTCCTGGCGCTCAGTTGGCCACCAGCACCGGCTGCGCACGGTACAGCGCGGGCAGCATTTCTTTCAGGTGGGCGATCTTGGGCAGGTCGAACTGGGCGATGTACTGTGCGTCCGGGTGCAGGGTGGCGTAGTTCTGGTGGTACTTCTCGGCGGGGTAAAAAGCCGTGAGGGCACCGAGCTGGGTCACGATCTTGGCCGGGAACACCTTGGCCGCGTTCAGCTCGGCGATGTAGCGCTCGGTCAGCTGCTTCTGCGCCGGCGTGGTGGTGAACACGGCCGAGCGGTACTGCGGGCCCACGTCGGGGTACTGGCGGTTCAGCTGGGTCGGGTCGTGGGCCACCGAGAAGTAGATTTGCAGCAGCTGCGCGTAACTCACCAATGTGGGGTCAAACCGCACCTGCACCGCCTCGGCATGGCCGGTGCCGCCGCCGCTGACGGTCTCGTACTGGGCATCGCCCTTCTTGCCGCCCGCGTAGCCCGACACGGCTTCCAGCACGCCGTTGGTGTGCTGGAACACCGCCTGGATGCCCCAGAAGCAGCCCCCGGCAAACACCACCGTCTCGGTGGCTTGCGTGCTGGGGGCGATGCCCGCCAGGGCCTGGGCCGAGGGGGCCGGAATCGCCACCGCCTTTTCGGCCACCGCGTTCGGGCTCCAATACAGCGCCGCCACAACGACCGCACCGGCCATCAGCAGCAGGTTCGTCTTGATGCGGGAAAAACGGGAAGTGGGCGGGGCAACGGAGCGTGTCATGGTGTGTGTCCTTGGGGGGTGGATTTGTAGTTGGTCGGTCCACCGCGCCGAACCTTACGCCAAAAAAATAACGCGCCGGGCTTGTAAGGTTTTTGTGGCCCAGCCGACCAAAGCGTACAAGCAGTGGCCACGCCGTGGCCGCGCTTGGAACACAACCCACAACCTCCAGGAAACACCATGCGTACATTTACCACCACCCTGATCACCGCCTGCCTGCTGGCCGCCACCGCCGGTGCCATGGCCGAAGACGGCATGATGAAGAAAGACGAAATGATGAAAGACGGCATGGCCCCCCACGCCATGGCCAAAAAACACCCCATGAAGAAGCACGCCATGGCCAAAAAGGACACCATGGTGAAGAAGGACGACATGGTGATGAAAAAAGACGACATGGCCGGCGAAGCCATGAAGAAGTAACCCAGCCCTGTTGCCTACAGCGGCTTATTCACAAACCCTACCACCAGCCCTTGCTCTGTCACGGTAATGCTGCCGGGCTGCAGGCCCATGGTGTCGGGCAGGGCCAGGTCTTGGGGCTTGAGCTGGTGCAGCACCACCTCTTGCAGCGCCTGCTCGGCCAGGGCCGGGCCGTATGTGGTCAGCAGTTCCACCACGGCGGGCTGCAGGCTGGGGAATTGCAGGTTCTGGAAGTGCAGCTGCACGGCGCGCACCGTGCGGTCGCTGGGCTCGTAGCGCAGGGCAAAGTCCACCGTGATGCTGCCGCTGTGGCTGCGCCGCAGGGCCGGGCCCGCGGCCTCCACGGCCATTTGCGCAGCCAGGCGGTTCTGGGCGGGCAGCAGGCGCAGTTGCGGGGCTTGCAGGTCCAGGTTCAGCACGCCGGGCACCGGGTAGCGCAGGGGAAAGCGCTGGGCCACGGCCTGCTGCAACTGGGCGGCAGACACGGTGTAGCCCGGCTGGGCCTGGGCGGGCAGGGCCAGCAGCGCCGTACCGGCCAGCAGGGCATGCCATAAAAGTCTACGTTGCATGGGGCGGCATTGTGCTCCCGCCATCCACCGGTTACACGGTGAAGATGGCGTTGCCGAAGGCATCCACCTCGTAGGTGGTGACCTCGAACTTCTGCAGCGTGTTGGGGCCAAAGGCCATGGTGATGGGCACGTCGCCCGCGTCGCGGCCCCGGGCCATCACCACACGGCCGATACGCGGCGTGTTGTGGCGCGCGTCAAAGGTGTACCAGCGGTCGCCCAGAAACACCTCGAACCAGGCGCTGAAGTCCATCGGGTAGCGCACTGGCGGTATGCCGATGTCGCCCAGGTAGCCGGTGCAGTAGCGGGCCGGAATGTTCATGCAGCGGCACAGCGTGACGGCCAGGTGGGTGTAGTCGCGGCACACGCCGGTGCCCTCGCGGAAGCCCTCCACGGCGGTACGGGTGGCGCGGGCAGCCATGTAGTCGAAGCGGATGTGGTTGTGCACAAAATCGCAGATGGCCTGCACCCGCGCCCAGCCCAGCGGCGTGCTGCCAAACTGGTTCCAGGCAAATTGCAGCAGCTCGCTGTCTACCTCGCAGTAGCGGCTGGGCAGCAGGTAGGTCAGCGTGGCCGACGGCAGCACCGTGGGGTCGTGCTGCCAGGCGCCCCAGTTCACCTCGTCGGGCAGGCCCGAGTCGCGGATGATGGCTTCGCTGCGAAACCCCACCTGCGTCACGCCCAGGGGCGCATTCACCCGGCTGCACAGGTTGCCAAAGCCATCAAAATAATCCTCTACCGCCAGGTTTGGCAGCACCTCCACCACCTGCGGCGCCAGCAGATCGCCGCGCCGGGACGGATGCACATGCAGCAGGTGGATCAGGGCCATCGGTGCGGAGATGGCGAGCTCGATGTCGAAACCAATTTTGATGTACATGGGGAGTCCGGTCAGAAGTCAGAGGGAAGATGGATTGCGGCCTCAAAAAATTCAAAGCCATACCACCCACTGTGCCGGGATGCGCCACCCCAAAGTAGCGGCCGGGGGCCCGTAGCCCTGTCAGAGAGTAAGCGCTATCGTGCCAGACAACGCCTACGCAAGTTGTAAGCCATGTCGGCCGGCCCGATGGGCCCATTTCCACAAAAACAGCCGCCAGCGCAGACAGCACCAGCGCTGGCAGCTATCATTTTTTAATCGGTGCAGCGGCACCCACGGCCTGCAGGCCGCGCAAGCGCTGGTGCGCCGCGTTGTCGGCATCGGCAGGCACCTGCTGTTTGGCCTGCAGGTAGCGGTGGGTGAAGATGTCCAGATAGGCCTCCAGCGTCTGCGCGGCGTGCGGCTCGTCGGCCAGCTCCAGGCACAGGGCGGCCACCTCGGAGGTACAAAAGTGGTCGTCGCGCCGCGACCGGCGCAGCTTGTACTGCGAGATGCGGTCGGCCTGCAGGCTCAGCACCGGCAGCCGGTCGAGGTAGGGGCTTTTGCGGAACATCTTGCGCGCCTCGGGCCAGGTGGCGTCCAGCAGCACAAACAGCGGGCGCTTGCCCTCGGCGGGGCCCACGGGTGGCAACAGCGCCGTGACCACCCGCTCGGGGGCCACAAATTCACCCGGAAACACCAGGTACGGCTGCCACTGCGGGTCGGCCAGCAGCGCCAGCAGGTCCGGGTCCACCACGGTGCGGGCCCAGCCAAAAGCCCAGGTGTCGGCCACCACGTCGGCAATCAGCCAGCCGGTGTTGCTGGGCTTGAGCGGCTCAATATCAGCCATCAGCAGGCACACCCCGGCCTGGTTCGCAAGCCGGGGCAGCACCGGCCGCAGCGCGCACATGCAGTGGCTGGGTGCCAGCCGGCAGCCGGTGCAGCGCTCCACCTTGGAGCCGCCCCGGGCCAGAAAGGGCTTGGCGCTGCGCGCGAGCCGAGCGGTGCGCAGGCGGGAGACGGCGTGGGGGGCGTGAGGTGAGGCGAGGGATGTGGCGTGGGGCATGGGAGTATTGTCCCTGCGGTGGTGGGCCTGCTTATTCGCCGCACGGAAGACATCCACCGGTGACACCCCTCTGACTGCCTGCGCAGTTGGTTCGCCAGTGCTACACAGGCCGCACGACAACGCTACTCCACCACAGGCTGCGTCCACCCTGGTACGGCAATCGCATAACGCGTCCCCTTACCCTGCCCGGTAACCTGCAGCAAGCCCTTGGCTACCAAATCGGTCAGATCCCGCGTGGCAGTCGGCTTGCTGGTGTTGGCGAGTTTGGTGTACTTGTCGGCGGTGAGCCCGCCCAAAAAAACACCACCTAGCTCCACACTGCCCGCAGCCAGCAAGCGCTCTAGCACCTTGGCCTGCCGGGGGTTCGCGCCGACCCCGGCCATGCGGGCGCGAAAGGCCGCCTTGTCTACCGCCTGCCGCACCACAGCTTGCGACGCCACGCAACCCTGCGCAAAAGCATGCACAAACCACTGCACCCACGGTGTGACATCGCAACTGCCGCGCTGTGCGGCATTCAGCGCGTCGTAATACGCCGCCCGCTGCGCCAACATGCGCCGCGCCATGCCAAAAATGGGTGCCGAAAACTGCAGCGCGTGCCCCGCAGCCAGGTCTTGCGCCAGCGCCATGTCCACCACCGCCCGGCCAATGCGGCCATTGCCGTCTTCAAACGGATGCACGGTTTCAAACCACAGATGCGCCAGGGCTGCACGCACCAGACCATTCAGCGCAGCAGGTTCACCCGACAACGGACGGGTCGCTTCAAACCAGGCCAGCCACCGCGCCATCTGGGCAGGCACCTGCTGCGAAGGAGGCGCTTCAAAGTGCACCACCTCGCGGCCCAGCGTGCCGCTGACGATCTGCATAGGGTCCAAGTGCTCGCGCCAGCGTCCCACCACAATCCGCTGCACGCCCGAGGTTCCCCCTGGAAACAAGGCCGACTGCCAACGCCCCAGCCGGTCGGCATCCAGCGGCGCGGCGCAATGCAGCACGGCGTCTTGCATCACATCCACCAGCCCATCCACCGAGCGGTTGGCCGGACCAGGCGCTACGTCCAACCCCAACCGCCGCGCCACCGACGACCGCACCGCCGCCAGGTCCAGCCGCTGCCCTTCGATTTCCGCCGTGGCCAGCGCCTCTTGCACCCACAGTTCACGCGCTACCTCTTGCGCTGGCATCAGACCGATGGCATCCAGCAAGCCTAGCAAGCGGCCCTGCTCCAGCCGTGCTGACTCCAGCGCGGGGGCAAGCGCAGACAAGTCCACGCGCAGCGTGGGCCAGTCGGCGTGCTGCCAGATGAACGGGGGCTGGCGTGAGGGGGGATGCGAAGAGGGCATGAGCCTCATTTTAGACAATACGACTCAATATTTGAGCCGTATTTTGGAATTTACGGCCCATGGTGGATATGCACTGGGAGCCGCGCCGTGGGTGACATGGCCCTGGCCCGCGCCAAAGGCACGCCGATGAACGCCCGGCAAACCCTGGTGCTGAACCACGTGCTGGACGGTATGGACGGCAAGCTCACGAATGCGAAATGGGCCGCCGTCGGTAAATGCTCGGCGGATACGGCGCTACGGGATATCAATGATTTGGTGGAGCGGAGGGTGCTGCGCAGGCTGGCGGGTGAGGGAAGGAACACGGGGTATGCGCTACAAGTCCAATAGGCCGCTAGCGCAGGTGAAATATCCTCTGGCGGCTATCAAATCATGAGCAAACCATCGCACCACACCTTTGAAACGTCTGAGCAGCTCCACGCGTGGCTGCGGGTGAACCACGCCAGCGAGACCGAGCTGTGGGTGCGCATCTTCAAAAAGGCCACCTGCCAGCCCTCCGTCACCTGGGACGATTGCGTGGTGGCCGCTATTTGCTGGGGCTGGATCGACGGGCTGCGCAAGGCCTTGGACGACACCTCGTTTCTGCAACGCCTGACCCCACGCCGCGCACGCTCCAACTGGTCGCAAAAAAACGTGCAGCATGCCGAACGGCTGATAGCGCAAGGGCACATGCAAGCCGCCGGCTTGGCGCACGTAGAGGCCGCGCGCAGCGATGGCCGCTGGGCCACCGCCTACGCCGGCAGCGCCACCATGGTGGTGCCCGAAGACTTTTTGGCGGCGCTGCGACAAGACCCCGTTGCCCACGCTTTTTACGCCACCCTCAAGCGGCAGAGCCTGTTCACCATCTACCACCGGCTGCACAGCGCCAAGCGCCCCGAAACCCGGCAGAGGCGGATGGTGGAGTTGCTGGCGAAGTTGGGGCGCGGCGAAAGTCCTTGAAATTTGCGGTCAGCGCGAGGGGCGTGTATGCGCTAGTTTTGTGAGCCCAATTGCCGTGCAGCTCATGTGGAATACGCTCAAGCAGCTATTGAATAAGTAGCGTCATGCCTTGGGCAGGGAGCGCAGGTAGGGTAGGTAGAGCTAGCCCACCGAGCCATCGCGCCAGCCGGGTGGGTCTTCGGTGAATTCAAACCCGCTGGTTGTGGCTGCCGTCGCATAGCGGCTTGTAGGCGGACTCCTTGCAGTCGCAGAGGTACACCTCATGGCTGGTGGTGACGCTGTACTTCATGGGACTGAATGGGCCGCTCTGGTTCGACCCGTCGCGAAGAGTCGCCACATAGCGCATGGCCTTGCCGAGGCACCACACGACGTGCAATTTTTCAATAAATGTGCCGCAACTCGAAGGACATTGGCTTTGATTACTAATCAATATCCCTACTACCTCGAGCCCCTGCAAGAAGCTTAGGCAATTCGTCCTTATAGGCCATTACCGGCTGGTATAAATCATGATAAGACTTTCCAATTGCGCCTTCAAATAAATTCAACTCTGGCTTTGCCGTACCTGAAGCCAATACATGATTTGTAGCAATTCCCGCATAGGGATCAATATAGTATATTTTTTTAATGCCAAGTTGATATGCCTTCTTTGCACACAACTCACACGGGCTAGCGGTAGTAAATAGATTTCCTCCAAATATTGACTGCCCACCATACTTTGCTATTTGAAGAAATGCATTTTCTTCGGCATGAAGAGATCGGGTATGAACTTGATTATCAACATTCTCCAATTTATTGTATGCAGATTTAAAACAATAACTTAGATTTCTTCCCTCAAAATTATCGATATTTTCATTAAATCCGTAAGTTTTTACGACAGTATCTTTAAATTTCTGCGTTGTACTTTCATATTCACTGTATGCATCGACATCATAATTTCCCTGAGTTAAATGTGAAACATTTCGCAAAACACATGGAACTTGCCCTTGAGGTACGTCATTCCAACCAATAGCTTTTACGGAGTAGCTAGAGTCAGTTACAACGGCACCAACTTGCCTAGATATACAACCAGAATTTACTTTTGCAACAATTGCCACTTGCATGCATCTCTCAACCGCTGTTGGAGTGATCAATCCCGGGTGCTGCATTAGTGCAACATAACGCACAATCTGACGAGAAAGTTCTTGCTTACTTTCCTCGCCATGACCTGCATTCGAAATATAAATATCAGCCAACTCCAAACACGCTTGGATATTCTGCTTTACGAGATGTGAGTAATCTTTACTTTTAGCAATAGCATTCGGATACTCAAGCGCATCCAAATCTTTAACTTCAGTGTCAGTAAACTGCAAACTATGAAGTCGTCTAATCCGCTCTTGCTCTGTTGTGCTTACTGCAACGGTATAAAAAGACGAGATGCGTTCTCGTAAATATCTAATTTCATACGGATGCCTGAGTGCATCAATTGCAATATATTTTTGCTCCACACCGCTCAGTTCAAATGAACGTCTGATTAGTCTTATCGTTACCTCTATAGTTTCCGGAATTGTAAATATTTTTTCAGAATCTATATCCCCCCTAGTTGGTGAGCCGGAGCGCCGAACATTATTTCCAAGCTTTTGAAAAAGCTTCGTATAAGTTGCACTTCCGACCCCAAATGCACTCTTGACAACAGAAAGTGCCTCTTTAGATCCCTCCGTTAATACCCAAACCGCTTCCGTAATATCACTTAAATCATCAGACTGGTCACGCACATTTCTTGCGATAGAAAAAGCTTTTTTTACTTTTACCTCAAAATCAGACAACTTCAATCGCAACTCATTCACATCATGTTTTTCGTCCATTTCCTTTATTATTCCGATAAAGGACTCCACCCCTTCCTCAAGAGCAAGTGCAAGTATTAAAGCAGTGACACCAACTATCACAAAAGGCTGCCAATGCTTTTCCGCCCAAATTTTCACGATTCGTAGTTTTCGATCTTCATGGTGTATGGGCGGATTTTTAATTGTTGGCAGTCTCAGCCCAGAAAAAATCTTAGTGGATAGAACTTGAGCTGCAGTCGAACAGCCACTTCCCGTTCGCCCAGTGAATCCAATAACAAGATAATTTTTTCTATGCTCGAAAACCTTATTAATTCCTGCCGCAATAAATTTGTCATCAGATTTTTCATCGAAATTCATTTTTAATCAATCGTGTTATTTTTCAGAACTCATAAAACCTAAACCATCACTTACCACAAAACCCTAATTTAGCGAGTTAATAATGACATATTTCGTTACATTTTGCACTCTAACTCCAAGAACGCCTAATACCTCTATCCCCAAAATGCATGAAGCTCCTAAATTGCTATAGCCAAAATGCACGCCCTCACCCCACTCTGCTAAATTGCCCCGCATGCCCCCAGCACGCCCCCTAGCCCCCACCAAGCCCACCCTAGCCGACCGCCTCCTCGCCCACACCGACCGCTTCCTCCGCGTCGCCCTGAGCCAGTACGTCACCAACGGCCTCAGCGTCACCCTGGGCCTGGTGGTGATCATGCTGCTGGTGTTCGAATCCGCCGGGCTGGCGGGGGCGTCGAGTGCGGCGCTGGGGGTGATGGTGACCAGCATGCCGGACGTGCCGGCGCCGCGGCGGCGCAAGTTCATGCAGATGCTGCCTGCGCCGCTGCTGGGGATACCGCTGTTCATGCTGGTGCAGCTAGTGCGGGCCGATGTGCTGCTGCTGGGCGTGGTGATTGTGGCGGGCACGTTTTTGGCGGTGATGGTGATGGCCTGGGGCAAGCGCGGCGGGCCGATCACGTTTGCGCTGCTGTTTTCCATGCTGTTCTCCATGGCGGCCCCGCCCCCTGCGTCGCTGGAGATGATTGCCGAGCACGGTGGCTGGTTTGCGCTGGGGGCGGGGCTGTACCTGCTGTGGGGCGTGCTGACCACGCACTGGCTGAACAACCGTTTTCGCACCCAGTTGCTGGCCGAGTGCCTGCACAGTTTTGCGCAGATTTTGCGCACCCAGGCGCAGCGTTTTGCGCCGCATGCCGACCCGCAAGCGCTGTTGGCCCGGATGCTGGAGCAGCAGGCCACCTTTGCCGACTATCTGCAAAGCACCCGCGACGTGGTGCTGGAGTCGCCCACCACCCCGGCGCGCACGCGGCTGGCGGCCATGCTGCTGGGCCTGCTGGAGGCGCGCGACCACCAACTGGCCTGCGACCTGGACCTGGACACACTGTTGCAGCACCCCGGCAGCAGCGCCACCCTGCCCGCGCTGCAGCACGTGCTCAACACCACCGCCCAGCAACTGGAGGCGCTGAGCCTGTCGCTGCTGCTGGGGCGCAGCATGCAGGCGATTGCACCCATTGCCAACCTGCGCGCCGCCCTGGCCGGGGTGCTGCCGCTGCGGCCCGAGGCCCAACCCCTGCCCGAGCCGCTGGCCGTGGGCACGCCAGACACCAGCGCGCTGCTGCACAACATGGCCGACCGCATTGGCCACATCAATGACGAGGCCGTGCACTTGGCCGCGCTGGCGCGGGGCGATGCCAGCCCGGAGCTGGCGGCGGTGCGCACACAGTGGCAGCTGTTTGTGAGCCCCACGCGCTGGGCCTGGGCACCGCTGCTGGGGCAACTGGGCTGGCGCGCGCCCACCCTGCGCTACGCGCTGCGGGCCACGCTGGCCATGGCGGCGGGCTACCTGGTGTCGCTGCACCTGCCCTGGGCGGCGCACAAATACTGGATATTGACCACCATCGTGGTGGTGATGCGCGGCAACCTGGCGCAAACGCTGCAGCGGCGCGACGCGCGGGTGGCGGGCACGCTGCTGGGCTGTGTGCTGGTAATGGCGCTGCTGGCCACCCACCCCGGTGCGCGCACACTGTTTTTGGTGATTGCGCTGAGCATGGGGCTGGCCCACGCGTTTGCGCTGCGCCGCTACCTGTTCACCTGCATTTTTGCCACGCTGGCCGGGCTGCTGCAGGCGCACCTGTTGCTGGTGGGCGTGGCCCCCACGTTTGCGATTTTTGAACGGCTGGGCGACACGCTGCTGGGCGCGGCCCTGGCCTGGCTGTTCAGCTACGTGCTGCCCGCCTGGGAGCGCAGCCAGCTGCCGGGCCTGGTGCGGCGCAGCCTGCAGGCGCAACTGCAGCACGCCAAGCTGGCGCTGGAGCTGGGCGAACCCGCGCAGGCATCCGACCTGCCCTGGCGGCTGGCGCGGCGCGAGGCCTACGACAGCCTGTCGGCCCTGACCCTGGCCACCCAGCGCAGCCTGGCCGAACCCGACGAGGTGCGCCCGCCGCTGGCCCCGCTGGAGGCAGTGCAGGCGCGCAGCTACCAGTTGCTGGCGCAGTTGACGGCCATCAAGTCGCTGCTGTTGCTGCGCCGCAGCCAGCTCGACATGGCCGTGGCCACCCCGGCGCTGCAAGAGGCAGCGCGGCAGATCACCCTGGAGCTGACCGCCGCGCCCAAAAAGGAAACCGCCCCGGCCTGGCAGGAAGTGAAGGTAGATGAGGAGGTGCCCTCCGCCGCCGCCCAGCCCTTCCAGCCCCGGCCCGACCCCACGGCGGTGGACGACCTCACCCCCTGGCTGCTGCGGCGGCTGACCCTGGCCACGGCCATGGCGCGCGAGTTGCAGCAGGCCGCCAGCCTGGCCCAACAGCGCAAGGCACAAGCCTGACGCTATTGAATCAGTAGCTGCTTACGCCCGTCCCATCAGCACAAGCGGCTTATTTTTTATACATCCACCATGGCCCCATCCCACAGTACTTTGCGCCAGATTCCCCGTGGCATCTGGGTGCTGGGGTTTGTGAGCCTGCTGATGGACATCTCGTCGGAGATGGTGCACAGCCTGCTGCCGCTGTTCATGGTGACCACGCTGGGGGCCAGCGCCTTGCTGGTGGGCGTGGTCGAGGGGCTGGCCGAGGCCACGGCGCTGATCGTCAAGGTGTTTTCCGGCACGCTGAGCGACTACCTGGGCCGCCGCAAGGGCCTGGCGCTGCTGGGCTACGGCCTGGGCGCGCTGACCAAGCCGCTGTTTGCCATCGCGCCCGGCATGGGCATGGTGCTCACCGCCCGGCTGCTGGACCGGGTGGGCAAGGGCATCCGCGGCGCGCCCCGCGATGCGCTGGTGGCCGACATCGCGCCCGCCCACCTGCGCGGTGCCGCCTTTGGCCTGCGCCAGTCGCTGGACACGGTGGGTGCGTTCGCCGGGCCGCTGCTGGCGGTGGGGCTGATGCTGCTGTGGGCCAACGACTTCCGGGCGGTGTTCTGGGTGGCGGTGGTGCCGGGCCTGCTGGCGGTGGCGCTGCTGTTTTTCGGCCTGCACGAGCCGCCCGCGCAGGCAGGAGCCCAGCGCAGCAACCCCATCACCCGGCACAACCTGCGCAGCCTGGGCCCGGCCTACTGGTGGGTAGTGGGCCTGGGCGCGGTGTTCACGCTGGCGCGCTTCAGCGAGGCGTTTCTGGTGCTGCGGGCGCAGCAGGGCGGCATGCCCCTGGCCCTGGTGCCGCTGGTGATGGTGGCCATGAATATCGTCTACGCCGCCTCGGCCTACCCGTTTGGCAAGCTGTCGGACCGCATGGGCCACACACAACTGCTGGCGCTGGGCCTGGTGGTGCTGGTGGCCGCCGACCTGGTACTGGCCTATAGCAGCCACTGGGGCGTGGTACTGGCCGGTGTGGCCCTGTGGGGCGTGCACATGGGCATCACCCAGGGCCTGCTGGCCACCATGGTGGCCGCCACCGCCCCGCCCGCGCTGCGCGGCACGGCCTACGGCTTCTTCAACCTGGCCAGCGGCCTGGCCCTGCTGCTGGCCAGCGTGTTGGCCGGGCTGCTGTGGGACCGGCTGGGCGCGTCGGCCACGTTCTACGCCGGGGCGGGCTTGTGTGGGCTGGCGCTGCTGGTGCTGGCCTGGCGGCCTTTAAAATCGCGCCCCCCTCCCCCTGATTGACTGCTTTGACCGATACCCCCGAAGACACCCCCAAAATCCAGGAACCCCGCCTGTGGACCGGCGACGGCTGGACGGCGCGGGTCATCAAGAACGAAGACGACGACGGCTGGGCGGTGGCGATGGTGAAAGACGGCGAGCCCGAGCCCGCGCTGGTGGGGCCCTGGACCATGGGCCGCGACAAGAAAAACCCCAAGCCGCTGGACCAAAACGCCTTCAGCACCCTGGTCAAAACCGCCAACGAGTTCGTGCGCCGCCACGAGCAGCAACTCCACGCCACCCTGCACCAGAGCATTACCGTGACGGCCGAGGCAGGCCGCGTCACGGTGAACCTGGACATCGTGCCCGACGACGACAACCCCTACGCGATGTTGAGTGCCCAAGACGACGGCGGCGAAACCCTGGCGGAAGTCAAGGTGGCGGCCAGCTTCAAGCTGAACCGCAGCACGGCGGTGGCGTGGGCCGATGGTGGGTTTGCGAAGCCGCGGTAGCCCACTGGGCTACCGTCCGTAGCGCCTTTACCACCACTACTAAATTTATAGCTTCTTGTGCTTATTGGATAAGCACCGGCAGCACTTTTTGCATCCAAAAAATAACCCCATACCCCGCCCCGCCAGCCCCGCTCTGTATGATCCACCGCTTTGTCTAAAGCCTCCCCCCACACCATGTCCGCCGGAATGAACCCCGCCCAGCAAGAAGCTGTGAACTACCTGCACGGCCCTTGCCTGGTGCTGGCGGGGGCGGGGTCGGGCAAGACGCGGGTGATCACGCACAAGATCGGGCGGCTGATCGAATCCGGCGTGCCGCCCAAGAGCATTGCGGCCATCACCTTTACCAACAAGGCGGCGATGGAAATGCGCGACCGGGCCAAGGCGCTGATCGGGCGCGATGCCAAGGACGTGGTGGTCAGCACTTTCCACGCCCTGGGCGTGCGCATGGTGCGCGAAGACGGCAAGCTGCTGGGCCTGAAGCCCCAGTTCAGCATCCTGGATGCCGACGACGTGACCGGCATTTTGAAAGACGCCGGTGGCAGTGTGGATGTGGCCACGGCGCGCACCTGGCAGTGGACCATCAGCAAGTGGAAAAACATGGGGCTGAACGCCGAGCAGGCCGCCGCCCAGGCCGCGGACGACAGCGAAGCCATTACCGCCCGCGTGATGGCGCTGTACGAAGAGCGCCTCACCGCCTACCAGAGCGTGGACTTTGACGACCTGATCAGCCTGCCGCTGCGCCTGCTGCGCGACTTTGAAGAGGTGCGCACCAAGTGGCAGCGCGTGCTCAACCACGTGCTGGTCGATGAATACCAGGACACCAACGCCACCCAGTACGAGGTGCTGAAGTACCTGGTGGGCGAACGCGCGCACTTCACCGCCGTGGGCGACGACGACCAGTCCATCTACGGCTGGCGCGGCGCCACACTGGACAACCTGAAGAAGCTGCCCATCGACTTTCCGCAGCTGAAAGTCATCACGCTGGAGCAAAACTACCGCTCCACCAGCGCCATCCTGCGCGCGGCCAACAATGTGATCGGCCCCAACCCCAAGCTGTACCCCAAAACCCTGTTCAGCGAGCTGGGCGAAGGTGAGCCGGTGCGGGTGGTGGATGCCGACAACGAAGAGCACGAGGCCGAGCGCGCCGTGGCCCGCATCCAGAGCCTGCGCGCCGGTACGGCGGCGGTGGTGCAGGGGCCGCAGTACCAGGAGTTTCGCCACTTCGCCATCCTGTACCGCGCCAACCACCAGGCCAAGCCCTTTGAGAAGGCGCTGCGCAAAGCGGCGATTCCGTACAAGGTGTCCGGCGGCACCGGCTTTTTTGACCGGGCCGAGATCAAGGACCTGTGCGCCTGGTTCCGCCTGTGGATCAATAGCGACGACGACCCGGCCTTTCTGCGCTGCATCACCACGCCCAAGCGCGGCATTGGCCACCAGACGCTGGGCAAGCTGGGCGAATTTGCCACGCAGTACAAACTGAGCCTGTTCGAGTCGCTGTTCACCGCGTCGCTGGGCGCGCTGCTGCCCGCCAAGGCGCTGGACGGCCTGCACGAATTTGGCCGCTACGTGACGGATCTGGAATACCAGGCCCGGCGCACCATCGGCGCCGAAGACTCGCTGGCCTTCATGCTGCAGTGGCTCAAGGACATCGACTACGAGAAGCACCTGTACGACGGTGAAGACAGCGAAAAGGTGGCCGCCGCCCGCTGGACCAATGTGCTGGAGTTTTGCGACTGGATGGCCGCCCGCGCCGGTGGCCAGACCGACGAAGATTCGGGCACCACCACCATCCGTGAAACCAAGAGCCTGCTGGAAGTGGCCCAGACCATCGCCCTGCTGTCCACCATCAACCAGCGCGAAAAGGATGCCGACGTGGTGACGCTCTCCACCCTGCACGCCTCCAAGGGGCTGGAATGGCCACACGTGATGCTGGCGGGCGTGACCGAGGGCATGCTGCCCTTCAAGCTGGACGACGACGAAGGCCGCCAGCAGGTGGTGGCCGATGACATTACCCAGCGCCTGCAGGAAGAGCGCCGCCTGATGTACGTGGGTATCACCCGCGCCCAGCGCAGCCTGGCCGTGAGCTGGACCAAAAAGAAGAAAAAAGGCCGCGAAACCGTGGCCGCCCAGCCCAGCCGCTTCATCAAGGAGATGGGGCTGGACCAGGCCACGGTCAAAGAGGATCCGCGCGAAAAGCTGCGTGCGCTGCGCGCCGAATTCGCCCAGAAATCGCAAGTCAATGCCGCCGCCGCCCGGGCCGCGCAGAATCCATGACACTTCGCTTCACTACACTTTTAATAGCTGCTTGCGCCCTCTGCACGGGCGTCAACGCCCAAAACGCCTCTAAATCCACCCCCGCCCCCTGCCTGGCACCGGAAGCCCTGGGCGCCGTGCATTTGTACGGCCTGTGGCGCGCCGAGATCGACGGCGAACCGGGCGGCGCCAGCGTGCGCTTGCAAAAAGACCCCGAGCAGGACGACAGCCTGGTGGGCAGCATCCAGCGCGATGGGGCGAAGGCCAAACCGGCCCTGCTGGCGGGCGACCTGCAGCACGGCGACTTTCAGTTGGAAGAATCCGACGACGGTGTGCGCATCAGCGCCACCTGGAGCGGCCAGGTCGTAGCGGCCTCATGTGGTAAAGAAATCAAGGGAATATGGACCAACGCACTCACCGACCAAACGCGCCCCTTCGTGCTGCGCAAACAGGGGGGCTGGGAATGAGTTCTCACCCTCGGCTTGCCTTCAGCCTGCTGGTGGCCACCCTGTGCGGCGGCGCGCAGGCGCAGCTGGTCAGTGCCACCGACACGGCCACGGCCATCGCCAAGGCCACCGCATCGGCCCCCTGGCTGGCCTGCAGCCGCCTGACCAACGACAAGACCGCCCGGCTGGCCTGCTTTGACGAACTGGCGCAGCAGACCACCGCCCCCATCGCCCCGACCCCTGCCTTGCTGACCACCGCCGCCGCCGCGCTGCCGGTGGTGCCGCCCCAGCCCGTGGCCGTGGCCCTGGCCCTCGCCGCCGACCAGGGCTGCAAGGACACCCGCTACTCGGAAACCTCGCGCTTCTGGGAACTGGAAGAAGGCAGCGACTGCGGCACCTTTGGCATCCGCAGCTTCCACCCGATCAGCCTGTCGCTGGTGGGGCGCAGCAGCGTCAATGACCAGCCCAGCAGCCCCGCCGCAGGCCACACCGCCGCCACGGCCATCGACTACAAGCGCACCGAAACCCGCATCCAGGTGTCGATGCGGACCAAGGTCGCCCAGAACCTGCTGACCCAGGGCAGCCCCGGCCTGAAGGATTCGCTGTGGTTTGGCTACACCCAGCAGTCGTACTGGCAGCTGTTCAGCCCCGACCTGTCGCGCCCTTTCCGCAGTACCGACCACACGCCCGAAGTCATCTACGTCTACCCCAGCACCCTGGCCCTGCCCGGGGACTGGAAGCTGCGCTACACCGGCGTGGGCCTGGTGCACCAGTCCAACGGCCAAAACCTGCCGCTGTCGCGCAGCTGGAACCGCGTCTACGTGATGGCCGGGTTTGAAAAAGCCGACCAGTGGCGCGTGCAGGCCCGCGCCTGGCAGCGCATCCACGAAAGCGACGGCAACGACGACAACCCCGACATCGCCGACTACATCGGCCGCGGCGAGTTGACCGTGGGCTGGAACGTGAACAAGGACAACACCCTGGGCATGACCTTGCGCCACGCCCTGCGCCAGGATGGCCGCGGCTCGGTGCGGCTGGAATGGCTGCGCACCCTGGCCGGCGACGGCGGCCACAAAAACGCCCTGCGCCTGCACACCCAGGTGTTCAGCGGCTACGGCGACAGCCTGATCGACTACAACGTGCGGCGCACGGTGTTGAGCGTGGGCCTGAGCCTGGTGGACTTTTAAGCGCCGGGACCTCAAACCAGGGTTTGCTTCTGTTTTGATAGTTAAAAACAGGAGCTGCTCACGCTTATTAAATAAGCGCTAGCAGCCGTTTTGGTGCCTGAAAAATGGCCCAAAAATGGAGCATCTACATGCTCAGCAGCGCGGGCTTGATCTCGACCACCCGCCCCTCGGCGTAGCTGCCTGCGTCCAGAATCTCGAACGCCCCTCCCAGCAGGCCCTCGATGTCCTGGCGCACCATCCACAGCGGAAAGCTCAGGTAGGCGGCAAACGGGTCCCAGTCGAAGCAGCCAAAGGTGCTGCGCGCCAGCTCGGCATCGGGCAGGGTTTTCAGGAAACGCGTCACGCCTTCCAGTGCGATGGTCGAGTTGACAAACAGCGCCCGCGGCAGGCCACCCAGGCGCTGGTACAGGGCGCGGGCGGCCGCTTCGGCCAGGTGCGCCTCGTAGCCGCAGGCCACGATCTGCGCCGGGTCCACGGGGCCAAACTCGGCCGCCAGCGTGTCGGTAAAGCCGTCGATACGGCGGCGGGTGGCGTAGTCGCTGGCCACACCGCCCAAGAAATACAGCTTGTTGCGCCGCGCCGCACGCTGCGGCTGCGAATGGGCCACCAGGCAGGCGGTGAGCTGTTGCGCGCCCCAGTAGTTGTCGCTGATGACCGAGCTGGCCAGGGTGCCGGGCAAGTCCACATTCACGTGCGCCACATCGTGGCTGGCGCACAGGCGGCTCACCGCGTCGGGGTCGGTGGCGCCCACCACCAGCAGCGACTCGATGCGGTAGGAGATCAGCGCGCTCACCGTCTGCACCTCCAGTGCCGGGTCGCGCAGGGTGCTGACCACGATGGGGTACAGGCCGCGGGCGCGGGCCAGCGTCTCAAAGGTTTGCGCCATGCTGCTGAAAAAGCGGTTGTCGTGCAGCGGTATCAGCATGCCGATCAGGCCGGACTTGCTGGTACGCAGGCCGCTGGCCTGGCGGTTCAGGGTGTACCGCTGCTCGGCCGCCAGCTGCTGCACTTTCTCGACGGTTTTGGCGGCGATGCGGCGCTCTTTCCAGGTGCCGTTGAGGATGGCGCTGACGGTGGAGGCCGACACGTCGGCCAGCTTGGCCAGGTCGTAGATGGTGGATTTGCGGGTGGCCATGGAGGGTGCAGAGATAGGGCGGGTTCGAGCATAACCGCCTGCCCGGCGCAGCCCGCCAAAACCCGGCGGGAAACTATTTTTCGGCTCTAAGGGTAAATGCCGGGTGCACAAATTGTTGCAATGCCTAAGATTGCACCATCGATTGTGCAACTCTCCCGAACCAAAGGTTCCCCATGACAAACCCCTCCCCCGCCGCCATGCAAGCCGTGGTCTGCCACGGCCCCAAAGACTACCGCCTGGAGACCATCCCCACCCCCACCGCAGGTCCGCACGAGCTGGTGATCCAGATTGCCGCCTGCGGCATCTGCGCCAGCGACTGCAAATGCCATTCGGGCGCGGCCATGTTCTGGGGCGGCAACGGCCAGCCGTCGTGGGTCAAGCCGCCGGTGGTGGCCGGGCATGAATTCTTTGGCTACGTGGTGGAAGCCGGGCCGGGTGCCGAAGCCCACTTTGGCGTGGCCCTGGGCGACCGGGTGATTGCCGAGCAGATCGTGCCCTGCGGCAAGTGCCGCTACTGCACCTCGGGCAAGTACCACATGTGCGAAGTGCACAACATCTTTGGCTTCCAGCGCATCGTGGCCGACGGCGGCATGGCCGACTTCATGCGCCTGCCTGCCACGGCCCGGGTGCACAAGATCCCCGACGGCATTTCGCTCAACGACGCGGCCATGATCGAACCCATGGCCTGCGCCATCCACACGGTGAACCGCGGCGACATCCAGCTCGACGACGTGGTGGTCATCGCCGGTGCCGGGCCGCTGGGCCTGGGCATGGTGCAGGTGGCCAAGCTCAAGACCCCCAGGAAGCTGGTGGTGATCGACCTGGTGCCCGAGCGGCTGGCGCTGGCCCTGGCCTTTGGCGCCGACGTGGTGATCAACCCCGCCACCCAGAACGCCAAGGAGATCATCCACGGCCTGACCGAAGGCTACGGCTGCGACGTGTACATCGAAACCACGGGCGTGCCCGCAGGCGTGACCCAGGGCCTGGACGTGATCCGCAAGCTGGGCCGGTTTGTGGAGTTCAGCGTGTTTGGCAAGGAAACCAGCGCCGACTGGTCCATCATCGGCGACCGCAAGGAACTGGACGTGCGCGGTGCCCACCTGGGCCCGTACTGCTACCCAGTGGCCATCGACCTGATGGCGCGCGGCCTGCTCACCTCGCGCGGCATCGTCACGCACAGCTTTGCGCTCAGCGACTGGGAGGCGGCGTTTGCGCTGGCCAACTCGCTGGACTCGATCAAAGTGCTGCTGCAACCCGGCAAGGTGTGAGCATGGCGCACCCAGAGCAGTACGTCATCGGTGTCGACGTAGGCACCCAAAGCACCAAGGCCGTGCTGGTGCGCGCCGATGGCCACATCGTCGCCACGCACAGCCAGGGCTACCAAGTGGAAACGCCCGCGCCGCTGTGGGCGCAGCAGTGGCCCAGCGTCTGGCTGGACGCGGTGGTTGTATGCATCAAAGGGGTGCTGGCGCAGGTGGATAGCGCACAGACTGCTATCAAAAGTATATGCATCAGCAGCCTGTACGGCGGCTCGGGAATCCCGGTGGATGCCGACGGCAAGGCCCTCTACCCCTGCCTGATCTGGATGGACCGCCGCGCCCAGGCACAGGTGGACTGGGTGCGTGGCAACGTAGACCTTGAGCGCCTGTTCGACATTACCGGCAACGGCGTAGACAGCTACTACGGCTACACCAAAATGCTTTGGCTGCGCGACAACGAACCCGCGGTGTGGGCCCACACCGCACAGTTTCTGCCGCCCAACAGCTTCATCAACGCCGCCCTCACCGGCCAGGTGGCGGCAGACCACAGCTCGGCGGGCAACATCGGCGGCGTGTACGACCTGGCCAAGCGCTGCTGGTCCGACGAGGCCCTGGCCATGCTGGGCATTCCGCGCCGCATGATGCCCGACCGCCTGGTGGCATCCAGCGACGTGGTCGGCCCGCTGCTGCCCCACTGGGCCGAAGCATTGGGTTTACCGGTGGGATTGCCGGTGATCGCCGGGGGCGTGGATGCCGCCGTGGCCACCCTGGCCGCCGGTGCCACGCAAACCGGCAACCACGTCGGCATGATTGGCACCAGCATGGCCTGGGGCACCATCCGCCAGCAGGTGGACGCACGCCACGGCCTGATCAGCATGCCGCATGTGTTCAACGGCATGGAAGACCTGTACGTGTTTGGCGGCGCCATCACCGCCGGGGCCAGCGTGAGCTGGTTCCGCGAAAACTTCTGCCAGGCCGAGATCGCCGCCGGGCGCGCCCAGGGCGTGGACCCGCACGTGCTGCTGGAGGCCGCCGCCAGCGGCCTGCCCAGCGGCTCGGATGCTTTGTTGTTTTTGCCCTACCTGATGGGCGAGCGCAGCCCCCTGTGGGATGCCAAGGCCAGCGGTGCCTTCATCGGCCTGGGCCTGCACCATGGCCGCGCCCACCTGTACCGCGCCGTGCTGGAGGGCATTGCCTACGCGCTGCACCACAACATCGAAACCGGCACGCTGGACGGCCACCCGCTGGACGAGGCCATCACCATCGTGGGCGGCGCCAGCCAATCCGACCTGTGGATGCAGATCATTGCCGACGTGACCGGCCGCCCGGTGTTCACCATCGCCGAAGAAGTCGAAGCCTCGCTGGGGGCGGCGCAACTGGCGGCTTTTGGTGTGGGCCTGATCGATGCCGCCACGGTGCGCAAGGGCTGGGTGCAGCTGACCCCCCGCGCCCAGCCGCAGGAGCCCGCCCGCAGCACCTACGCCGCCCTGTTCCAGCTGTATGTGGCGCTGTACCCCACCTTGAAACCGGTGATGCACCAGCTGCGCCAGATCAGTGTGGACACCGCTGCCAAGCCCGTTATTTTGTCTTGAAGCTCAATCGATTGTGCGACTACCCAACTATGGAAGGAATGACCCGCCCATGCAGTGACTAACCCACGTACCGCCTTTGAGAAAACCAACTAAATCACCGGAGATAGACATGACCATTCGTACCCTGACCCGCCTTGCATCCCTGACCGCCCTCGTCCTGGGCAGCACGGCTCTGTATGCCCAGACCATCGCCCCCGCCAAGGTGGCGTTCCTGATGCCCGACCAATCGTCCACCCGCTACGAAGAGCACGACAGCCCCGGCTTCAAAGCCGAGATGAAAAAGCTCTGCGCCGCCTGCGAAGTGCTCTACCAAAACGCCGACGGCGACGCCTCGCGCCAGCAGCAGCAGTTCAACGCCATGATCTCGCAGGGCGTGAAAGCCATCGTGCTGGACCCGGTGGATTCCACCGCCGCCGCCTCGCTGGTCAAGCAGGCCCAGGCCAAGGGCATCAAGGTGGTGGCCTATGACCGCCCCATCCCCGCAGCCAAGGCCGACTACTACGTGTCGTTCAACAACGAAGGCATCGGCAAGGCCATTGCCGACTCGCTGGTGGCGCGCCTCAAGGCCGCAGGCGTGAAGCCCGGCGAAGGCGGTGTGCTGCAGGTCAACGGCTCGCCCACCGATGCGGCGGCGGGCCTGATCAAGAAGGGCATCCACGCCGGGCTGGACAACAGCGGCTACAAAATTCTGGCCGAGTACGACACCCCCGACTGGGTGCCCGCCAAGGCCCAGCAGTGGGTGAGCGGCCAGATTGCGCGCTTCGGCAAGCAGATCGTGGGCGTGGTGGCCGCCAATGACGGCACCGGTGGCGGCGCCATTGCCGCCTTCAAGGCCGCAGGCGTGAACCCCGTGCCCCCGGTGTCGGGCAACGACGCCACCATCGCCGCACTGCAACTCATCATTGCCGGTGACCAGTACAACACCATCTCCAAGCCCAGCGAAATCGTGGCCGCCGCCGCCGCCCAGGTCGTGGTCAAGCTGCTGGCAGGCGAAACGCCCAAGGCCGAAATGATGCTGTACGACACCCCTTCGCAGCTGTTCACCCCCGCCGTGGTGGTGGCCGACAACCTGAAGGCGGAAATCATCGACAAGTCGGTCAGCGGCAAGCCGATCCAGACCGCGGCCGTGCTGTGCGTCGACCGCTACGCCGACGGCTGCAAGAAGCTCGGCATCACCAAGTAAGCCTGCAGGTACAGCGCCATGACAACCCAACCAAACCCTACTACGCCAGCACGCGAGCTGGTCCTGAGCCTGCGTGGCATCACCAAGCGCTTTGGCGCCGTGGCCGCGCTGACCGATATCGACCTTGACGTGCATGCGGGCGAGGTGGTGGCCTTGGTGGGCGACAACGGTGCCGGCAAGTCCACCCTGGTCAAGATCCTGTCCGGGGTGCACCAGCCGACCTCCGGCAGCATGGCCTTTTGCGGCCAGCCGGTCACGCTGGCCGACCCCGGTGCCTCGCTGGCACTGGGCATTGCCACCGTGTTCCAGGACCTCGCGCTGTGCGAAAACCTGGACGTGGTGGCCAACATCTTCCTGGGCAAGGAACTCAGCCCCTTCCACCTGAACGAGGTGGACATGGAGGTCAAGGCCTGGCAGCTGCTCAACGAGCTGTCGGCCCGCATCCCCAGCGTGCGCATTCCGGTGGCATCGCTGTCGGGCGGCCAGCGCCAGACGGTGGCCATTGCCCGCTCGCTGCTGCTCTCGCCCAAGCTGATCCTGCTCGACGAGCCCACCGCCGCCCTGGGTGTGGCCCAGACCGCCGAGGTGCTGGACCTGATCGAACGGGTACGCGACAAGGGCCTGGGCGTGGTCATGATCAGCCACAACATGGAAGACGTGCGCGCCGTGGCCGACCGCATCGTGGTGCTGCGCCTGGGCAAAAACAACGGCGTGTTCCTGCCCGATGCATCCAACCACGAACTGGTGGGAGCCATCACCGGGGCTGCCGACAACTCTGTTTCACGCCGCTCCACGCGACGTGAAACCCTCCAAACCCACACCGCATAAGGCATCCCCATGTCCACTAACTCCGTGGCGAAAGCCCCACCGCTGCTGGACCGCAGCGACGAACGCTACCAGGTCGAAACCGGCGTGGGCGGCGCTATCCGCACCTTCATCGACAAGGTGAAAGCCGGGGATCTGGGCTCGCTGCCCGTGATTGTCGGCCTGGCCGTCATCTGGACGGTGTTCCAGAGCATCAACCCGATCTTTCTGTCCAGCACCAACCTGATCAACATGCTGTTCGACGCATCCACCATCGGGGTGATCTCGCTCGGCATCATCTGCATCCTGATGGTCGGCGAGATCGACCTGTCGGTGGGCTCGGTCAGCGGCTTTGCATCGGCCATCGTCGGCGTGCTGTGGGTCAACCACGGCTGGCCGGTGGGCTGGGCGGTGGCGGCGGCAGTGGCCACGGGCGCGGTGATCGGCCTGGTCTACGCGCAGCTGTTCAACCGCTTTGGCATGCCCAGCTTTGTGTCCACGCTGGCCGGTCTGCTGGCCATTCTGGGTGCGCAGCTGTATGTGCTGGGCGGCACCGGCTCCATCAACCTGCCCTACGACTCGCCACTGGTGAACCTGGGCCAGTCGCTGTTCATGCCCGCCTGGGTGGCCTACGGCGTGGTGGCGATGGCCGGGCTGGTGATGGCGGTAGCGGGTGCCAAAACCGCCGCCCGCCGCCGCGCCGCCGGTCTGTCTGCCGAATCCATGGGCCGCCTGGTGCTGCGCACTGCCGTGCTCACCGTGGTGCTGGAGCTGATTGCGCTGTACTTCTACCAGGACCGGGGGATTCCGTGGATGTTTGGCATCTTCATCGCCCTGGTGGTGGGGCTGGACTACGCACTCACCCGCACCCAGTGGGGCCGCATGGTCCACGCCGTGGGCGGCAACCGCGAGGCGGCCCGCCGCGCCGGTATCAAGGTGCGCAGCATCTACGCCAGCGTGTTCGTGCTGTGCGCCTCGTTGGCCGCGTTTGGCGGCGTGATGGCCTCGGCCCGCCTGGCCTCGGCCAGCCAGCAGGCCGGTACGGGTGATGTGAATTTGAATGCGATTGCCGCTGCGGTGATTGGCGGCACCAGCCTGTTTGGCGGGCGCGGCAGTGCGTACTCGGCGCTGCTGGGGATCATCGTGATCCAGTCGATCTCCAGCGGGCTGACGCTGCTGGACTTGTCGTCGTCGCTGCGCTACATGATCACCGGTGCGGTGCTGGCGATTGCGGTGATCGTCGATTCCCTGGCCCGCCAATCCCGCGTATCCCACGGCAGGGCTTAGTCAAAGTCGTCATCCCCGCCCGCCACCACCTTGCGCACCACCTCGCCCGAGAAGCCCCGGGCCAGCAGAAAGCGCTGCTGCTTGCCACGGGCGGCGGCATCCAGCGGCGGGGTGCCGAACTTCTTGCGCCAGACCTCGCGGGCGCGGGCCAGCTCGGTGTCTTGCAGGCTGGCCACCGCGTCCAGCACCATGCCGGGGTCCAGGCCCTTGCTTTGCAGCTCTTGCCGGATGCGGGCCGTGCCCAGCTTGGCGGCACGCCGGTACAGCACCGAATCCACCACCCGCTGCTCGTTGATGAAGCCCTTGGCCTGGAGTTCGTCCAGCGCCTGGGCCAGGGTGCCGGGCACCTCCTCGTAGGGCGTCAGCTTGCGCTCCAGCTCAGCACGCGAGTGTTCGCGGCCACTGAGCAGGCGCAAGGCCCGGCCCTTGAGGCTGATGGGCACCAGGCCCTTGGACGGTGCGAAAGCCATTTGCTACAAACCTAATAGCTTGTCACGCTGATGGAATAAGCGCCAGAGCCCGATTTAAGCCTCAACCTTGGCCTTCTTGCCTTCTTTGGCGGGCTCGGCAGCCACCGGCACCAGCGGGATGCCCAGCGACTCGCGCACCTTGTTTTCAATCTCGATGGACAGGCCGGGGTTCTCGCGCAGAAATTCGCGGGCGTTGTCGCGGCCCTGGCCGATTTTCTCGCCCTGGTAGGCGTACCAGGCACCCGACTTTTCGATCACCTTGGCTTCCACGCCCATGTCGATGATTTCGCCCTGGCGGCTGATGCCCTCGCCAAACAAAATATCGAACTCGGCCGTCTTGAACGGGGGCGCCACCTTGTTCTTCACCACCTTGACCTTGGTCTCGTTGCCGATGGAGTCATCGCCCTTCTTGATGGTGCCGGTGCGGCGGATGTCCAGGCGCACCGAGGCGTAGAACTTCAGCGCGTTGCCGCCGGTGGTGGTCTCGGGCGAGCCGAACATCACGCCGATCTTCATGCGGATCTGGTTGATGAAGATGACCATGCAGTTGGCCTTCTTGATGTGGGCGGTGAGCTTGCGCAGCGCCTGGCTCATCAAGCGGGCTTGCAGGCCGGGCAGGCTGTCGCCCATTTCGCCTTCCAGCTCGGCCTTGGGGGTCAGAGCCGCCACCGAGTCGACCACGATCAGATCAACCGCGCCAGAGCGCACCAGCGAATCGACGATTTCCAGGGCCTGCTCGCCGGTGTCGGGCTGGCTGATCAGCATTTCTTGCAGGTTGACACCCAGGTTCTGGGCGTACTGGGTGTCGAGCGCGTGCTCGGCATCCACAAAGGCGCAGGTGCCGCCGAGCTTTTGCATTTCGGCGATGACCTGCAGGGTCAGCGTGGTCTTGCCGCTGGACTCGGGGCCGTAGATCTCGATGACGCGGCCACGGGGCAGGCCGCCCACGCCCAGCGCAATGTCCAGGCCCAGCGAACCGGTGGACACCACCTGGATGTCCTCAATGACTTCGCCCTCGCCCAGCCGCATGATGGTGCCTTTGCCAAACTGCTTTTCGATCTGCGCCAGCGCAGCTTGCAGGGCCTTGGCTTTTTCGGCCAGCGCGGCGGGGGTGGGGGCGACGGGAGGGGCTTTGGCGACGGCGTTCATGCGGCGGGTCTTTCAAAAAATGGAGGACGGGATTGCCTGCGGTTAACTACAGGCTGGATGCTTGAACAGTAGTTTACGGCGACACCATAGTTCTGCAATAGATTTTTTAGTCAGTTTGGCTTACTATCGAAAAATGTTGAATTTGACCGCCGAGCAAGGTTGGCGCGAAACCCATCTGGGCCGCTTGATGGCCGCCGCATTGCGCCGCTTCGATGCCCGCGTGCTGGAGCTGATGGCCCGCAATGTGGACGTGCCGCTGGCCCTGGGCAACCTGGCGGCGCGGGCGCAGGTGGGCGCGGCCCACATCCACATCACCCGGCACCTGCCGCTACAAGGCGCGCGGCTCACCGAGCTGGCCACCCAGGCAGGCATGAGCAAACAGGCCATGGGCGACCTGGTGGACCAGTGCGCCGCCTGGGGCATGGTGGCCCGCGAGCCCGACCCGCTGGACGCGCGGGCCCGGCGGGTGGTGTTTACCGCCACCGGGCTGGCCTGGCTGAAAGCCTTCCAGGACGCGGTGGCGCAGGCCGAGGACGAGTTCCACCAGGCCGTCGGCACCGAAGTAGCCACGGTGGTAGCGCTGGGTTTGGAAGCCTACGCGACATAATCGCGAAAAAACAAGGAGACACGCATGCGCATCCTCATTGCAGAAGACGACCAGGTACTAGCCGATGGCCTGCTGCGCGGCCTGCGCGCCTCGGGGGCGGCGGTGGACCACGTGGCCAGCGGCACCGAGGCCGATGCGGCGCTATTGACCAACCGCGAATTCGACCTGCTGATCCTCGACCTGGGCCTGCCGAAGATGCACGGCCTGGAGGTCTTAAAGCGCCTGCGCGCCCGCGGCTCGTCGCTGCCGGTGCTGATCTTGACGGCAGCCGACAGCGTGGAAGAGCGCGTCAAGGGCCTGGACTTTGGGGCCGACGACTACATGGCCAAGCCATTCTCCCTGCAGGAGCTGGAGGCCCGGGTGCGCGCCCTGGCGCGGCGCGGCGCGGGCGGGGCCAGCAGCAGCATCCAGCACGGCCCGCTGCTGTACGACCACGCCGGGCGCATGGCCAGCATCGACGGCAAGACACTGGAGCTGTCGGCCCGCGAACTGGGCCTGCTGGAGGTGCTGCTGCAGCGCGTGGGGCGGCTGGTGAGCAAGGAGCAGCTGATCGAGCGCCTGTGCGAATGGGGCGAAGAGGTCAGCGTCAACGCCATCGAGGTCTACATCTACCGCCTGCGCAAGAAAATCGAAAAAGGCCCGATCCGCATCGCCACCGTGCGCGGGCTGGGCTATTGCCTGGAAAAAATTGCGCCGTGAATGGCAGCCACTGGACAGTGCAGAGTTTAGTTTTTATAATCGACACCATGACATCGATAAACAAAGCATTGATCCTTTAGACACCTTCCGATTATTCGGAAGGCGCTGTGCCTTGCCGGAACGAACTCCCCCACCCCGGCAAAGATGTTTGACCGGGGTTTTTTGTTTTCTGGAGCCTGAAAGTTCTTATGCGTACCTATGACAAGCTGATCGCCACGATTCATCCGCACCAGTGGATGGTGGGCTTGCGCTCGTCCATTGGTGCGGCATCCATGGCGCAAGACATAACTCCCTAGCTGCGGGAATTTTTAAGGGCCTCACTCGGATGTGAGGCCTTTTGAAACCCTGGTCAGCAGCATGCGGGCCAGGGTTTTTGTCTTTAAGGAACATCGTATGACTACGAGAAAACTTCGCAATATTGGCATCATCGCCCACGTCGACGCGGGCAAAACCACGGTGAGTGAACGCATTTTGTTCACCACCGGCGAAATCCACCGCACCGGTGAAGTGCACGACGGCAATGCCACCATGGACTACGACCCGCAGGAGCGGGCGCGCGGCATCACCATCAACAGCGCCGCCACCACCGTGGCCTGGCGCGGCCACCAGATCAACCTGATCGACACGCCCGGCCACATCGATTTCAACATCGAGGTGAGCCGCTCGCTGCGCGTGCTGGACGGCGCGGTGGTGGTGTTTGACGGCGTGGCCGGGGTCGAGCCGCAGACCGAGACCAACTGGCGCCTGGCCGACGGTTACGGCGTGCCGCGCATTGCGCTGGTCAACAAGCTGGACCGCACCGGGGCCGACTTTGCCCGCGTGGTGGCCATGATCGCCGAGCGCCTGGCCGTCACCCCGCTGGTGCTGCAGCTGCCCATCGGCCAGGAGGCCGGGTTTGCAGGCGTGGTCGATCTGCTCAGCATGCAGGCCCTGTACTGGCCGCCCAACGACCGGGGCCAGCCTACGCTGACGCGCGCCGCCGTGCCCGCCGAGCTGCTAGCCGCCGCCGAAGCCGCCCGCCGCAGCCTGGTGGAGCTGGCCGTGGAGCAGGACGACGCAGCCCTCACCGCCTACCTGGACGGCCAAACCGTGCCGGAAGACGTGCTGCGCGCCTGCATCCGCAAGGGCACGCTGGCAGGGGCCTTTGTGCCCGTGCTGGCCGGGGCCGCGCTGAAGAACAAGGGCATCGAGCCCCTGCTCGACGCGGTGGTGGACTACCTGCCCGCCCCCGAAGACCGCCCGCTGGCGCTGCCGCCCGGTGACGGCTTTGCCGCACTGGTCTTCAAGGTGGTGCACGACGAGCACGGCACGCTGAGCTACCTGCGCGTCTACCGCGGCGAAGCCCATGCGGGCACCCCGGTGCTGAACACCCACACCGGCCAGCGCGAGCGGCTGTCGCGGGTGGTGCAAATGCACGCCGACCGCCGCGAAGAACTGGCGCTGGCCCAGGCGGGCGACATCGTGGCCGTGGCCGGTCTGAAAAACAGCAAGACCGGCCACACCCTGAGCGACCCGGCCCAGCCCGTGGTGCTGGAGGAAATCCACGCGCCCGAGCCGGTGCTGTCGATGGCGGTGGAGCCGCATTCGCGCGACGACCAGGACAGCTTCTCGCGCGGCCTGCACACCCTGGTGGACGAAGACCCCAGCCTGCGCCTGGGCCAGGACGGCGACACCGGCCAGACCCTGCTGTCTGGCGTGGGCGAACTGCAGCTGGAAGTGACGCTGGAAAAGCTGCGCAGCCGCTTCGGCGTGACCGTGCGCACCGGCCCACCGCAAGTGGCCCTGCGCGAAACCATCGCCCATGCGGCCCACGTGCGCTATCTGCACAAAAAGCAAAGCGGCGGCCCCGGCCAGTACGCCGAGGTGGCGCTGCGCGTGGAGCCCCTGGAGCGCGGTGCGGGCCTGCAGTTTGAGAGCGCCATCACCGGCGGGGCGATTCCGAAGGAATTTATCCCCAGCGTGGAGCAAGGCGTGCGCCGTGCCGCCCTGGCGGGTGTGCTGGCGGGCCACCCGGTGACCGATGTGCGGGTGGTGCTGGAAGACGGCAGCTTCCACGAGAAGGACTCGTCCACCCTGGCCTTCGAGGTGGCGGGCCTGCAGGCCTTCATGCAGGCCCAGCGCGAAGCCGGGCCGACGCTGCTGGAGCCGGTGATGGCGGTGGAAGTGACCACGCCCATGGACCATGTGGGCGACGTGATCGGCGACCTGAACCGCCGCCGCGGCCAGGTGCGCCACCAGGACCAGCGTGGCAACGCCGCCGTGGTGCAGGCCATGGTGCCGCTGCAAACGCTGTTTGGCTACATCGGCAGCCTGCGCGCCCTGACCGCGGGCCGGGCCAGCTACACCATGCAGCTGGACCACTACGCCGTGGCACCGCGGCAAGGCTGATGCCACGCTGAAAAGGGCGAACCCATGGGTTCGCCCTTTTTTTATACAAAATCGGTGCCTGGCGCTTATTGGATGAGCGTAAGCAGCTATTTAAACAATAGCAACCCCCTGCCACTGCTGCACATAGCCGGGCACGGTTCCCGGCCCCGGTGCGTCCACCACAGGCGCGGCACGGGTCTGTACCAGCGGCAGCACGCCGGTCCATACCGGAATGCCCATGTCCTCTGCGTCGTCCACAGGCGGGCCGGTGCGCAGCTTGCACACGGCCTCGTCCAGCGCGATGCGCATCACGGTGGTGGCGGCGAACTCCTTGTCGCTGCCCCGGCGGATCTCGGCGTTGCGGCCCGGCGCGACCTTGTCCATGAACGCGTCCATCGCGGCGCGCTTGTCGGCATCGGCCACCACCCGCTCGAACTGGCCGTAAATGACCGCCGAGCGGTAGTTCATCGAATGGTTGAAGGCCGAACGCGCCAGCACCAGCCCGTCCACATGGGTGATGGCCACGCAGGCCTGGGTGCCGCCCGCCAGCAGCTTGAGCAAACGCCCGCCGTTGGAGCCGTGGAGGTACAGGTGCTCGCCCGTGCGCCAGCAGGCGGTGGGGATGTTGTGCGTGCCCTTGTCGTCGGCAAAAGCCACGTGGCACACGTAGGCCGCGTCGAGGATGGCGTGCAGCGTGCTGCGCTGGTAGTCGGCGTTTTCGGCGATGCGGCGGATGCGGGTGCGGGCGGTGGGGGGCGCGGAGGCGGTCATGGCAAATATCCGGAAGCAGTGGAAAGTGTGCGCACTATAGGTTTGCCTGGCCCTACCGTTAGAGCCATAAACTAGGCATTTTTTAGAACCACCCAGAACCCACCCCTATGGACTACGCGCTGCTGTTGGCCCAGTACACCCAGGCCCACCCAGGCGGCCCGCGCCAGCAGCAGCTGCATGCCTGCCTGCGCTCGGCCATCCGCAGCGGCACCCTGGCCCCGGGCATACGGCTGCTGGCCACGCGGCAGCTGGCGGCCGACCTGGGCGTGGCGCGCAACACCGTGCTCTATGCCTACGCCCAGCTCGCCACCGAAGGCTATGTGCAGCCCGACCGGCGCGGCACCCGGGTGGCCGACCTGGTGCCCCGGCCGACCCCGGCGCGGGCCCTGCCTGCGGGCCCGTCGCCCGTGCTGTCGCGGCGCGCCCAGCCCGCCCCGCCCCGGCTGGAACCCCTACCCGAGGCGCACTGGATGGGCGCCTTCGTGCCCGGTGTGCCCGCGCTGGCCGACTTCCCGCTGGCGGCCTGGCGCAGGCAGGTCGACCATGCCTGGCGCAACCTGTCCACGGTGCAGCTCAACTACGGCGCACCGGCAGGCCAGCCGCTGCTGCGCGAAGCCATTGCCGCGCACCTGCGCGCCTCCCGCGGCGTGGTGTGCGACGCGCGCCAGGTATTCATCACCGACGGCACCCAAAGCAGCCTGAACCTGTGCGCCCACGCCTTTGCCGACGCGGGCGACACGGTGTGGCTGGAGAACCCCGGCTACCGCGGCGCGCTCACCGCCTTCCAGGCCGCCGAGCTGCAGGTGCACGGCATCCCGGTAGATGCCGACGGCCTGGCCCCCGGCGCCGCCGACTGGCAACAGCACCCGCCCAAGCTGATTTACACGACGCCGTCGCACCAGTACCCCTTGGGCAGCGTGCTCAGCCTGCCACGGCGGCTGGCGCTGCTGGCCCAGGCCCAGGCCTGCGGCGCGCTGGTGGTCGAGGACGACTACGACAGCGAATTTCGCCATGACGGCCCGCCCCTGGCCGCCATGCAGGGCCTGCTGCCCTTTGCTCCGGTGCTGTACCTGGGCACATTCAGCAAAACCCTGTTCCCGGCGCTGCGCATCGGCTTCATGGTGGTGCCGCAGCCCCTGGCGGCCCCGCTGGAGCGGTTGCTGGCATCGTCCGTGCCCCAGGGCCGCGCCGCCGACCAGCTGGCCCTGGCCGCGTTTTTGCGCAGCGGCCAGTTCGCCACCCACCTGCGCCGCATGCGCCGCCTGTACCGGCAACGGCGCGATGCCCTGCGCAGCGCACTGCTGCGGCACTTTGGCCCGGACGTGGCGGTGGTGGGCGGCTCGGCAGGCATGCACCTGGCACTGCGGCTGGATGCCGCTGTTTCCGACGTGCGGGTCAGCGCCCAGGCCCTGCAGCACGGCATCGTGGCCCACGCTTTGAGCAGCCATGCCGTGGGCACGGGCGGCCCGGTATGGAATGGCCTGATGCTGGGCTATGCCCAGGTGCCCGCCGAGCACATGGATGCGGCGGTGGAAAAACTGGCCCGCATCGTGCACGCACAAACTTATGGAGGAAATCGCCCCCCGGCGCTGATGGAATGGGCGTAAGCAGCTACAAAAAAAGCAGCAAGTCCTTCAAGACCGCACCACGCCCTTTTTCAGCAGGATATTGCCGTACAGCCGGGTCTCACCCGTCGCCACCACGGCAAAGGCCTGGGCGGCGCGGGCGTAGAAGGCAAAGCGCTCCAGCGAGGCAGGGGGCTTTTCACCGTGGCGCGCCAGGGTGGCGGCGAAATCCTGCACCGCAGGCGGCACCGCGCTGGCATCGCCCACCACCTGCATGGTGCAGGCGGCGTCGGGCACAAAGTCGTCCAGTGGCAGCACCGACAGCACGGCATCCAGCACGCGGGTGGCATCCACGCCCGGCAGGCTCACCAGGCGGCGCGCATTGGTGGTGGCCGGAAAGTTGGCATCCACCAGCGCAATTTCGTCGCCATGGCCCATGGAGGCCAGCACGTGCAGCAGGTCGGCGCTGAGCAGAGGGGAAAGGTTTTTAAGCATGGAGCACACCGTTGGGGAAAAGAGCCGATGTTAGAACCTGTACTGGCGCATCCAAGCGGCCTTGGGGCGCGGGTAAACCCAGCATTTTTAATACATAAAGTTACACTTAATGGCAATAGGCGGGAGTATCGTTACAAAATCACAACAATAAAGGTGAGCCCCATGGCCGATATTCGCTCGCAAAACCACCCGCTGGTCCCCCAACACCTTTCCCAGGCCCTGCTGGGCGACAGGGTCATGTTGGCGGCGATCGTACTCAGTGCCATCGCCGCTGTTGTTTTGGGCTTCCAGTTTGTCGATGCGGGTCTGGCGATGGGGGCATCGCTGCTGTTGCTGGTGGTGGCGGGGTTGGCGTATGCCACCGCCAAGGGCACCATGGCCTCGCGGCTGGTGCTGGCCTTTGTGCAGGTATCACTGGTGGCCCTGCACATCCAGCTGGCGCGCGGCATGATCGAGCTGCACTTTGGCGTGTTCGTCACGCTGGCACTGCTGCTGGTGTACCTGGACTGGAAACCCATCGTCTTTGGGGCGGCGCTGTTTGCGGTGCACCACGTGGTGTTTGACCGGCTGCAGGCGGCAGGCCTGGGCTTTTACTGCACCACGGCCCCCGACTTCTTGCGCATCCTGCTGCATGCCACCTATGTGGTGATACAGACCGCGCTGGAGGTGGTGCTGGCCGTGGGCATGGGCCGCACCGCCCGCCAGGCCGAAGAACTGGTGGCGCTGGTGGGCAGCGTAGACCGGGCCGACGGCATCGCGCTGGGCGCGGGCCACTTTGCCTTGCGCAGCCCGGTGGCGCAGTCCCTGCAAGCCGCGCTGGCACGCATGGACGGGGCGGTGTCCACGGTACGCGGTGCCACTGCAGGCATTGAAAGCGCCTGCAGCGAAATCGCCACCGGCAACCAGGACCTGAGCGTGCGCACCGAGCAGACCGCCAGCAACTTGCAGCGCACGTCCAGCAGCATGGAAGCCCTGACCAGTACCGTCAAACAGTCGGCCGATGCCGCCCACCAGGCCAACGGGCTGGCCGCCTCTGCCGCCGCCGTCGCGGCACGGGGGGGTGCGGTGGTGGGCGAGGTGGTGGCCACCATGGACGACATCAACCAAAGCTCCAAAAAAATCGCCGACATCATCGGCGTGATCGACGGCATCGCCTTCCAGACCAACATCCTGGCGCTGAACGCCGCCGTCGAAGCCGCCCGCGCGGGCGAGCAGGGGCGGGGTTTTGCCGTGGTGGCCAGCGAGGTGCGGTCCCTGGCCGGGCGCAGCGCCGATGCCGCCAAGGAAATCAAGGCACTGATCAGCGCATCGGTCGAGAAAGTGGATTCCGGCTCGCGGCTGGTGCACCACGCGGGCAGCACCATGGCCGAGATCGTCCAGTCGGTGAAACGGGTGAGCGACATCATCGGCGAGATCACGTCCGCGTCCAGCGAGCAGTCGGACGGCATCTCCGAGGTCAACCAGGCCATCACCCAGCTGGACCAGATGACCCAGCAAAACGCCGCTTTGGTGGAGCAATCGGCGGCTGCCGCCGAGAGCCTGCGCGACCAGGCCCAAAGACTGGTGGAGGCGGTGGAAGTGTTCCGATCGGCGTAAGCTGTGGGCTTTGCATTGCAGGAAGCCCCCATGAACGCCCGTGTCCCCGCCTCTGTTTTGAACCCCGCCCAGGTGCTGGCCCACGCCACGGCCGCCTGGGACGGTGACATCGTCCGCCAGCTCAGCGAATACATCGCCATCCCCGCCAAATCGCCCGCCTA
Source organism: Rhodoferax sp. WC2427 (assembly GCF_040822085.1). Lineage (NCBI taxonomy): Bacteria > Pseudomonadati > Pseudomonadota > Betaproteobacteria > Burkholderiales > Comamonadaceae > Rhodoferax > Rhodoferax sp. WC2427. The sequence continues at coordinate 336,665 of NZ_CP162006.1, read as the reverse complement.
CGACGTGGCCTGGTCTGAACACGGCTACATCGACACGGTCATGCGCAACGCGGCGGCCTGGGTCGAGGCGCAAAAGGTCGAAGGCTTGACGCTGGAAGTGATCCGCCTGGAGGGCCGCACCCCGGTGCTGTACTTTGAGGTGCCCGCCAGCCAGACCGCCTGCACCGACACCGTGCTGATGTACGGCCACCTGGACAAACAGCCCGAATTCACCGGCTGGCGCAACGACCTCGGCCCCTGGACCCCCAAGTACGAGGACGGCAAGCTCTATGGTCGGGGCGGTGCCGACGACGGCTATGCCGTCTACGCCAGCATCACCGCCGTGCAGGCCCTCAAGGCGCAGAACCTGCCGCACCCGCGCATCGTCGGACTGATCGAAACCTGCGAAGAAAGCGGCTCCTACGACCTGCTGCCGTACGTGGATGCCATGCGCGCACAACTCGGCGAAGTGGCGCTGGTGGTCTGCATGGATTCCGGCGCGGGCAACTACGACCAGCTGTGGCTGACCAACAGCCTGCGCGGCCTGGCCAATGGCGTGTTGAAGGTGGAGGTGCTGACCGAGGGCGTGCACTCGGGCGACGCCAGCGGCCTGGTGCCGTCGAGCTTTCGCATCATGCGCCAGGTGCTGGACCGGCTGGAAGACAGCGCCACCGGCCGCCTGCTGCCCGCCAGCTTCCACTGCGAAGTGCCGGCCGACCGCCTGCTGCAGGCCCGGGCCACGGCGGCCATTCTGGGTGATGAAATCTACAAGCGCTTCCCGTGGGCACATTACGACTGCGGCGGTGCCAGCACCCTGTGCCTGCCCACCACCACCGAGCCGGTGCAGGCGCTGCTGAACCGCACCTGGGCCCCCACGCTCAGCGTCACCGGGGCCGAGGGCCTGCCGGAGCTGAAAAACGCCGGGGCCGTGCTGCGCCCCTACACCGCCTTCAAACTGTCGCTGCGCTTGCCGCCGCTGGTAGATGCAGCCCTGGCGGTGCAAGAACTCAAGACCCTGCTGGAAGACAACGCCCCCTACCAGGCCCGCGTGACCTTCCAGCCCGACGGTGCCGCCACCGGCTGGAACGCCCCGAGCACTGCGCCGTGGTTCGAAACCGCGCTGCACGCCGCATCACAGGCGCAATTTGGCGCGCCCTGCGGCTACATCGGCCAGGGCGGCACCATTCCACTGATGAACATGCTGTCGCAGGGCTTCCCGAAGGCGCAGATGATGGTGTGCGGTGTGCTCGGCCCCAAGAGCAACGCCCACGGCCCGAACGAGTTTTTGCACGTGCCCTACGCCAAGAAGCTCACCGCCGCGGTGGCGCAGGTGATTGCCAGTTTTCCGCTGCAGGCCGACGCGGCTTGAAAGTAAAAAAGCCACTTTTCATTCCTGAAAAGTGGCTTTTACGCTTATGGAATAAGCGTAACTAGCTACTATTTTTGCAGCAAACCGCCCAGCATGCCGAACAGGTCGCCGCTGTCGCCCAGGCCGCCTTGGGGGGCCTGGCCTTGCGGGGTCAGGTGGTCTACCAGACCCGGCAGCACCTGGGCCAGCTGGCCCGCAGCTTCACCGGGCTCCAGGCCCAGTTGGGCGGCAATACCCGCCAGCGCGTCCGAACCCAGCACATTGCCGAGTTGGTCGCCCGAGATGGGCTGGTTCTGGCCGCCACCAATCCACGAATTCAGCACATCGCCCATGCCGGCCTGGCCAAACTTGGCCGCCAGGCCGCCCAGGCCACCGTGCTCGCCGTTGTTGCTCAGCATGCCCGTCACCACCTGAATGAGCTGGGGGTTGCTGGCCAGCATGCCGATGATGCCGCCCAAACCACCGCCCAGGCCACCCTGGGGTTGCGCCTGCTGTTGGCCATTGTTCAAAACTGCGCCGAGTACCGAGTCGAGTAAGCCCATGGTGTTTCCTTGGTAAGTGGAGAAAAAAATACGCTGCAGCCACCCGCAACGCCGGGTACAACCCACAGGTTGACCGCACATTGTCTACCATCTAAAAGTCAAATTGGATACGTGACAATCTGCACACTCTGGCAAGACCCACCCTGCACACCCTCCCGCTTGGCAGGCCATCTGCTGCCGGTGGCCGGGTTGGGATTTCTGATTTTTGCGGGCGTGGTGATGCAGCAGATCGGCATTGGCCAGACCCACGTGACCAACGCCGGGGTGCTGACCGCGCTGTACCTGCCGGTCACCCCGCTGCGGGCCTGGGCTACACGCAGTAGGTGCGGGGCCAGCGCCATGCCAACGCCAGCCACGCGGCCACCATTTTGTCGAGCGAGACGCTGTTTGCCGCCCTGTCTGGGGCCCTGCTGATGGCCGACCGGCTGAACGCCGCCGGGCTGGTCGGCTGCGGCCTGATCAGGCCAAGATAGGCACACCCCCAGGCTTGCCCACTGCCCCGGAATCGGCTTGCAAAGCCGAGTACGCATGTGGCATCCAACCCCCTTGCAGGGGGCCACACCAGCAGCCTGGCAAAGCCAGTTCTGCGGTGTTTCTGGCGGGCATCCGTTCTGGCCGAGAGTTTCGGCTGAACCTTACCAATCCTTCGAATTAGTGGATGACCTGGGCCAGCAGGCCGTCGGCGTAGTGGCCCGCCACCACCTGTAAGGTGTGGCCCTTGACGCCGGCCGCCTGGCCTTCGCAACCGAACTCCAAAAAGCGCTGTTTGCACAGCTTTTTGGCGGCTTCACGGGCGGGCTTGAGGTAGTCGCGGGGGTCGAACTTTTCGGGGTTTTCGATGAAGAACTTGCGGATCGCGCCGGTCATGGCCAGACGCACATCGGTGTCGATGTTGATCTTGCGCACGCCGTGCTTGATGGCTTCCTGGATCTCTTCGATCGGCACGCCGTAGGTTTCCTTCATGTCGCCGCCGTGCTCGCGGATGATGGCCAGCAGCTCTTGCGGCACGCTGGAGCTACCGTGCAGCACCAGGTGGGTGCTGGGGATGCGCAGGTGGATTTCCTTGATGCGCTGGATGGCCAGGATGTCGCTGGTGGGCTTGCGGGTGAACTTATAGGCGCCATGGCTGGTGCCGATGGCGATGGCCAGCGCATCGATCTGGGTGCGCTGCACGAATTCGGCGGCCTGCTCGGGGTCGGTCAGCATCTGCGCCATGGTCATCACGTCGTCGGTGCCGTGGCCGTCTTCTTTGTCGCCCTGCATGGTTTCCAGCGAGCCCAGGCAGCCGAGTTCGCCCTCCACCGTCACACCGACGCGGTGCGCCAGCTCGACCACTTTGCGGGTGACTTCAACGTTGTAGTCAAAGCTGGCGATGGTTTTGCCGTCGGACTGCAGGGAGCCGTCCATCATCACCGAGCTAAAGCCCAGGTTGATCGCGCCCTGGCAGACTTCGGGGCTTTGGCCGTGGTCCTGGTGCATGACCAGCGGGATGTGGGGCCAGGTCTCGATCGCGGCCTGGATCAAATGTTTGATGAAGGGCTCGCCCGCGTACTTGCGCGCACCGGCGCTGGCCTGCAGGATGACGGGTGCACCCACCTCGTCGGCGGCTTGCATGACAGCCTGGACCTGCTCCAGGTTGTTGACATTGAAGGCCGGGATGCCATAGCCGTTGACGGCGGCATGGTCCAGCAGTTCGCGCATAGAAACGAGTGCCATGGTGGTGGTTCCAGAGAGTAAAAAAACGGGGGCAAAGCGGGCCAAAACCAGGCCGCGGAGTGGTATCCGCCGTTTTGGTAACCGCTTGGTAACTCTGCCAATTCTAGCGTTGTGCCAACAACGGCGTGCAGGCAAAAGCCGCGCCACCCGGCGGATACAGCTTTGTAACTATTTGTTGGCGCGTGCCCTGGGCACCCGTATCCAAGGAAAACCGGCCCGTGCAGGCCGCCATGCGGGCCTGCAAGACCCACGTTGCATGGGCCACCGGAAGAAGCGAGGGCTGCGCTAGGCAGCCCTCCAGGAACATCAGCTGACCTGGCAGATCTTCAGCATATTGGTGCCGCCGGGGGCACCCATGGGCTCGCCGCAGGTGATGGCGTACACATCGCCGCGCTGCACGATGCCGCGGTTGAGGAGATGGCTCTCGGCCTGTCCCAGCGCAGTGTCGCGGTCGGTGCTGGCGTCCATCAACAGAGGCAACACGTTGCGGTACAGCGCCATCTTGCGCTGGGTGGCCAGGCGCGGGGTCAGGGCGTAGATGGGTACGTGGATGCTGTGGCGGCTCATCCACAAGGCGGTGGAGCCGCTGTCGGTCATGGCCACGATGGCCTTGGCACCCAGGTGCTGCGCGGTGAACAGCGCGCCCATGGCGATGGACTGGTCGATGCGGCTGAAGATCTTGCCCTTGAAGTCGGCTTCCAGCTCGCCAAACTCGGCCTTTTCGGCTTCGCGGCAGATATTGGCCATTTCCAGCACGGTTTCCAGGGGGAACTTGCCGGCAGCGGTTTCGGCGCTGAGCATCACTGCGTCGGTACCGTCCAGCACGGCATTAGCCACGTCGCTGACCTCGGCGCGGGTGGGCACCGGGTTGGTGATCATGCTCTCCATCATCTGGGTGGCGGTGATGACCACCTTATCGCTGGCGCGGGCCATGCGGATCATGCGTTTTTGCAGGGCGGGCACGGCGGCATTGCCGACTTCGACCGCCAGGTCACCACGCGCCACCATGATGCCGTCGCTGGCATCCAGAATGGACTGCAGGTGCGGAATGGCTTCGGCGCGCTCGATCTTGGCGATCATGCCGGGCTTGTGGCGGAATTCGGCGGCAGCCACGTTGCACAGCTGGCGGGCCATTTCCATGTCGGTGGCGTTCTTGGGGAAGCTCACGGCCACGTAGTCGGCCTGGAAGGACATGGCGGTCTTGATGTCGTCCATGTCTTTGCTGGTCAGCGCCGGGGCGGTCAGGCCACCGCCCTTTTTGTTGATGCCCTTGTTGTTGGACAGTTCGCCGCCGAGCTTGACGATGGTGTGCACCGCCTCGCCGTGCACGGCTTCGACGGTCATGACGATCAGGCCGTCGTTGAGCAGCAACACGTCGCCGGGCTTGACTTCACGCGGCAGTTCTTTGTAGTCCAGGCCCACGCCGTAGATGTCGCCGGGTTCGGTGCGGGCGGCATCCAGCACAAATTTCTGGCCGGGCTCCAGCATGACCTTGCCTTCGGCAAACTTGGCCACACGGATCTTGGGGCCCTGCAGATCGGCCATGATGGCCACTTCGACGCCCGCACGGCGAGCGGCTTCGCGCACCATCATGGCGCGGTCGATGTGGTCCTGCGCCTTGCCATGGCTGAAGTTCAGCCGCACCACATTCACACCCGCTCGGATCAGCTGTTCCAGAATTTCTGGCGAATTGGAAGCAGGGCCGAGGGTGGCAACAATTTTGGTGGCGAGGCGGGGCATGCGAAAGTCTCCGGTGTAATTTAGTTTCCATTTTCACACGAAAGTAGTTACTAAAAGGTTACAGAACAACCATGAAAACCCTAGTTGCGCCACGGGCACGGGGCCTTGGTACAAAGTTACCATGGTGCCACGCCCTGCAAATGCTTTGATCTGGGTCAGTACGGCTGCCGCCCAGCGCGCATAGGATCGCGGCAGCTGATTTGCGTACCCATGCGCGGCCACCGGCTTCGCTAGGCAAATCACCCACCTGAAATACACGTTGACCGTGTTTTGCCATGTCATCTTCGACTGAAAACCACACTTCCACCCTCCCACCCGTACCCCTGGCACCCGGCGTACCGCTGCCGCACCGCAAGGTGATCCGTTCCTGGCTGATTCCCCTGTCACAGCGCACCACGCTGCGCGCCCTGTGGCTGCTGGCACTGGACTACGCCGTGCTGGGCACCCTGCTGACCGGCACCGTGTTGCTGGCATCTGTGTGGGCCAAGCTGCTGTGCGGACTGGCCGCAGGTTTCGTGGTGGGGCGGTTGTTCGTCATCGGCCACGACGGCTGCCACCAAAGCCTGACACCGCACCGCGGCCTGAACAAATGGCTGGGCCGCATCGCCTTTTTGCCGTCGCTCACGGCCTATAGCCTGTGGGATGTAGGCCACAACGTGGTGCACCACGGCTTCACCAACCTCAAGGGCGTGGATTTTGTCTGGGCCCCGCTGACGCAGCAGGAATACCAGGCCCTGTCGCCGGTGGGCCGGGTGCTGCAGCGCATCTACCGCAGCGGCTGGGGGCCGGGCCTGTACTACATGGTGGAGATCTGGTGGAAAAAGATGGTGTTTCCCGGGAAGTCGCAAATGGGCAACACCCACCGTGCCGTCTTCACCTGGGATTGCCTTCTGGTCAGTGCCTTTGCCCTGCTCTGGATCGCCGCGCTGGCCGCCGCCGCGCTGGCCACCGGCCAATCGGTGGCACTGCTGCTGTTGCTGGGCTTTGCGGTGCCGATGTTCTTCTGGTTCAACATGATGGGCTTTGTGATCTACGGCCACCACACGCACGTCAAGGTGTCGTGGCACGACGACCGCGCGGTGTGGCTGCGGGCCCAGCCGTTTGTGTCCACCACGGTGCACCTGACCTTCCCGCTGCAGATCGGCGCGCTGGTGCACCACATCATGGAGCACACCGCCCACCACGTGGACATGAGCATCCCGCTGTACAAGCTCAAGGTGGCACAGGCCAAGCTGGAAGAGCTGCTGCCCGGGCGCATCGTGGTGCAGCCGTTCTCATGGCGCTGGTACTTTGACACCGCACGCGCCTGCAAGCTGTACGACTTCACGCGCCACTGCTGGACCGACTTCCAGGGCCAGGCAACCAGTCCGGCTCGCCCATAAAGCGTCCTTCAACCGGGTGAACCTGGTGGACGTTTGATCTGGCGCAAACCCGGTGTACACACGGTTTGATGCGGCGCAAAGTCCCCAAGGGCCCGGTCTTCTGTAATCAAGGGGTGGGATGTTCCCGCAACCTGATTGAAAGAAGACCATGCAAAAAACCGTATTCGCCGCCGCACTCTGCGCCCTGCTGTCCACCGCCGCCCTGGCCCAGTCCAGCGCCCCCGGTCCCTGGCTGGTTCGCGCCCGCGCCGTGCACCTGGACAGCGCCAATGGCGACACCACCCCGCTCTCGCTGTCCATCAACAACAAGTGGATGCCCGAGCTGGACATCAGCTACTTCTTCACGCCCAACTTCGCCGCCGAGCTGGTGCTGACCGTGCCGCAAAAACAAACGCTGAGCGCAGGCGGCACCGCCATCGGCAGCTTCAAGCACCTGCCCCCCACACTGACGCTGCAGTACCACGCGCCCCAGGGCAACTTCACGCCCTACGTGGGCGCGGGCCTGAACTACACCCGCCTGAGCTCGGTGAACCTGCCCGCAGGCGTGACGGTGGACCGCAACAGCTTTGGTCCCGCCCTGCAAGTGGGTGTGGACATTCCGGTGGCCAAGAACATGGTGCTGAACTTCGACCTGAAGAAGGTCTACATCCGCACCGACGTTGCCGCCGGTGGCACCAAGCTGGGCACCTTCAAGGTCGACCCGGTGCTGTTTGGCATCGGCCTGGGCTGGAAGTTCTAAGCCACACCGATTTATAGGAAATCGGCGCTCCATGCTTATGGAATCGGCGTGAGCAGCTCTTAATTCAATAGCATCTCAGGTTTCCGATTCCTCGGGCAGCGTGAGCCGCCCGGTGTGGTAGTCGTAGCCATAGACCTCGCCATAGCGGCCCCACTCAATGGCCACCTGCAGCACGCGCTGGGCCTCCACCGCGTCCATGAACTCCTCCAGCAAGTCCAGAAAGCGCTTTTCGGACAGGGTGCCGTTGGGCTCGGATTCCAGGTTGCGCCGGATGTGCGCTGCCAAGGGCACGTGGGTCAGCAGCTGCTGGCCAAAAATCTCCTGCCGCCGCGCCTGGTCGGCATCCACGTAGTGCTGGCCCAGCGGAGTCAGGTGGATGTCACCCTTGTCCACATGGGCCAGGCCCAGCAGGCCCAGCGCCTCGTAGGTGGGGAACAGCTCTTCGTCGGCCAGCTCGGACTCTTCGGCCAGTTGCGGCAGGTCGGCATGCCCGTCGAACGGCGCATCGGCCAGCAGTTCCAGCACGCCTTCGATGTGGCTGACATCGGTGGGCGGCAACCGGTAGCCCAAGTGGGCGGTGACCGGCTCCCCAGCGGTCGCCTCCTGCGCGGGACGCTGCGTCATCAAGGCATAGACCTCGTCGATCAGCGCCCGCACCTCGACGGCATCTGCGTCGCGCGGGCGCGGCAGGTCGATCAGCACCTCGTCGCGGATGCGGCCCGGGTCGCTGGCCAGGATGATGATGCGGTCGGCCATCATCACCGCCTCTTCGATGTTGTGCGAGACGATCAGGATGCCCTTGGTGGGGATCTGGTCGCCATCCCACAGCTCCAGCATGTCGTTGCGCAGGGTTTCGCCGGTCAGCACGTCCAGCGCCGAAAACGCCTCGTCCATCAGCAAAATATCGGGGTTGGTGACCAGGGCGCGGGCAATGCCCACCCGCTGCTTCATGCCGCCCGACAGCTCGCGCGGCAAGGCGCCGCCAAACCCGGCCAGGCCAATCATCTCCAGCACCGCATCGGCGCGGGTCTGGCGCTCTGCGGCGGGCACGCCCTGGGCTTCCAGGCCCAGCTCCACGTTCTGCTGCACCGTCAGCCAGGGGAACAAGGCAAACGACTGGAACACCATGGCGATGCCCGCCACCGGCGCGTGGATGGCCCGCTGGCGGTATTCCACCTTGCCGTGGTCGGCCGGAATCAGCCCGGCCATGATGCGCAGCAGGGTGGACTTGCCCGAGCCCGACTTGCCCAGCAGGGCCACGATTTCGCCATCGGCCAGGTGGAAATCCACCGACTCCAGCACGCTGCGGGCGGTGCCGTCGGCGGCGCGGAAAGACTTGGCCACACCTTGCAGTTCGATCAGATTCATAGGGGTTCTCCAGCGCCGCGTCAGCGGCTGCGGTCTTCGGCCAGCACGTACAGCTTGCGCCAGAAGAAGCGGTTCAGCAGCATCACAAAAATACACATCACGCCAATGCCCAGCGCGATGCGGTGGAAGTCGCCTGCATCGGTCATTTGCTTGATGTAGCTGCCCAGGCCGTCAGCCACCAGGGTGGTTTTGCCCCAGGTGACGTACTCGGCCACGATGCTGGCGTTCCACGAGCCGCCGCTGGCGGTAATGGCCCCGGTGATGTAGCTGGGGAACACCGCAGGCAGGTAGACGCGCTTCCACTTGAGCCAGCCTGTCACACCCAGGTTGTCGGCGGCCAGGCGCAGCTCGTTCGGGATGGTGGCAGCCCCGGCCACCACGTTGAACAGGATGTACCACTGGGTGCCGAACACCATCAGCGGGCTGAGCCAGATATTTGGGTTCAACCGCCAGGTCACCAGCAGGTAGACCACCAGCGGAAACATCAGGTTGACCGGAAACGCCGCCAAAAACTGCGCCACCGCCTGCACCCGCTGCGAGTACGCGGGCCGCAGCCCGATCCACACCGCCACCGGCACCCACACCAGCGAGGCCAGGGCGATCAGCAGCAGCACCCGGGCCAGGGTGATCAGGCCCAGAAAACCCACATGCGCGGCCTCGCCCCAGCCGACCACGGTGTGCACAAACAGCACCAGCCAGGCCAGCGCTGCCACGGCGGCCAGCACCAGCACGCCATCCCACACGCGTTCCCACAGCGGGTGGGCGGGCTCGGGGCGCGCATCGCGCACAGCAGCACCACCGCGCACGCTGAACCAGCCCAGCGCACCGCGCATCAGCGTCCAGAAGTGGGCGCTCAGGCCACGCATCCAGTGGCTGCGGCCCATCCAGTCCAGCAGCCAGGACTGCTGCGCCATGTCACCCTGCGACTCTTCGAACCGGAACTTGTCGGCCCAGGCCAGCAGCGGCCGGAAGAACAGCTGGTCGTACAACAAAATGCCCGCCAGCATGGCCGCAATCGCGTAGCCAATGGCCCAGCCGTCCTTGGCCTCGATGGCCACGGCAATGTAGGAGCCGATGCCCGGCAGCTTGATGTCCTGGTTGGCCACCGAAATGGCTTCCGCCGCCACCAGAAAGAACCAGCCGCCCGACATCGACATCATCATGTTCCACAGCAGCCCTGGCATGGCAAACGGCAGCTCCAGCCGCCAAAAGCGCTGCCAGCCCGACAGGCGGAACACCCGCGCCGCCTCGTTCAACTCGTCGGGCACGTTGCGGATCGACTGGTACAGGCTGAACGCCATGTTCCAGGCCTGCGAGGTGAAGATGGCGAAGATGGCCGCGCATTCCACGCCCAGCAGGCTGCCCGGAAACAGCGCGATGAAGGGCGCGATGGCAATCGCCTGGAAGCCCAGGATGGGCACCGACTGCAGCACGTCCAGGATGGGGATCATGGCCTTCTCGGCCGCCCGGTATTTGGCGGCGATGGCCGCAAACACAAAGCTGAACAACAGCGAACAGGCCAGCGCAATGAACATGCGCAAAATGGTGCGCAGCAGGTAGTACGGCAGGTAGGCGGGAGAGAGCGATATCTCCAGCGTCTCGCCCATGGCAAACGGGCGGGCCATCTGCGCTGCGCCAAACGCCAGGGCCACCAGCACCGCCAGTACCAGCGGCAGCAGGGCCAGGTCCCAGCGGTTGGGCGTTTTACCCAGCAGGCGGCTGCTCCGCGCCTGGGGGTTGCGCAACTCGAACATGGTGATCCTCCCGAAATGCGATGGGAGGAACCCCCGGCGCGACCTCACACTACCGCTGGAAGCGCGGCCCAGGCCGCGAGTGGAACACCGCTATATGTCTGCGGTGTGTACCCACTGGCCTAGGCAGCGCGCTTTTGCAGAATTTCGAACGCAGGCAGGGTTTTGCCTTCCAGAATTTCCAGGAAAGCGCCGCCGCCGGTGGAGATGTAACCCACCTGTTTTTCAATGCCGTATTTGGCAATCGCCGCCAGTGTGTCGCCACCACCAGCGATCGAAAACGCAGCACTGTCGGCAATCGCGCGGGCGATGGTTTCGGTGCCATGGGCGAAGGCGTCGAACTCGAACACGCCGACCGGGCCGTTCCAGACGATGGTGCCTGCGGACTTGAGCTGCAGCGCCAGCGCGGCGGCGGTTTGCGGGCCGATGTCGAGGATCAGGTCGTCGTCGGCCACCTCAGAAGCGGCCTTGACGGTGGCTACGGCATCGGCGGCAAAGGTTTTGGCGGTGACCACATCGGTGGGGATGGGCACGGCGGCACCGCGGGCTTTCATCGCCTCGATCACGGCTTTGGCCTGGTCGACCAGGTCGGGCTCGGCCAGGCTCTTGCCGATCTTCAAACCGGCGGCCAGCATGAAGGTATTGGCAATGCCGCCGCCCACGATGAGCCCGTCCACTTTTTCGGACAAGGCTTTCAGGATGGTCAGCTTGGTGGACACCTTGGAGCCCGCCACGATGGCCACCAGCGGGCGCTGGGGATGGGCCAGAGCCTTGGTGATGGCGTCGATCTCGGCCGCCAGCAAAGGGCCTGCACAGGCGACCTTGGCGTATTCGGCGATGCCGTAGGTGGTGCCTTCGGCGCGGTGGGCGGTGCCGAAGGCATCGTTCACGAAGATGTCGCACAGCGCGGCCATTTTTCGGGCCAGCTCGGGGCTGTTTTTCTTTTCACCGACGTTGACGCGGCAGTTCTCCAGCAGCACGACCTGGCCGGGGGCGACCGTCACGCCGTCGACCCAGTTGGACACCAGCGGCACATCGCGGCCCAGCAGCTCGCCCAGGCGCTTGGCCACCGGGGCCAGCGAATCTTCGGGTTTGAAGGCACCCTCGGTGGGGCGGCCCAGGTGCGATGTCACCATCACCGCCGCGCCAGCGTCCAGCGCCATCTGGATGCACGGTACCGAGGCGCGGATGCGGGTGTCTTCGGTGATGGCACCGCTGTCGTCCTGCGGCACGTTCAGTTCGGCGCGGATGAAAACACGTTGGCCTGCGGCTTTGCCCTGGGCGCACAGATCGGAGAAGCGGATGACGTTCATGGCGGTGTCTCGGTAGGTTGGAGGATAAAAAACTCAGCCTGCCATTTTAGGAGTGCCACCGAAGGAAAAGTTACCAGCCTAGTCCAAGATGCAGCGGCAAATACACGGCCATGCCCGCCACGATGGTCAGCAGCACGTCGCGCCGCCAGAAGTACACCAGCACCCCGGCGGCGGCGCCAAACAACCGGGCGTCCATCCAGGTGGCCAGCAGGTGGCCCTGGGTCATCAGCACCTCGGGCAGCACCACGGCGGACAGGGCGGCAATCGGCGCGTACTGCAGGCCGCGCTGGGCCCAGTGCGGCAGGCTGGCGGACTTGCGGGTCAGAAAGAAGAAGCAGCGGGTGATGACGGTGATGGCCGCCAGCCCAAGGATGATGGCGACCGTCTGCCAGGTGGTGGAGCCGTTCATGCCACCGCCCTGCGCCGCATTTTTTCGATCGACATGCAGGCCAGCACGGCCATGGCAATCGCCACCACGATGTTGAGCTTGAACGGCAGCTGGTAGGCCGTGATGGCCACCATGGCCGCCACCACCGCCGAGACGATGCGCAGCCGGGTGCTGGCCAGCGAACACAGAATGCCGATCAGGCACAAGATGCCCGCAAACCCCAGGCCCCAGGTGGTGGGGATGAAGTTGGCCAGCACCACACCGGCCACGCTGGCGGGCATCCAGCTGATCCAGCAGGCGCTGTTGCTGCCCGCCAGGTAGGCCTCTTGGGCGTTCTGGGCCTCGGGCGTGCCGCCGGGGTGGGCAAAGCGCCGGGTGAACATCACGTACGTCATGTCGGTGGTCAGGTAGCCGTGGCTGATGCGCTCCAGCCAGGGCAGGTGCATCAGGTAGGGACGCAAGTGCAGGCTGAACACCACGAAGCGCAGGTTGACGCAAAAGCCGGTGGCCAGAATCACCCAGGCCGGTGCGTCCACGGTGAGCAGGGGCGCGGCGGCCAGCTGGGAGCTGCCGGCAAACACGGTCAGGGTCATCAGCAGCGACTCGAACAGGCTCATGCCCGACTTGGCCATGGCCACGCCGGTCATCAGGCCCCAGGCGACCATGCCGGGGGCTTGGGGCCACATCTCGGACGCGCCGACGCGGAACTCGGGGTGGCCGCGGTTAGCGCGCTTGAGGAACATCGGGCGCGTTTTCAAACACCATGCCGGGTTGCACATCGCAGCCGCGCAGGAAGTCGGCCACCGCCAGACGTTTGCCGCCCGGGCGCTGCACCTGGGTGATGTTTACTATCGAATCCATAGCTGCTACCGCTATCGATTCGGGCGTTACAGCCACAATTGATCCATAAACTGTGCCTGCGGGCAAGGCCGCGTCCGACACCGTGGCAGCCCAGACTTTCAGGCTCTCGCCCGCCAGCAGCGTGGCCGCGCCGGGGAAGGGGTTGAAGGCGCGGATACGGCGGACGATGGTGTCGGCGGTTTGCGTCCAGTCGATGGCCGCCTCGCGCTTTTCGATCTTGTGGGCGTAGCTGATGCCCTCGCTGGGCTGGGGCACGGGCACCAGGGTGTCCAGCTGCGCCAGGGCCTGCACCACCATCTTGCCGCCCAGATCGGCCAGCCTGTCGTGCAGACTGCCGGTGGTATCGGTAGGGGCGATGGGCAGCGACTCGACCAGCAGCATGGCGCCGGTGTCCAGCCCGGCATCCATCTGCATGATGGCCACGCCGGTGTGTGTGTCGCCCGCCTCGATGGCGCGGTGGATGGGGGCCGCACCGCGCCATCGCGGCAGCAGGCTGGCGTGGATGTTCAGGCAACCGCGGCGCGGCAGGTCCAGCACCCACTGCGGCAGGATCAGGCCGTAGGCCACGACCACCATCACATCGGCCTGGGCGGCTTGCAGCAGGGCCTGGGCGGCGGCGGCCTCATCGGGGTATTTGCCGTCCAGCCGCAGGCTGCGCGGCTGGGCCACGGGGATGCCGTGGGCCAGCGCGTGCTGTTTGACCGGGGATGCCTGCAGCTTCATGCCGCGCCCGGCGGGGCGGTCAGGCTGGGTGAGGACCAGCACGATCTCGTGGCCTGCGGCCTGCAGTTGGGCCAGCGCGACCTGGGCAAACTCCGGCGTGCCCGCGAAGATGATGCGCATCAGGCCGCGTCCGCGCGGCCCAGCGCGCGGCGGGTCTTGAGCATCTTGCTCTTGATCCGGTTGCGTTTCAGCGGCGACAGGTATTCCACGAACACCTTGCCCAGCAGGTGGTCCATCTCGTGCTGGATGCACACCGCCAGCAGGCCCTCGGCCTCCAGGGTACGCAGCTGGCCCGCGCCGTCCAGCGCCTGCACCCGCACCTGGGTGGCGCGCTCCACGCCGTCGTAAATGCCGGGCACCGACAGGCAGCCTTCTTCGTTCAGCACCCGCTCTTCGCTGGCCCAGAGGATTTCGGGGTTGATCAGCACCAGGGGTTCGGTGCGCTCGTCGGACACGTCGATCACCACCAGGCGCTCGTGCACGTCCACCTGGGTCGCCGCCAGGCCGATGCCGTTGGCGTCGTACATGGTCTCGATCATGTCGGCGATCAGGGCCTGGATGCGTGCGTCCACCGCCTGCACGGGTCGTGCTAAGGTGTGCAGCTTGGGGTCTGGGTATTGGAGAATGGAAAGTAGGGCCATGGGATCTCGCCGAAATTGCGGAAACTGGGCGCGAGGCGGCCAGCCGTATGTCGCTATTTTCGCTACTTTTGGACCCGGCCCAACCAAGGCGCGCCAATATTCGTTGCCCTGCTAGGGGCTTGGGCGCAGAATCGCGCGTAATTTGTCGTTAGTTTTCCGTCGGATTTGCGTCTATATGCAGACCACGCCAATAGCGGCACCGATGGGCATTTGTGGTGCTACCAAATATGAAATACAAAAAAGCGGGAGTGGAATCGGGTAGGGCTGCAGCCGCAGCCGCCATGGTGTTGACGGCCTTGTCGGCCAGCCTGTGGAGCCCTCTGGCGCAGGCGCAAGACTATCCCATCACCCCCGCACAGCAAGCCACCGCCAGCCAGGTAGCCCATGACGGCGTGCCCCTGGCCGCGCTGGCCCCGAATGCCCCCGACCACTACACGGTCAAATCCGGCGACACACTGTGGGCCATTTCCGGCTTGTTCCTGGCCACGCCGTGGCGCTGGCCCGAGCTGTGGGGCATGAACCAGCAAGACATCCGCAACCCGCACCGCATTTATCCCGGCCAGCAGTTGTTTCTGTTCAAAAAAGACGGCCGCGCCATGCTGCAGGCGGGCCAGGCGGTATCGGGCGACGGCATGCGCACGGTGCGCCTGTCGCCGCGCACCCGCATCGAGAACCTGGCCGACAACGCCTTGCCCCCGCTGCAAACCCATTTGATCGAGCCGTTTTTGGCCGAGCCGCTGGTGGTGGACGAAAACACCCTGGCACTGGCGCCGCGCATCGTGGCCACCCAGGAAGACCATGTGATGCTGAGCCAGGGCGACCGCGCCTACGCCCGGGGTCCGGCCAGCGCGCCACTGATCGACGGCAAGGGCAAGGTGCAGACCTTCCGCGTGATGCGCAACGCCACCCCGCTCAAGGACCCCGGCACCGGTGAAATCCTGGGCTATGAAACCCAGTACGTCGGCAAGGCCAGCCTGGCCGGCAGCGAAGTCCAGCGCCCGTCCCGCGACCTGGACCGCGACGGCAAGCCCTTCCTCGACATCGTTCCCGCCAGCCTGGACATCGTCTCGGCCAAGGAAGAAATCCGCGTCGGCGACCGCCTGCTGCCCGAACCCGAGCGCGAGCTGCTCAACTTCGTGCCCCGCGCCCCGTCCAAGAACATCGAAGGCCGCATCGTGTCGGTGTATGGCAGCGCCGCGGTGGCCAATGCCGCGCAAAACCAGATCGTGGTGATCAACAAGGGCACCCGTGACGGCGTCGAGCGCGGCCACGTGCTGGCACTGCTGTCCGATGGGGCCCGGCTGCGCGACCCCACCGACCCGGACAAGGCCCTGATCAAGCTCCCCGATGAGCGCAACGGCCTGCTGATGGTGTTCCGCCCGTTCGAACGGGTGTCTTACGGCCTGATCCTGGAAATCAAGACCAGCGTGAAAATCGGCGACCGGCTGACCACCCCCAACTGACGCCATGGACCGGGACGAGCTGGCAGGCTGGCTGCGTCTGCTCCTGACGCCCGGCATCGGCAATACCACTGCGCGCCGGTTGATGGCCGCCTTTGGTCTGCCGACGGATGTGTTTGCGCAGTCGCCCACCCGCCTGCGCGAAGTCGTCCTGCCGCAGCAAGCCCAGGCCCTGCAGCAGGTGCCGCCCGAACTGGAAACCCAGCTGGACAGCACCCTGCAATGGCTGGCAACCGCCGGTGCCGCCCCGCGCAGCCTCATCACCCTGGGCGACGACCGCTACCCCGCCGCCCTGCTGGCCATGGAAGACCCGCCGCTGCTGCTGTACGCGCTGGGCCGCACCGACCTGTGGCGTCCGGCCAGCAGCCGCAACATCGCCATCGTCGGCAGCCGCAACCCCACGCCGCAGGGCGAGGCCAATGCGCGCCAGTTCGGCAAAGCCTGCGCCCAGGCCGGGCTGACCGTGGTCTCGGGCCTGGCCCTGGGGGTGGACAGCGCGGCCCACCTGGGCGCGCTGGAGGGCGCTGCAGAGGCGGATGACCGGCTGGCAACCATCGCCGTGGTGGGCACCGGGCTGGACCGCGTCTATCCCCGGCGCAACCTGGCCCTGGCCCACCGGATCGCCCAGCACGGCCTGCTGCTGAGCGAGTACCCGCTGGGCACGCCGCCGCTGGCCGCCAACTTTCCCAAACGCAACCGGCTGATCGCCGGGCTGGCCCAGGGCACGCTGGTGGTGGAGGCGGCACTGCAATCGGGCTCGCTGATCACCGCGCGCCTGGCCTCGGAGCAGGGCAAAGAGGTGTTTGCCATCCCGGGCTCCATCCACTCTGCCCAGGCCCGGGGCTGCCATGCGCTGATCCGCCAAGGCGCCAAACTGGTGGAAACCATCCAGGACGTGCTGGACGAACTGAAACTCTCCAGCACTCCTGATTCGATAGCTGCCCATGCTGATGCAATAAGCGCCAGCGGCCCAAAAGACACTGAAAACCCGCTTCTGACAGCCCTGGGCTACGACCCCGTCGGCCTGGACGCGCTGGTTGCCCGCACCGGCATTGCCACGTCCCAACTGCAGGTGCAGCTGCTGGAACTGGAGCTGGACAACCAGGTGGCGCGCCTGCCCGGAGGGCTTTTTCAGCGCATTGCCCACAGTTGAAAAGCGTTGCCCACCCGCGCCAAGGTTCTGCGCTATATTGGGCCCATGTTTGAAGTACTCGTGTTCGTTTATGAAAACTACTGGCGGGGCGATGCCTGTCCCGAGTCGCAACAACTTGGCCGCAAATTGACGGCCGTCGGCTTCGAAGCCGATGAAATCGCGGAGGCGCTGCGCTGGCTCGACGGCCTGCACATCGCTTCGCACAGCCCCATCCTGACCCCGTCCCCATTGGCGATCGAGGCCATGGACTTCCCCGCCACCGACAGCCTGCGCGTCTATTCGGTGGCCGAGCAAGACCATCTGGGCGCCGAATGCCTGGGCTTTGTGAGCTTTCTGGAAACCGCCGGGGTGCTGGCGCCGGTGATGCGCGAAATCGTGCTCGACCGTGCCATGGCCGCCAGCGGCAACCCCGTGACCCTGGACGACCTGAAAATCATCATCCTGATGGTGTACTGGAGTTTTGGCGAAGAGCCCGATGCCCTGGTGCTCGACGAACTCTGCGACGACGCGTCCGACAGAGTCGCGCATTAAAGGTTTTCAGGCCGCCTGTGCTCACCCCATGGGCGTGAGTAGCTACAAAAAACGCAGCAATTAGGCCAGCAGGCGCTCGGGGTTGGCGTCCAGCTTGGCCAGCGCGTCGCGGGTAGCGCGCAGGGTCAGGGCTTCTTCTTCCTGTGGCACCAGCAAACCGGCTTGCAAATAGGCAGCCAGACGGCGCGCCTGGATCAGGTAGCTGCGGCCATCCATGGCGGCAAACAAATGCAGTTGCTTGCGGTCGCTGCGCCAGGCGAACTGCACCCGGTTGATCTGGCGGTTGTGGTCCAGCATGAACCAGTGGCCGAGCTGCAGCTCTTGCGCCCAGGCCAGCATGGCATCCGAGGGCTTGGAGCCGCCATCGGCGATCACGTCGATGGTGGACGCGTCCATGCCCAGCATCATCTCGATGCTTTCCGGGTCCAACGGC